>CAJWTO010000085.1 GCA_913047675.1 uncultured Pseudomonadota bacterium | reverse complement strand
TAATACCTCGTTCTTGTTCTTGATCCATAAAATCAGTAGTCGCGGCACCATCATGCACCTCACCAATTTTATGTATTTTCCCAGTGAGTTTGAGAAACCGCTCAGTAGTAGTGGTTTTACCCGCGTCAACGTGCGCAAAAATCCCAATGTTTCGATAAAGCGTAAGATCTGTCATTTCAAGCCTCTAAAAAGCTGCATTACTATTTGCTCTCACAAATCGAGTAATTATTTTAAATATTGTTGGAAAAATCCTGAGCGTATCTTTGTATCAAAACACTGATATGCACTCATTAACCTAGAATCGGCGAAATTATATGGGCAAAATGAGTATTTTTATAGCTTTCATTTGATATAAATAGCTGATTCGTCGAAATTAAGGCCAATTTTTTAGTATTATTTTAGTTTAAAGACTTTTTTTTACGAAACTTGGTCACTTGAACGATGTGCTAAATGCGTAATCTCTCTATAATATCGGAACAAACGCACCAAACATTTGTAAATACAAAATAAAAGGAAACGCCTTTGACAACCTTCGTATTGGTACATGGCGCTTGGCACTCAGGCAATCATTTGGAGCCAGTGGCTAAGCATATTAGAAGCTTTGGGCACGAGGTTTTACTACCAACGCTGAAGGGTAATGGAAAAAATGATGATAAGTCTGCGGGATTAGAGGAGGCGACAACCTCTCTTCTAAAATTTATCGATAAACAAGGCTTATCGGACTTCGTTTTAGTTGGGCACAGCTATGCTGGGATGGTCATCACTGCAGTGGCTGATCGCATACCTAACTCAATTCGGCGGCTAATTTACTGGAACGCTTTTGTCCCAGTAAATGGTGAATCACTCAATGATCTAGTTCCTCCTGAATTTTTAACATTATGGAAAGAAGCTCTAAAGCCTGATGGCTCTGTACTCTTACCTTATCCCATTTGGCGAGAACGGTTTATCAATGACGCGACGCACGAGATGGCTTCAAGTACCTACAAAAGCCTGAATTCACACCCGTTAAAAACCTTTGAGGACAAAATTTCACTCTCCAAGGATCCTTCGGAGATGACGATCGGCAAGACTTACATTAACGCAACAGAGGATACATGTTTCCCGCACGCCATGAACTGGCATCCTCGACTGTCAGAGAAACTAGGATTTTTCCGGCTTATTCAATTGTCGGGCAGTCACGAGGTATGTTTTACAAATCCTACTTTATTGGCAGAGAAAATTATTTTAGGTGCTGACGCTTAAACTACTCTAACAAGTCTACCAGCCGTTCCAATGTAAAACCTCGTCAAGTGGCAACCGAGATGCTTCACGAAAGCCCGCACCAGAATAATAAGCCACTGGCATCAGTACGGCCTGAGTTAAGTTATCCGGAAGATTTAAAACATCAGCAACTTTCTGAGATTCTTTAAGATGGACAGATGTCCAGCAGGTTCCCAATCCTCGTGACCTAGCTGCCAGCATAAAAGACCAAGCTGCAGGCATAATCGAGCCATACGCTGACGCTTGTTCAAAAAGAGGCATCTCAGGCAAATTACCGGTGGCGCAGAAAAGAACATGCGCCGGCGCCTTATGAAAGTTATCTCTTAAATAGAGCGCCGAGTCAATCATCCGCTGATCTCCACCGGAGTAATTTTCAATACTGCCATCAGACTTTTCAGCAGACTCGGCCCAATACTTATCAAACGTGTCACGATAAATATCACCTAATCTCTCTCTGAGCCCACGGTCGGTAACCACGACAAAATGCCATTGTTGTGTATTAGTTTGCGAAGGCGCCTGCAAGGCCACAGTGATACAATCTTTTATGACCTCATCGGGTACCGTTTTTTCAAAATCCAATCTGAGCCGCACTGACCGGGTAGTCTTTAGCAAAGCATCGGACTCTTTAATGTCAATTTTATTCGACATACTCCCCTCCGTCTAAAAAAACAAGTGAAAGCGCATGAGACTTTTCAGCCACATGCGCTTTCCTAACCGCGTTAGGCTACCGCGGCTTTTAAGCTACGGACCATAAGAGAAAGTCCTTCTTTACCTGCCTCCAATGCTCCAGGGAAAAGAGTGAAACCATGAATAGTCCCATCAAAGCACTTGTATTCTGACGAGACGCCCGCCTCACGAAGTCTATCGGCATACGCCTTACCTTCATCTCTCAGAGGATCGTAACCCGCTGTGATTGTTAAGGCTGGTGCTAGCCCACTTAAATCTTTCCTCGCCATGACGGATGCAGTTTCTCCAAGTAACTCACTAGGCTCGTTCACTAACAAACCGCCAAACCAAGCCATATCCTCCATAGAGAGAAAGTATTCACCGCCTCCAAACTCTTCTCTTGATGGATAGACAGTTTCAGAGAAATCTGTAGCTGGATACACAAGCAACTGAAATCTGATTTTTCCTTTCAGTTGCTGAGCCACTACCGCGGCCATGTTGCCCCCTGCGCTGTCACCTGTGACAGCGACCTTAGACGGGTCACCTCCCAGAGTTTCTGCGTTAGCAATCACCCATTCGGTTGCATTGATACAGTCATTAACACCTGCGGGAAATTTATGCTCGGGTGCCAGCCTGTAATCCACCGCAACAACAATCATATCTGCCTCATTTGAAAGATACCGACATTGATTGTCATGGGTCTCTAAGTCACCAATCACCCAGCCGCCTCCGTGATACACGACGAGTACTGGTAGCTTTTCTCCTCCCACGTCACGTGGGGTGTAAACACGCACTGGGATATCACCATCTGGCCCAGGAATAGTTCTATCGCTACTATCGTGAATTGGAATCACCTCACCCCCTAAACTTTGCACTAGTTGTAAAAAGACATCCCTACAAGTATCTACCGGCATTTCATGCAGTGCCGGACCACCTTGGGCCGCTATGTTCTGTAGCAAGGCGTCTGTTGTTTGATCAAGAGCCATATTATTCTCTCCTTAAAATCGTAATATTTAATGGTAAGTTTTAATCTCGCAGCATTCTCTAAATTCCGACTTAACTCCGATTGCGAAACTATCTTTAAAGTATAAAGTTACCAGATACGGTAGCAGATGTTCCAATTTATTTTTAATCGAAGAAGAATAAAGCTTACCCAAACGATGGAGGACCGCCGATTTCCCAGTTATACTGCAGCTTTTAACGGAACAGAGAAATCATAGGTGCGACTGTATGCTCAAAATAATCAACTCACTACTGATAATTTTCACGACAGTGACAACTATAAGTGTTTCATCTCAGGAAATACTTCAAGATGATGCTGAGAGGCTACTGTTCATTGAACCGGACGGCTGGCAGCAAATCTTCACAGATAGAGTGGATAACCTTTCTACTACGGAATATGCCCCTAATGGATCTACCGAGAAAGACTGGAAGGAATTATTATCGGTTCAGCAATTGGTCAACATACCAGATGCCGATCTAGATGAAATGGTGACTCGAGTGGTGGATCATTTATCAAGATCATGTGCAGATTTTGACATTAAGCCGATAGCGCTCAGCGGCGTTTCGCATCAATATCCGACTTTGGGCCTCATGGTTTTTTGCGGCGCTAGCACTCAGAATGGTCTTGGAGAATTTAGTATTATTCGCGCTATTTCAGGAAAAGAAAATTTTTATATTCTGCGGAAGAGCTGGCGAACAGAACCTTTTTCTACCGACGATGGGGCTCCCGTCGACATGGAATCACGAAAATTCTGGCTCGGGTACCTGTCTTATTTATCGGTCTGTCAGCCTGGACTGGGAAACTGCCCTCCTGGCTAACAGGTTCAATAACATAGAGAGACATTTACCTGATACGTAGAGTAGCATTTTAGTTTATCAAAATAAAAAAACGCGCAGGAAGCGCGTTTTCAGTTTTTACACTTCTACGTAACGCTAGAATCCACTCACCGTTACTACAAAGTCAGCATTGACCGTCCGCTTCTCTTTCCTAATGAGATTCTCTCTTCGCACCTTAGCATAACGCTCTTCTTTCATGCTCGCCAACTCCCAAGCGACATTCGAAACAAAGGGCTTATCGCTGCCATTGGTAGTCATCAAATCAACCACGTCGACTTCTATTGCGGCAAAAACTTCGTCGTTCATGTCGCTATAATAGCGATGCCCCATTTTGAGATTCACGCCATCAAGTATCTCGGATTCGAGCGATCCTTGCCAACCGTTGTCGCCTTTAGTACCTGGGCTAGAAGACCATCTAAAATAAGTACCGTAAATTTTTGTACGGGGCAAATAAGGCAATGGCATGCCGTATTCAATATCGAATCCATCCATGGCACGCTCTTGAGAAAGGGCACCTGCACGACCTAACTTCCATCCACTAGTGCCCCAGTAGTAGTTAGCATTGATCTCCCACACGGTAGTCCTGAGTTCAGCACCGACCGACACTCGCTGATGGTCAAAAGGAAACTCGTGATCATAAAACGCGTTCACGCCAATTAGTAACTTATCACCCATAGCTAGATGCCTTGCTCCGAGACCAAGGTTAACCGTAGTTCTACGATCATACTGCGACGCACTGGCTTGCATAAACATCAACTCAGTGTTGTCAGCACTTTCGAGCAAAGGTGCCAGAATTAACAAGCTACCTTCAAGCTCCTGCTCATCATTCCAAGTAATTTCGACTTCAGCCGTTGGAAACAGGCTGAGTAAAGTACCCTCTGCCAAAGTTTGAGCCTTACCAGTTAGATTACTTGTCCCTGCTTGCAATACTTGGCTAACGTCACCACTAGCCGCCGCACGAAACAATTGCTTCCCAGCTTCTTCAGCCATGCCCGGCTCATCCGCGCTTATTGAGCCGGTAACTAGAAATGATAATAAGCACATAACCAAACGATTGAGTGATTTCACTAAGTAACCCCTGTATTACATCAAACCTCAGTTTCCAAACGCCGTCCGACTTCATCTAGTTTAGATCACTTTCGAACGGCTGACAAAGCTTTATTTGGCCTCACCGAGGCTTTTATCGCGGCGCAACATTCAACTGCTATGATTGATACTTACCTAATTTCCTCGACTCGATCATTAATCATTAGTCCCTCATAAGTTCCCGATTTTTTCCAATTTTGCAGAAGGTCAAAAAAGGCCACAGGCCCTTTCCCATATGCGTTAGATAAAAATCCGTTACTTTTATCATGGTTACCTTCGTTGTTATAGTAACCTGGGGTACACTCAGCGAAAAAACGCTCTCCTCGGTGCGCATTTCGCTTGATTAAGGCGACCCACTCTTCTTCCGCCTCTAAGGTTGGCTCTACTAGCTTGGTATTATGATCCCCGCCGTACTTTACAACGTGTGCGATATGCTTAGTTTGTTCCATTAGTAAGTGAACAAAGTTAGTAGTTAGCGCACTCTGGATAACTCCTAAAAAGTAGCAATTAGGAAAACCATGAGAGAACATACCCTGAAAAGTTTTCGGTCCATCCTTCCATTTATCGCTCAGCTTTAGATCGTTTTTCCCAATAACCTCATATCCAGATCGTCGAGTGTAGGAGGTTCCAACCTCAAATCCTGTAGCAAAAATCAGGCAATCAAGTTCATATTCTTTACCGTCGACCACTACACCATTTTTTGTAATTTTGTCGACCCCTAAACCCTGAGTATCTACCAACTTAACATTTTCCCTGTTATACGTTTCGAGATACTCATCGTGAAAACAGGGACGCTTGCAAAATTGTCGGTAGTACGGCTTTAAAGCATCAGCAGTCTCTTTATCTTTGACCACGCTATCGACCCGATTTCTAATTGATTCCATCTTTTTAAAATCTGCTAATTCAGTAGCTAGCCCCATATCTTTTTCTGATAGCTGCTCAAAGCCATCCGGCGGCAGCATTCCAGTAAGATTTCTGTAGATTTCGGTCCACCCATCACCAACCATATCCTCGTTTTCTAAACCGCCACTTACCAAGCTATTAAAGTTTTCCATTCTTCGCTTTTGCCAACCTGGCGTAAGATTCTTCACCCATTCAGGATCTGTCTCTCGATTATTTCTAATATCGATCGATGATGGAGTGCGTTGAAACACAAAAAGTTCTTTGGCCGATGCACCTAGATGAGGAATACACTGCACTGCGGTCGCGCCGGTACCAATAATACCTACTCGCTTATTTTCCAACCCAATTAAGCCGCCCTCTGAAGATCCACCCGTGTAGTCGTAATCCCACCGACTAGTGTGAAAAGTATGGCCTTCGAATTCGTTTATCCCTTCAATTCCAGGTAGTTTTGGCCGATTCAGCGGACCATTGGACATAACAACGGACGTCGCAGTCATAACATCTCCGCGGTTAGTATTTATCAACCAGACGGCCGAACTTTCATCCCATTTGATTTCCGTTACCTCAGTTTGAAGGCACGCATCTTTGTATAAGTCATAATGGTCTGCCAATTTTTTGCAGTACGACAGAATTTCCGGCGCGTGGGTATACTTTTCGATCGGTACATAGTTCATTTCTTCTAACAGGGGCAGATAAATATAAGATTCCACATCACACATAGCTCCAGGGTATCGGTTCCAATACCATGTACCACCAAAGTCACTGCCCTTCTCAATAATCCGAATTTTCTCAGTACCAATCTCTCGAAAGCGTGCCCCCGAAACTAGTCCGCCCAAACCACCCCCAATAATCACTACATCAGAATGATCGGTTAGTGGAACTCGATTAAATTCTTTATCCGCATAAGGATCATCCACATATTTAGAGAAGTCTCCAGCTGTCTCCTTATACTGATTATTACCGTCCGTCCTAATTCGTTTATCACGCTCGGCTCTATACTTTCCACGAAGCTCTTCAGGATTGAATCCTAAAGATTTCTCATCAAAAGCAATTCCAAAATCTTTCAATTTCGACATCTATTTCTCCTCACCCAAGACAATTTCTATCGAGAAAGACCGCCTGATCAAGCAATCTAGCGTGTCACTCGGTAAAAAATCATACCTTCTAGACTGAACATATATTACGATAACGTCAGCTTATTCGATCACAAAGTGATTCAACAGATTAACAAGAATTAATCATTTTGCGAAGGAGAACTTCATGTTCAAATCTCCAAAACTAATCATCATCATTTTTATGGTTATACCTCTCTCTTATGGCTGAGAGACGTGTTTAAGGAAAAGCAAATAAAGGAATGGTAGCAAATGCATGACCGGACTCTTTGGGGAGTAGGCACACCCAGAACATTCAGGATTCACTGGGCTCTCATCGAGCTTGCACTGCCTTACAAAACACGACCATTAGAAACTAGAACCGCGCCCACTGCGAGCGCCGAATATAGAAAATTAAACATAACCGGTAAAATACCTACGTTGGTAGATGGTGATACTACGGTTAGTGAGAGCTCGGCAATAATTAATTACTTGGCCACTAAATACGATTCGACCGAGAGGAGCCTCTTACCTCGGGATATCCGCTCCATCGCTGCATATCATGAGTGGATGTCCTTCATTTCAACAGAGCTAGATGCTACTTCACTGTATGTGTTGCGACGACACGAAGGACTGCCTCATATATATGGCTACGCGCCTACCGCATGCGCAGCCGCGCGAGCCTATTTTACCCGGATGGCGCTCGCCGCCGCAGAGAGAATAAAAGATGGTCGGACGTTCCTTCTAGGAACTAAGCTCACTGGAGCAGACATCATGATGGTCAGTACCCTAGATTGGGCAGATCATTGCGAGTGCGAATATCCGAGCGTTTTACGAGCCTACCGTGAACAGATTGTCGCTCAAACGAGCTACCCCCAGGCAGTACACGCGAACAAGGCCACCTAAACGGTACGCCCACCTGCATCATCACCCGACAGTCAAACGCCTTCCGCCCCTTATCAAGGAGCGGAAAGCGCAAGTTTTATTGGCGTCCCCAAGGGGATTCGAACCCCTGTTGCCGCCGTGAAAGGGCAGTGTCCTAGGCCTCTAGACGATGGGGACACACATTTTCTAACTTTTTTCTGGTGGAGCTAGGCGGGATCGAACCGCCGACCTCTTGCATGCCATGCAAGCGCTCTCCCAGCTGAGCTATGGCCCCAAAGTCTACGTTACTAATATACTACAAATAGAGCACGTTGTTCCGTGACAGCGGGGCGCATTCTAGGCATACCCCACTGCCCTGTCAACGGTTTTTTTGACAAAAACTAAGAATTTTCTCTGTTTGATATAAAACTAACCGCTTTGTCGATTCTTTGCTCAACCTTTTGCTTTGACAGCAGATTTAGCGTTACATCCAAAGACGGAGAATTGCCGCCGCCGGTCGCGGCTACTCGCAGTGGCATCCCTATTTTACCCATTCCTACACCGAGATCTTCAGCAGTAGCATTTATCGCAGCCTGAATATTTTCAGGTGACCAGGTTTCAATAGCCATCAACTTTTTGCTTACCTCTATTAATGGCTCTTTAGCGACCGGTCGAAGATGTTTTTTAGCTGCTTTCTCATCAAATTCGGTGAAGTCTTCGTAAAAATAACGACTGATTTGTGCCATTTCTTTTAATGTTTTTACCCGGTCAGCCTGAATGGCTACTACATTTTCAAGTGTCGGGCCATTGTTTAAGCCAATATCCTGCTCTTCAAAATGCCATTTTGCGAAGGTAGCCACTTCACTCACTGGCATCGTTTTCATGTAGTGCTGATTTAGCCATATTAGCTTATCCGTATTAAAAGCAGAGGCTGACTGCCCTATGGCATCAAGGTTAAAATATTCAATCATTTCACTTAGAGAAAATATTTCCTGATCACCATGAGCCCATCCTAGTCGTACCAAATAGTTGAGCACAGCCTGAGGTAAAAAGCCGTCATCACGGTATTGCATTACACTTACTGCACCATGACGTT
>CAJWTO010000084.1 GCA_913047675.1 uncultured Pseudomonadota bacterium | reverse complement strand
AGGGTTACCTTGGTTTTGAAACGATAGCCCATGAGTCAGTCACATTAGAAGAAGACTTATCGAGAAGGGACTTCACCGTAAATGCCATGGCATCAGATGAATCGGGTAATATAATCGACCCGTACGGCGGACTTAATGACTTAAGGAAATGTATCCTCAGACATGTAACCGAAGCGTTTTTAGAAGATCCCTTGAGGATTCTACGTGGCGCAAGATTTGCAGCTAAACTTAACTTTTCTATTGCGGACGAAACGATCACCATAATGATGGAGATGGTGGCTAAAGACCAACTCGCGGAACTAAAAGCGGAGAGAGTTTGGTCCGAATTTCAAAGAGCGATGGTCACAGATCGTCCGCTGGCATTTTTCAAGGTGTTAGCACAATGTCGGGCATTGCCGAATCTATTCCCAGAATTCAACCCGCTTTTTGGCGAGTTTTTTAACGGAGAATCTCACTCTCAGGGTACGAGTATTCTGTCGCTTTTAGATAGAAGGGATAGGCTCGAACGCGACTCAGAGTTAATTTTTGCCGTTATCTCAAGAGCCTTATTTTTACATAATCGGCAAAATAGAACACTCACCTCCAGCCAAATGAGCTCTTTTTGCGATCGACTTAAGGTACCAAAAAAATTCAAAACAATCGCTAAAAGAGCTAGCGCTTTTAAGCTTGTGAAAAAAGAATTTAAAACACAATTAGGCAGTGACGTTATACATTTACTCGATACGGTTGGCGGCTTTAAGAATGACCACCTATTTCCAAAGCTATTGCTCCTATATGAACTTGAACGAGAAACCAAACGAAATACTCATAGCTATGTATCTACGAACGAAATTCTAGCGGTAAGAAATGCAGTGAAAAACATGAATAACGATGATTTGATCCAGCAAAACTTGAGTGGAGAGTCGTTCGCCGAGCAACTAAAAATTAGAAAAATAGCGCTCGCTGATGATACGCTCACTCTTTCTGCCAAACCTCACGAAGTCTAGAGTCACGACCGCATTGGTATCTGTATAATTTATACCGAACTGGATTGTTCAGATAGTAGTTTTGATGATAGGACTCTGCGGGATAAAACTTTATAGCAGGCCTTATGGCGGTAACAATCTTATTATTTGGAAACCGAAAGTTCTGTAGTTCTTCTAGTTGGCGGTTGGTCTCTCTTTCTTCTTCCTGGTTTGAAAAATACACCACACTCGCGTACTGCTGTCCTCGATCACAAAACTGTCCTCCTGAATCAAACGGATCAATATTTTTCCAATAAATCTCCAAAAGCTGAGCGAACGAAATTTCTGAGGAGTCGTAAGTCACCTGAATAGCTTCCACGTGGCGAGTATAACCTTTGGATACTTCTTTGTAAGTTGCATTTGCCTTAGACCCTCCAATATAGCCAACCGTAGTCGCGTGTACACCGATCACCGAATCGAAAGGTTCTTCCATACACCAAAAACAACCTCCAGCAAAAATAGCTACTCTGGTATTTTGTACCTGATCTTCCAAGCTCGAAGCATGAGTTGAGGTAAAATTCACTGAAAATATGATTATAAGAAGTCCTAGAATTAGACGGTATAAGATAAAAGGTAGCATTCCAATCCTATCGAGTAGCCGAATAAAATAATAAATACCCCCATAAGCAAAAATAGCTGATAACACGGTCATAGTCCCCAAGGTAAGCCATTGTTCAGGACCTATAACAAAACTGTTAGCTACAATTTCGTAGACCACAGCCGCTGATATTGTCGGAATACCCAGTAAAAATGAAAGCCTAACCGCACTTTCTCGAGAAAAACCGAGTAAAAGAGCTGCCGAAATCGTGACTCCCGAACGAGAAGTTCCGGGTATGAGAGCGAGAGTTTGAATCACCCCAATAAATATCGCATCTCGCCAATTCACACTATCCAAGAGTCGATTTTTGCTGCTAATAGTATCTGAGGCCCAAAGAACCGCCCCGAATAAAACGGTCATCACCCCTATCACATAAACAGATCTAAGTTCGGCAGCGATAAAATCATGAAACACCAAACCAGAAAGTACTATTGGCAATGTGGCAACAATTAAACAAATAGAGAGACGTTTATCGCCACATCGTATATCTTTTCGTTTATTAGGAAACCACGAGTAACACAGCCTATTAATGTCTTTTCGAAAATAAGCACATACTGCAATTAGAGATCCTAAATGAGCTGCGATATCGAGACTCAGCCCTTGATCGGTCCAGGCGGTAAATTTAGCTACTAAAATCAAATGAGCGCTACTTGATACGGGTAAGAACTCGGTAACACCTTGAACAAAAGCTAACGTTACTAGTTGTAGAAAAGTCATTTTTACCCCAACCGAAAGCGTTCGTTGTCGGCAAACCCAGACATATCCTTGTCGAGCCCATAAGAACATGCCATAAATTTAAAACTCTCACCCATTTGGGTTGGTAAAATTAACCGCTTAGCCTCTTGCGCTAATCGGTAAGCATCAACACTGTCTCCTCCACTCAACATGGTAATTTGAGCGTCTATCTTATTACCTATTAAGAACTTTGCCTGAGAGGTGAAACCATCGACATTGAATCCTGCGGATAACGCGCATTCAGCTAAATAAGAAAAATTAACTGACGTAGTTATATCCTGAAGACCTACAGCAAGGAAGGGATTATTGTGCAATTGATGGTTAAAGTAACATCTTAAAGTACCATCGCACCTATCCAAGTGGAAAAAATCCTGATCGACATATCCATAATCTGCAACTAGAAGGATCCCACGGTTAAAAAATTTCTTGAATTCCGCAAACCACGTAGCTTGTCTCTCAACATGCTCCGTTGTGTAGCCTTCCGGATAATTCGCCATTCGATCAAGTATCAGATCTGGTATGACCGAACATTCTTTTATCTCCCAACTAAAGCTTTCGCCATCGCAAGCCACCCCCAGCTCCTTTATTTCGCCACCCCGAATAGTAAATCGCCGAGCTGGCATGGCGTCAAATACTTCATTTGCTATGACAACGCCAAGAAAGCCTTCATTAGGAAAAGTCGCGTGCCAATTAACCTTGTCAGCCAATTCGGAGTTGATTTTTTTTAGCCGATTTTTTTGTCTCTGCGAAAGATATGGACTCGGCTCAATAATAGAATAATTAAAATTGCTCGGCAAAATTTTCCCATCAAAATATCGTATAATCGTGTCCGCGAGGGCGCCTGATCCAGCTCCAAATTCCGTAATGACCACATTATTCTCACCTAAGATTTCAGCGCATTGCTCAGCAACACAAAAGCCAAAAAGATCACCACTCTCGGGAGCGGTTACAAAGTCGCCTTTGGCACCAAAAATCTCTCGTCCACCGACATAATAACCAAGTGAGTCGGCATATAGAGCCAGTGACATGAAGCGATCAAAAGAAATTACTTGTTGGCTGGCAGCTTTAATTTCACTCGAAATTAACTGCGTGAGTTTCCGAGAACGCTCTAGACCTTTTGGCGAGATATCTTGTAAGCTAAAAGTCTGATCTAAATTTTTCATCTAATTCCAGCATATGTTATATGCAATAGTTTCGGGGAGGACAAACAAAATTAATACTAAAATACTTCAACCTGTGGCGCTAATCACTGGCGCTGCAAAAAGAGTTGGTGCCGCGATAGCGCAACAACTTCACGCGGATGGTTATCAAATCGTGATACACCATCATACATCGATCGACGAGGCGTATCAGCTCGAAAAAGATTTAAATAAGAAACGCCCTAATTCAGCTCTTACTATAAAACAAGATCTAGCAGAAAAAAATGCGGCAAGTAAGCTCATAAAAATGGTTATCAATAAGACTGGTCAAATAAATCTATTAGTCAACAATGCCTCTATCTTTTTTGAGACGCCCCTACAACAGGGTTCAAGCATCGAGAACTTATGGGACCTTTTACACACCATTAACGTACGAATACCATATTTTTTATCATTGGAAGCGATACCCTTTTTGCGTAAATCCCAAGGCTCGATTGTAAACATCACAGATATTCACTCAGAAAAACCTAGAAAAAACTTCTCTGCCTATTGCTCCTCTAAAGCAGCATTAGTGGCTGTATCTAACTCCCTCGCACTTGATTTAGCTCCCGATATAAGGGTCAACTGCGTCGCTCCAGGTGCCATTATCTGGGCTTCGACAGAGAACCGCACAGTCCAAGAGAATGCAATAGGGTCAACACCGCTAGCCAGAATTGGCAATCCGTTCGATATTGCGCAAGCCGTCAGTTATCTAGCTAAAGCGGAATATGTTACTGGCCACGTACTTAATGTTGACGGGGGACGGACTCTTAATACCTAAATAAGCGCTGCTATATCTTAGCCTCGATGGGAATAAAAGCTTCGACAAACCATGCACTCGCCACTTCTGCGAACCACCAAGTCTGCTCATCTATAATCTCAATCAGTGCTCCAGTATCTATCTCATAGAAGGAAATTTTTGCCACAACTCTCGCCTCTCTGCCACCATCAGAAATAAAGCTGCTTAGCACTGCATAGCTGTGGATACGATACAAAAAGACGCTCTTGCTTAGTGGAGCTACTGTTCTCCCATCGCGGTGCTTAACCCATCTATAAGCTTCTCGAAAGTATCCATATTTCAGATTTTTCACATAACTTGAAACTGTTTTCTCAAATTCAGCTAATTTCTGATCGGTTTTGGTTTGACCCAAAAACTTAAAAGATGGCGAGTGTGCCTCAAATTCTTCCTCGACTAAGCTACCCACATAATCCACACTGGAACAACTTGCTGTCATCAGCACTATAGTGACTAAAACATAGTACTTTTTTGACAAATGCCTCCATAAGTTTAACTTACGGACCAGATCGCTAAGACACATCTGAAATTTTCTCCAATCGAGGCGATAATTCCTTTATATTTTTTAATGTCATCGACAGATCGATCTCAGCATCAGGATGAATCCAAGAAGGGTGCAGGTTTGCTAGCGGCCCAATGAAGTAACTCGTTTTTAGGATAAAACTATAATCCATACAGTATTCAACCTCTGAATCTAACGAACTCTCCGCCAATAAAAATACCAAATCCAAATCGATAGGAACCTCGTGTGATAGAGAACCTGGGCGATGCCGGCCACAAGACCTTTCGATATATTTTAGCTTAGCGATTAAGTTTGAGTGGGATAGAGAACAGTGAAAACTAACCGCAAAATTCCAATAATTTAGCTCTTTACCGCTAGAAAGATCATTACTTGCATATAGAATTGACCGACTAATACACGTAAATTCCAGATCCAACTTCTGCATACAGGATCTGATATTTTCAGCATGTAAGACATTTGTCCCGACTAAAACACATGCTTTTTTCTCACAATTATTCAGAATTTTTTGCCACGCTCAATCACTATGCCAACCTCAAAGACCTCTGGTAAGACACCTCGTTTCCCGACAGTCAACTTGACCCATGTCACACTGAACTCGTCTAATATAATTTCGGAAATTTTCTCCGCCAGACTTTCCACCAACTGAAATTCGGTAGACTTAGTATACTCAATCACACGATCGCTAACCGCTTTATAATCAACTGTGTCGGAAAGATCGTCAGATTTAGCAGCGTCCGTAATGTCCGCGCCTAGCTCTAAGTTCAGGATCAAGTTTTGCCTTACATGGCGCTCCCATTCCCATACCCCAATGATAGCGTCCACTTGTAAGTCACGAAGATATATTATGTCCATAGGTCTCTAGAAGTTCGCAAAAGTAAGATAGTATCAAACTTCAAAGTCTCTTGGGTGCGATTGTTCAAATTAGGTTAATATTTGCATCATGATAATAATCCTCCTAACCATCATCTTCGCGTATCTACTAGGTTCAATTTCAAGCGCCATTGTCGTCAGCAGACTATTTAAAGTCACCGACCCACGGAAAATAGGGTCAGGCAATCCTGGCACTACCAATATTCTGCGTTACGCTGGGAAAACCGCCGCTGCCATGACCTTAATTGGCGATATCACAAAAGGAATCATCCCGATAGCTATAGGATATAAGCTTGGTTTTACAAGCGGGACTCTCTCTGTCATAGGACTGTGCTCACTTCTGGGGCACATTTATCCAGTTTTCTATCATTACAAGGGCGGCAAAGGGATAGCAACGTTTATTGGCATTTTAATCGCCCTGAATTGGTTACTGGCATGTTGCTTCATCCTTACATGGGCAGCAACTGCATTTTTTACTCGATATTCCTCATTATCCGCACTCCTAGCAATAACGGTAACGCCGATGGCCGCCTATATCATAGAGGTTCCTACTACGATGCTGATTGTTCTAATTTGCTGCTCACTAATTATTTGTATCCATCATAAGAAGAATATATTGAATCTAATGAAAGGTGACGAGAAAAAAATAGGTCAGAAGGCCGATCGATAGATTATTCTAATCATGCTCGGGAGGATTCATATCTGATAGCGGCCATCGAGCCCTAACCTTATCTTCGAAATTGTCTGATTCCCCTGTTATCATCCGGCAATAACCAGCAAATGCGATCATAGCCCCATTATCTGTCGTAAACTGCATAGAAGGAAAAAAAACTTCACTCGCCAGTTCTCGGCACATACCCTCTAGGCCTCGTTTAATTGCTTTATTCGCGCTCACGCCTCCAGCAACTACTAATTTGCGCACACCTGTTTGCTCTATGGCTCGACGACATTTTATTGAAAGGACATCAACTACGGAATCACTAAAAGCACGACATATGTTGGCACGATTCAATTCTTCAGCTTCAAGATTGGTGATAGTAGTCATTACATGAGTTTTGAGGCCACTAAAACTGAAGTCTAAGCCCGGCCGATTAATCATCGGTCTAGGAAATGTAAATACTGCAGAGTCGCCCTCTTCAGCCAGAGCCTCAACAATAGGTCCCCCTGGGTAACCTAAGCCAAGCATTTTCGAAACTTTATCAAATGCCTCCCCCACCGCATCATCTAGAGACTCACCTAAAATCTCATACTCACCCAAGCCGCGCGCATGTACTAATAGTGTGTGCCCACCGGATACTAATAGAGCTAAAAATGGCATTTCTAGGCCTTCTCTGTCATCTAGCATTGGAGCCAAAAGGTGTCCTTCCATGTGATTAATCGCGAGAGACGGAACATCTAATGCCCATGCTAGTGACCGCGCAAAGCCCGCACCAACCAAAAGTGCTCCAGCCAACCCGGGGCCAGCAGTATAGGCGATACCATCCAAAGCCTTCACATCTAAATTCGCTTTCTCTAAAACATCCTCCATGAGTGAGCCAACTTTACGAATATGGTCCCTCGATGCTAACTCAGGCACCACTCCACCGTACTTAGTATGAGTCTTAACCTGACTAAATAAAATGTCAGCTAAAAGTCCATGTTCGCTATCATAAATAGCCACCCCGGTCTCGTCACAGGAAGTTTCAATACCCAAAATTTTCATTATATTTAGCACCTAAAGTATCTAAAAGCGTGACTTACGACCAAATTATAGTTATATTTCGCCAGCTTTAGTAAAAATAATCAACGCAGTAGGAAACATAAAAAGCATGCCAAACATTCGTGTCAGAGAAAATGAGCCATTCGACATCGCGATGAGACGCTTTAAGCGCGCGTGCGAGAAAGAGGGTGTTCTCGCCGAAGTCCACAGAAGAGAGTTTTATGAAAAACCAACTCAGGTGAGAAAGCGTAAAGCCGCCGCCGCAGTCAAGCGGTGGCAAAAAAAAGCATCTCGTCAAATAATTCACCGTAAACGTATGTACTAACGGATCATCTGCATCTGAAAAAGTCCTCAAACGAGGTCGGACTTAGTCAAAAGTGATAAAAGACAAATTACTGGAAGATATAAAAACTGCGATGCGAGCCGGCGAAAGAAGTTCGTTGGCGGCACTCAGACTTGTCTCAGCCGCATTCAAACAATATGAGGTAGATAATCGCACTGAAGTCTCTGATGAAATGGCCAATCAGATATTGACGAAAATGGTGAAACAACGACGAGAGTCTATCACGCAGTACCAGGCGGGGAATAGACAGGATCTTGTTGATCAAGAGCAATTTGAGATCAACCTGCTAATGACGTATCTGCCGGAGCAATTATCTACAGAAGAAATCAAGGTCCGAGTGATATCGGCGATCGAAGATTGTGATGCGTCCAGTATGCGTGACATGGGCAAAGTAATGGGCGCGCTAAATAGTGAGCTACAGGGCAAAGCAGACATGAGTATAGTGAGCAACTTAGTCAAGGCTCAACTTTCTTCAAATTAATAATTTATCTTTCCGATTTTCGCTATGCTGTCTACAATGAACTATGGCTGGACGTATACCCGAACAATTTATAGATGATTTAGTCGCTAGGACGGACATTGTAGAGTTAATAGAAACTTACCTAACTCTTCGAAAGGCAGGTAAGGAATTTCAGGCACTATGCCCTTTTCATGGTGAAAAAACTCCAAGCTTTACGGTAAGCCGAGAAAAGCAATTTTATCACTGCTTTGGCTGTGGCGTTCATGGAACTGCGATAGGGTTTTTGATGGCTTATCGAAATCTCGAATTCCTTGAAGCCGTCGAAGAACTTGCCGATCTAGCTGGCGTACAGGTCCCAAGAGATGTTTCTGATAAAAACTTAGTGAACTCCAAAGAGGTTTTTGAGGTCCTAGGGCAGGCTGAAACATTCTACAAACAACAATTACGAACAGCTACTTCCAAAGAGAGAGCTATAAACTATCTCAAAAATAGAGGTATCTCGGGAGAGACTGCTAAAGTATTTGGAATAGGCTATGCCCCAGAGGGTTGGCGGAATCTAATAGATCATCTTGCTAAAAATGGTACAACAGAAGAAAAACTCGCCAGAGGCGGCCTAGCTATAAAAAAGCAGACATCTGGCTATTATGATCGCTTTAGAGACCGAATCATATTCCCGATACAAGACAAAAGAGGGCGAGTTTTAGGCTTTGGTGGCAGGGTTCTAGATAAAAGTGAACCAAAATATTTAAATTCTCCAGAAACTGAAGTGTTCCACAAAGGCACCGAGCTCTATGGCCTAAAACAAGCAGTTGCCTCTGGTCAATTGGAAAGTCTCA
>CAJWTO010000083.1 GCA_913047675.1 uncultured Pseudomonadota bacterium | reverse complement strand
GCCGGCGTAAGGCATCACTCGTTCCCTATCGAGTATATAAATTCCATTGAAAAGGTGCGGTCCAAAATTGACTTGGATCAAAAACGAGCTCAAAATAATCTGTCCGTACTAACAAAAAGTATTTAGCGAATAATAGAACTATTATGGGGCTGCCGCTAGGTTCGGCTCGTTGAGTCTGGTATAAAGAGTCTCATAGTAGTTAAAGCACCATGCGATGATTGACGTAAAATTATATTTACTCAATTCCCTGCTTGGTTGGCTCTAAATTTTTATGAGAAAGCACGGCAATCGATTTAAAATAATAATTATAAATGAAGTATAGAATTCACAGCTATACAAATAATAGTAACTTGTAAGTTAAGAGTAAGACACTCGAAAATGAATGAGGAGGTAACTCATGTTTGAAAAGTCATGGATGGAGAGCTGGCAAAAGCTAGTGAACACTAATGGTCCAATGAGTTGGATCGGGAAGCATTTCACAACTAACCTACTTTTTGGGTTTGGTGACACCGAATATGTCATCGAATTCTATAAAGGAAAGATAGCTAACATAGAAAGTGAATTCACCCCAGAAACTTGCTACCAGCTTGCTATAAAAGGTCCTGCTGTCAGTTGGGAAAAGTTCTGTCAAAAAACGCCACCGCCTATGTATAACGACATATGGGCTATGGCTCACCCTCTTCACGGTAGGCTTACTCTAGAAGGTGATCAAATGGTCCTCTGGCAAAACATGCGTGCACTATGTTGGGCACTCGATCGGATGCGTGAGATTTAATTAAGGAACAAATTAGGAGACATAAAAATGGGAAAAATTGAACCAATAACTGGACGTTATGTCTGGGTTCCTTATAACGGAACTGAGTATAGAATATTTTTTGAAGAAGCTGGCCAAGGAATACCAATGGTCTGTTTACATACTGCCGGAACCGACTCCCGGGAATGGAGACATCAACTGTGTGATCCTGCAATAAACGCTAACTTTAGAGTAATTGCTATTGATATTCCTCGTCATGGCAAATCCATTCCTCCCTATGATTGGTATAAAGAAGACGAAGAGTACAAACTCACCGCTGAATTTTATATGGGCATAGTGATGGCTTTCTGTCACGCGCTAGAACTCGATAGGCCGGTGATCTTAGGAAGTTCAATGGGCGGTAATATTTGTCTTCACTTGGCGGAGAAACATGAAGATGAGCTCAGAGCATTGATAGCCGTTGAAGCTTGTGAGCACTCTCTAGGCTGGCATATTGATTGGTTGAGACACAGTCATATTCACGGCGGTGAAGCGGCAGCGCAGTCTGTCTTTGGATTAATGGCTCCGCAAAGTCCTGATAAATATCGATGGGAGACCTGGTGGTATTACGCGCAGGGGGGACCAGGAATATTCAAAGGCGATCTCTATTTCTATAGTCAAGATCATGATTTTAGAGGTCGGACCGAGAAACTTTCCGGTAAAGTACCTATGTACTATATGACAGGTGTTTATGATTTCGCGTGCACGCCAGAGATGACTGAGGAAAGCGCTGCGAAGACTAAAAACTCAGAATGTATTATAATGGAAGAAATCGGGCACTTTCCAATGAGTGAAAATCCAGAGCTATTCAATAGCTATCTGATGCCTGTTTTGGATAAAATTGTGGCTGCGAGTTAGCGGAACATGATACTCAAGTAAACTGGGGAGGGTTGTCGCACTAGCGGCAACCCTTTTTTTATGGAATCCTGTCTAATTACAGGTCATTTTAATTAACCAACCAAACGGTGAGCTACCTAAATATGAGTCAAGAAGAACTACAAGAAACAATATCCCAAATACGAGATACAGTATTTAAAGTCTGCGAAGAGTTTTCTGGAGAATACTGGCGAGAAAAGGATCGTGAACGCAAATATCCGACTGAGTTTGTGACACGACTTACCGAGCTTGGCTTGCTAGCATCATTAATACCCGAAGAATATGGAGGTAGTGGCCTACCGATAACTGTTGGCTCTGAGACACTTAAGGCAATACACGAATTTGGGGGGAATGCTGCCGCGTGCCATGCTCAAATGTATACAATGGGGACAGTTCTTCGGCACGGTAGTGAAGAACAAAAAAAGAAATATCTGCCACAAATTGCCTCGGGGGACTTAAGGTTACAAGCATTTGGAGTCACTGAACCAACCGCTGGTACGGACACTACCAGTATTACGACTATGGCTGTGAAAGACGGCGATAAGTATATCGTCAATGGACAAAAAATTTGGACGTCTCGTGCCGAACATTCAGATTTAATGGTTCTACTTGCACGGACTACACCCAAAGATGAAGTGAAAAAGAAGTCTGATGGCCTCTCAGTCTTTCTTATTGATATGAGAGATGCTCTAAAAAATGGAATGACCATTAATCCAATTAGAACAATGCTAAACCATGCCACCACTGAAGTTTTTTTCGATAATGTACCGATACCGGCTGACAGCTTGATTGGAGAAGAAGGCAAGGGATTCAAGTATATTCTGTCAGGTATGAACGCGGAGCGGATCCTTATTGCAGCAGAATGTGTTGGTGATGCCCGCTGGTTTATTAAAAAAGCTTCTGATTATGCCAGCGAGCGAGAGGTTTTTGGTCGTCCAATTGGCCGAAATCAAGGTATTCAATTCCCCATAGCGCGAGCATTCGCTCAAACTGAAGCAGCGGAGGCTGTTTTAGACAAAGCATGCCGCCTATATGAGTCGGGAGACACCTCGGGTACCTATGCCAATATGGCAAAACTTCTCACATCTGAGGCTTCATGGGCAGCAGCCGATACTTGTATGCAAACCTTTGGAGGCTTTGCGGTCGCTGAGGAATACGATGTAGAGCGGAAGTTTCGAGAAGCAAGACTATACCAAATAGCACCTATTTCAACTAATCTGATCCTCTCTTATCTCGCAGAAAGGGAACTGGGTCTGCCTCGGTCATACTAAATTCGTACGAAGTAAACTATTGCGATGACAAACGATCTTGATGGTCTTTTAGTGATAAGCCTTGAGCAGGCAGTGGCGGCGCCCTACTGCTCGAGGTTACTGCGCGAATCAGGTGCTCGGGTTATTAAACTAGAGCGGCCAGACGGAGATTTTGCGAGAAAATATGACGATATTCTTGACGGTGATAGCGCCTATTTTGTCTGGCTGAACTCTGGAAAGGAATCGGTTACCGTTGACTTGAAGTCTGATATGGACATCGCGTTATTGCAGAACCTAATTAAGAAAGCAGATATTTTTATACAAAATCTTCGACCTGGTGCTGTGGAGCGGCTTGGCTTCGGTTACCAATCGGTCCGAACATTAAATCCCAACATAGTAATGTGCTCTATCAGTGGGTATGGTAGTACGGGAAGTTACTCTAAAATGAAAGCGTACGATGCTTTAATTCAAGCAGAAACTGGTTTGTGCTCTGTAACAGGCCCCCCAGGCCAGCCGTCGAAAGTGGGTGCATCAATTGTTGATATTGCGACTGGCCTCACTGCCTATGGGGAGATCCTCAAAAAGCTCATAAAAAGAGGCACCAAATCGGGAAGCGGTGCTCATATCGAATTATCACTTTTTGAAGTCCTTTCTGAATGGTTATCCGTACCTCTTTCTTACTATGAGTATGCTGATAAATTACTGCAAGGAACGGGTATGGATCACGGACAAATATGTCCATACGGTGCCTATGACACAAGAGATGGGAAAATATTTATAGTAGTGCAAAATCACATGGAGTGGGTTAGATTGTGCGAACAAGTGCTAGATAGACCAGCGCTAGTTTCTGATCCTCTCTACGAGTCGAATATGAAACGAGCTGAAAATCGAAGCACTCTAAAGCTAGAAATCGAAGGGGTGTTCAAACTTTCAGATCGCAGCCAACTTATGGAATCACTGCAAAAGGCTGGGATAGCTTGTGGCAGTATCAATACCTTACAAGATCTCTCAAAGCACGACGCTTTGAAGCGTAAAAACGTCTTAAGCTCCGGCAACAGCTTCAGTCTTATACGGAGAGTCGGAGACGAAAGTCAAAACTTACAAGTCCCTGATCTGGGTGCACATTCTGATAGCGTCCGGCGCGAGTTTTCTTAAGCCAAACTTATCAAAATTAAACTTGCCGAAGTACTCAATTTCTAATTAAATGAGTATCTAGTTAATATTAAGGGGACTGAGATGAAGTATTTCGCTAGTTTAGTTATCGCCTTTCTCATTGTTGGACTTGTGAGCGCCGAAGAAAAATGGTGGCCCTCTAAATGGGGAGCAACCGATACACTAGGTTCCTTTAACATGCTCGGACCCGAACTAACGCTTAAAGCGAGTAAACTCGTAAAAACAGGTAAAACGTACAGACTGGGTATAGAGACTAATAGCGACACGCCTGCCTATGGCACGCGAACATTTGAAGTGCACGTGCTATACCCAAATCAATATAGTCACCATCATCCCATCGGCGGCAATAAATTCAATTACTTTGATGATCACGTGTCTGGATGGATGGGTGTAGGCTCGCAAATTGATGGTCTTGGCCATGCCGCCACTGATGGAATTTTTTATAATGGATTCAAAGCAAGCGATTTTGCGAAAGTCGATGGGCTTACTAAGATGGGAGTGGAAGACTATCCACCAGTGGTGACTCGGGGTGTGCTGCTAGATATGGCTGCGTGCAAAGGTAAAGAAGTGTTGCCTGCCAACACTCCGTATCATAAAAAAGATATCGTCGCGTGTGAAAAGAAACTAGGCGTAAATATTGAAAAAGGCGATGTTGTCTTATTTCACTCTGGTTGGCTGACTTACCTGAAATCGGATCCCGAGAAATTTATAAAAGAACAACCCGGCATAACAGCAGATGGCGCGAATTACTTAGTAGAAAAAGAAGTAATGGCTGTAGGCTCTGATAACTCAGCGCTTGAGCTTATCCCTGGGGAGGATCCTAATATACTCTTCCCAGTCCACCAGATACTAATCAATTATAATGGTATCTACATACTAGAAAATATGGACACTCGCGAGCTTGCTGCAGATAAGGCTTACGAATTTATGTTTGTCCTTGGACCGGCAAGGATCTCAGGAGCTGTCCAGATGATTATTAATCCCATCGCCATAAGATAAATAACATCTAGGTAAAAGTTTCCATAAAATATCGCTGCAATTAATTGGATGTAACGGGCTTGTTATACTAAACTGCGCCATACATCCTGTGGTACTTGATGATAAACTTGGCTTCAATAATACGGACATTTTGAACTATGGCACTGCACACAATTGGTGGACCTTTTTTCGAGGATTTTTATAACGGACAAATATTTGGAGCGCCTGCGGTAACAGTCACTGAAGGTTTTTGCTCAATCTACCAATCCATCATCGGCGATCGCATGCGCTTGTCACTAGATCACGAACTAACTAAAAAGGTTACCGGTAGAGACAGAGGGATAGTTCATCCTATGTTGGTTATCAATATAGTCAACGGACAAACCACCTATGCATCACAAAATGTTAAAGGAAATCTTTTTTATCGTGGCTTGATAATGCAATTACCCGTTTTCGTAAACGATACACTTACCACAACGACTAAAGTCGTAGGCCTCAACCAAAATAAAAACAAGCCGGGAAGGGATGCGACCGGAATGGTCGCACTAGAGATAGAAACTCTAAATCAGAACAATGAGTGCGTGATGCGTTATTGGCGATGCCCTATGATCCCATGTCGGGACCCATCCGCCGAGACTGGGCACATAGACGATTTCAGCGAGATCCCAAAGAGTTTGTCTGAAGAAGCTATTCTAGCATCTGTGCCATCG
This sequence comes from uncultured Pseudomonadota bacterium, assembly GCA_913047675.1. Taxonomy (GTDB): domain Bacteria; phylum Pseudomonadota; class Gammaproteobacteria; genus UBA4457. Next base: position 3,395 of record CAJWTO010000083.1, on the reverse strand, counting down.
ACTTGGAATATAGAACCTTTGATGAATAGCTCATTTGAGCCATCGCTACCTTCTTTTCAGCAACAAGACCGCGTGGTGGTAACCGGACAAGACACTGTAACTGGCGCTACCGAGTTAGTACGACTCACTGGCAACATAGCCTTTGCTCACACTGATGCATCGCGAAGTTATTTAAACAAGCGCCTCGTCTACGGCGGGCACACAATATCGCTCGCTTATGCACAAGTAATGCGAGCCATACCTGACACCGTGACATTAATAGGTTGGCAAGGTTGTGACCACCTCGGTCCTGTGCTCGAGGAAGATATAATCCGTTCGGAATTTGAAGTACTAAACATTAAATCGGCCCCATCGGGAGGCACCTTAAACGAGCTCAAAGTTGATACCTTCGCCAAACGACTTAATCAAGATGATGAGTACGAGGAAAGGCAAGTACTCGACTGGCGACTGGTCATCTGGGTAGGTTAGTCAGAGGCCGGCACTATGTCCCCCATCTATCGTCATTAAGTTGCCGTTCATAAAACTAGACGCATCTGATGCGAGAAACAATATCGCGCCATCCAGATCACTTGGTTGTCCAAACCTTCCGGCTGGGATCCCCTGAAGCAGCTTTTCGCCTGCGGGTGTCTTCAACCACTCCCTATTCATTTCGGTTTCAAAGTAACCAGGAGCAATAGCATTTATTCTGATTCCTTTTGAGGCTAGATCGACGCAGAGATCTCGACCAAGGTTAATCATCCCCGCTTTTGCCGCAGCGTATGGTGGTATATGCCCTAAGGGTCTCAACCCTAACACCGAAGCAATATTGATGATGCTACAAGCCCTTCCGTCGTTAATTCTATGTTTTATGACAGATTGTGCTAAAACCCATGGACCTCTAAGATTTGTTTCATAAACGGCATCCCAGTCTTCATCCATGTAACGCTCGGGCGATTTTACAATAGCAACTCCAGCATTGTTTACCAAAACATCAATAGGTGCCTCTAACTCTAAGGCGTTAATTGTTTCCCTGATTCCTTCTCTGTCTCGAACATCAAGCGATACACAAATCGCACTACCTCCAAATTGCTCAATCTCTTTCTTAAGGCTTGCCAGCTTATCGTTACTTCGCGCGGCGATCAGAACCTCCGCGCCTGCACGGGCTAAAGTCCAAGCAAATCGACGTCCCAGTCCCGAGGACGCTCCGGTAATTAGGGCTCGCTTTCCGGATAAATCGAATTGATCTCTTGGATCAGCAGTCGTTTTAACATCGTGACTATTCATAATTCCACCATTAAACAAAATTCTTTCAAAAAAAAGGTGAGCACTAGGGCTCACCTTACATTTGTTTATAACACTACAATCCCAATTTCGGTTTTACCCAAGCTGCATATTTTGCGATACCATCATCTGCTTCAGGTGCCCTTCCAGCCATAAAATGAAACACATGCTGCATTTCAGGAAATATATCTAAGGTAACGTCCACTCCAGCCGCCCTTGCTTTTTCTTCAAAACGGACAGAATCATCGAGTAGCCCTTCATCACCACCGGTTTGTATATAAATCGGAGGTAAATCTTTTAAATCAGCACACAGTAGATTGGCTAATGGGTCCTTAGGAGATCCGTCTCCTAAGAACATACCGGCCATACCCATTAGGACATCCTTGTTAACTATCGCATCTTTATCGGCATTAGTTACCAAAGATTCTCCGGTACCTTCTGGATCGTACCACGGTGACATCGGCATAGCCGCAACTGGCATGGGCAGACCTTGGTCACGTATAGCTAACAGCATTGATGTGCATAACGCACCTCCGGCTGAATCGCCACTAGTGCATATATGGTCGTTTGTATACCCTTGACTTAACAGCCACTCATAAGCCGCGACTGCGTCATCGACTTGCGCCGGATGAGGCGCCTCCGGCGCCCTCCTATAGTGCAGTATCAAAGCCTTACACCCTATCTGCTTCGCTAAATGTCCGAAAACCTTACGGTGAGTGTACATAGACCCGGTGACATACCCTCCCCCGTGTGTACACACTACGACTCTGTCTTCAGCACATCCTTTTGGAACAGCCCACATTGCCTGTACGCCACCGGCGTCCACTTCAGAGTAATCAACTTCTCCCGGTTCATTCGTGATATCACCCCAGTGCTCAAAAATATCGCGCATCTCGTCCAAACCCATCTCAGGATTAGCAGACATCGCATCAATCCAACCTTTATATAGAACCTTTATCGCTTCCGATTGGCTACTGGCCATCTTATTTTCCCCTTTTCTATAATATGAAACCGAACTACAACTGGTAATTTTCAAAAATCGTTAATTAAACATAACAATACTATATCGCGATTCATCTCGCCATCGTATTGAGAGCGGACGGCTCAAAGTCACGCTTTTTTAATTTAGGTAAATTAGCCATCGTGACCATCTGAACAGTGGTGCAGTGCATGCTTTGTATATCTACTACCGAAGCGGTATCTATAAGCGGCACGCCCGTGCCTTTGTTTGACGGAAGATGACTGTCTGGATGCGCAACCCCACCGATTATATATTTCCACAGCACTCCTGCGCGATCATACAGCTTCCCAAAAATTGGAGACATCGTCTGAGCATCTAAATAGAAATATCTATTACCAACAGGATGATCACTACGCTTTGGTTTTCCTTCCAAAATATAAACCTTACGCACCTGCCATGTTATATTTGGGAAGCAACCGGAATGTCCATGGAAATCAACAAAATTGTAATCATGTCGACGCGCTTTCCGATCAGAATGCGGTATTTCATTGTGACTATACATGGGCAGGAGAATATTTTTTGTCCCACCATAGGACCAATTCATATCCATAATTCGCCCAGTGTAACCAAGAAAGTCCTCAATCATAATGTCACTTCCTAAAAACGAGTCTGTCCGCATAGTAGTCGCTACGCGTCTCACCCGCCTTAGAAGCGGTACATACATCCAACCTTGCTCTTCGGCGGTATCATCGCTGTTATAAAATATCAGCAACTTTGTTTTGGCCACATCCCCAGGCTCTATCGCAGTCAGAGTGATAGCGCTATAAGTCTTATAGCGATTGTCTTTAATCACTGGAGTAGGCTCTACCACGTGACGATACATAAACCTCATCATCGCAGCTTTGAATTCTAATTCGCGCTCCATTTTCTGCGATTTCATGTCTCGGTACTGCCAGTACATTTCAGGTATTTTTCCCCCATCTCCTCCGTACAGGTACCTCATATTCCAAATAAGTTTCTCCCCTGCCTTGGGATCATCCAATACAGGCTCACCAGAGAACGGCCTACCAGCGACGTAATTAAGTAATACGCCAGGACTATCACCAAGCTTAGTCTTGCCTCGATGTCGTTCGGTCGCTGCTATATAATTGGAGTGAGGTCTAAAGGACTGAGG
>CAJWTO010000082.1 GCA_913047675.1 uncultured Pseudomonadota bacterium | reverse complement strand
CCGGAGCCTCGAGAGAAATGAGTTTTTCTGATCGCTCTTTATGTCCTGCTCCCAGCAACCATGTTTCTCTCATTTCGTCATATAAAACAGGTTTTTCCATTAAACGCCAAAATTTTGACACATTTAGATGCTCGTTCTCTAGGAACCCGATTTCAGCATCACTGGGGTAGGGGAAACATTGTTCGTCCTGACACAAGCCTTCAGGCTTCATAGTCCAACCGAGTTTTTGTTCCACATCTTTCTTAGTTAGCCAAAGATCGTTATCTTTTATTTGCGCGTTAATAGTTAGCGTTTGATGTTCGTGAATAACTGTGACCATTTTTTTCCTTGGGCCTGATGGATGAGCTGAATGTACTACTTATGGTGTCCCCGATTGAGTATATCGATAAACATAACTAAAACAAATGAAATTCCTGACGTATGTTGCTACTCGCTATCTTTATCCGACACCAATTCAATATCTTCACCAAGTGACGCCTTAGCTCTTAATTGTAAGCGCGCATCGTCATCACCAATTTGTATAGGCTCCATAGTCGTCATCTCACTCTTAGTTTTGGTAGATAGGGTCGCGAATCTTTGGACCTTCCCTGCTAATCCTTGATTTCCGATCAGGGCGGTCCTTAAGCTATTCCAATGGTTTCCCACGGCTTTTAACGAATTACCGAGCTTATCCGTTCGATTGCTGACTTCACAAACAGCGTTATATATTTCCATGGCTTTATCGCCGAGTTCGGTGGCATGGTTACTTGTGCTGTAAAGCGTCCATACAGCTGAAATGACACGAAGAATAGGGATTAAAGTAGTATGCGATACTAGGATGACATTTTTTTCGTATCCATAGCTAAATAGTCCCTTGTCATGTTTGAGTGCTTCAATGAATGCTGGTTCTATAGGCATAAACAGGAAGGTGAAATCAGGGCTTTGGACATCGGCAATACTCGGATAATCCTTTCGGGACAGATCATCAATATACTTTTTTACCGCAGTCACGTGAGCAGTCATTGCAACCATAGCCTCTTCATCGGTTTTTGCCGAAATAGCTCGGTCATAGTCAAGCAGGGTCATTTTACTGTCTATAATAAATCCCCCACCATTTGGCAGATAGATAATAAAATCGGTTTGCTTTTTTGCTCCCCCATCGGAGCTGAAGCTATCTTGTTTTGTGTAGTGGGTAACCTCGACTAATCCGCTCATTTGTAAAGTTCTTTCAAGCTGTGCCTCGCCCCACGCTCCTCGATATTGGGAGTCACCTTTTAGAGCGGCAGTTAAATTTTTTGCATCTTCGCTGAGAGCCGAACCAACCTCAGCATACTTTTTTATTTCCGAAACCAGGTGGGTGTTTCCCTTGATAGCCTCTGTATGTACTTCATTGACCCTTTTTTGGAAGCCATCTATCTGATCCTTGAAAGGTCTGAGCATTGCATTCAGTGAGGACTGACTCGATTCTGAAAAGCTTTTTCCCTTTTTTTCAAAAATTTTATTCGCTAAATTCTCAAACTCCTTCTTAAGACGGGCTTCAGATTGTTCGAGTAGCTGGACTTTATCTTCGTTGGCTTTTTGTTTCTCTTCTATTTGCGTTTGAAGACGGACATTTTCTTGACTGAGGCTACTATTTTCTGAGATATGCTTATCTATTTCTACGTGCAGCCGAGCTATCTCTTTTTCTAGCTCATCATGCTTTTTTAGGTTGGCATCAATCCCTATAGCTTGGGTCTTCCGGATCAGTATGTATCCAGCTACTGCCATTAGACCTATGGCGCCGAGAATGGCGCCGAGAAGAATGAACTCGATTACTGTTTCTTCCATTTTTTTTCTCTATAGATTGACACCAGCACTTAGCATGTTTTCACTTATGCTATCGCTTGTAGAACCATATTGGTAGGCGTCTCTGAGACTCTATTGATAGCAGAAAATCCTGCCTCTCGAAGTACGTTCGAGATGCGTCTCTCGCCAGCCTGGGCTCCAAGGCATAGGCCCACTTCTTGAGAGCGAGACACGGGGACACATATAGTCGTAGAGAAACCGTACATTATTCCGGCAAAAAGGTTCATGTTCTCTTTTAGGCTGTCAGCGGCGTTTGGTTCAACTACCATGAACGTGCCTCCTGGTTTAAGAGAGTTTTTTATGTGTCGAGCGGCTCCTACGGGATCGCCCATATCGTGTAGTGCATCGAAGATACATACCAAATCGTAGTCTTTCCCGGGGAATTCTTTAGCGAGAACTTGCTCAAAAGAGACGTTTTTGATACCTCTCTCGTTGGCTTCATTTTGAGCAGACTCGATGGAAGCACCATGGAAATCAAATCCGTAAATTTGTGACTTCGGGTAAGCTTCACCCATCAATAATGATGAGGCGCCCAATCCGCAACCTATGTCGGCGATTTTTCCTCCTGATATGAGGGTACTCTCCACTCCTTTTAATGAAGGTATCCATTCGGCGGTTAAAAAAGATGCGTAACCTGGGCGGAAAAATCTATCCGTTCCGCAAAAGCAGCACAAATGGTGATCGTCCCAAGGCCGCCCGTCACCTGATTTGAATATATCGATTGCCTTGTCGTGAGTCGCATATTGTCCAACGACAGCTTGAAAGAATCCTTGCATGCAGGTGGGTTCTCCCTCTCGAGAAAAAATTGCCGCCTGTTCCGGAGTCAAATGGAAAGTATCTGCTTCCGCATCATATTCGATATAACCCATAGAGGCGTTTGACGATAGCCATTCCCTAAGATAGCGGGCATCGACGTTAGCTTTTTGCGCTAATACCTTATGTGTACTAGGGCCAAGCTCCTCCATTATTCTATATATACCAGTTTGGTCACCGATGTAAGCCATAAGTAAACCGATAGCGCCAGCCGCGTTCCCCATAACGCGACCTTGTAATTGTTCAAGTTTTTTTTCGTCATATGATGGTGTCATGATTGGTGCCCCCTACGCTGGATTGATGTTATTTAGAATATAACGCAATCAAATTTAATAGGAAATCGAATAAACCCTTATTTTATAGGCAAATTTGGGGGGTTTTAAGACTGTACCCTTAAACATATAATAACGAGTGAGTGTCTATTACTGTGAAACTATTGTAGTGAGTGCCAAAAACAGTCTATTGAAAAATTTTTGGTGTAATTTTAAGAAAATAGGCACTATTTTTTTGGCGGATATATTAGATAAGGCGAGAGTGGCGGAATTGGTAGACGCGCTGGTTTTAGGTACCAGTGGGGTAACCCGTGAGAGTTCGAGTCTCTCCTTTCGCACCATCTATGGCACGCCATAACGTAACTGTTTGAACGAACTTAGAGCAAAGTAGTAATGCAAATTTCTTTAGAAAATACGTCCGCTTTAGAGCGCCGATTAACTGTAACGGTCCCCGAGGAGGCAATAGTCGATAAGGTTAAGTCGAGACTTGATGAGCTCGTGAGAACTGTAAAGGTTGATGGTTTCCGAAAGGGTAAAGTACCTATGTCTGTTGTGACGCAACGCTTTGGAGCACAGGCGCGCGATGAGGTGGTGAACGAGTTGCTGCAGAGTAGTTTTAGTGAAGCGCTTGGAAAAGAGGATCTACGTCCTGCAGGTCAACCGAAAATCGATGAGGTCGCTACGACCGTGGGACAAGGGTTGAAATATTGTGCGCTATTCGAGATTTTCCCGGTAATAGAGCCTGCTGAGCTCAGTGGAATCACGATTACAAAAACATCCTGCGAGATTCAAGATAGTGATTTAGAAACTGTAATAAGTCAGTTGCGGGACCATCATAAGGTATGGAGTGAGGTCGATCGACCGTCTCAAGACGGTGATCAATTAGCCATAGATTTTAAAGGTTCTATTGATGGTGAAGTTTTTGAAGGCGGTACTGGATCGGACTTTGAAGTATCGCTAGGCTCTGGCACTATGATTGAAGGCTTTGAGTCTGGATTGATTGGACAGTCCAAGGGCGATAAGCCTGTTTTAGATCTAAAGTTTCCTGAGGAATATCAAAACAAACCTTTGGCAGGAAAAGATGTAACATTCGAAATTGAAATTAAAAAAGTTTCGGAAAGTGAACTTCCTAAATTAGATGAAGTCTTTTTTGAAAAATTCGGCGTAAAAGAGGGTGGAGAAGAAGCTTTCAGAAAGCAAGTTCGGGAGAACATGGAGAAAGAAAGCAAAAAAGCGGAAGCGGTGAAGTTCCGTAATGAAGTGATGGGAAAAGTGATGGAAGTAAACACTTTCGACGTTCCAGAGGCGCTGGTTTTGGATGAAATGGAACGGCAGAAACAGCAAATGGCGCAAGATATGATGATGCGCGGACTTAACCCAGGAGAAGAATCGGAGGAATTTGATAAACTTGTCCAAGAGAAAGCGTCTGGTAGCGTCAAGATGGGCCTTTTGATGGCTGAAATCATTAAGCGGCATGAGCTAAAAGCTGAGCCAGATAAGGTTAAAGAGATGATAGAAAATATGTCGGCAGGCTATGAAGATTCTGAGGCGGTTACCAAGTGGTACTATGATAACCCGGAGCATATGAAGCAAATCGAGGGAGCATGCCTGGAGGAAGTAGTGGTAGATTGGCTCGCGTCTCAGGCGGAGGTGGTTGATGAGACAATCTCGTTTGACGCACTCATGAATCCGGTGCAGACTACAAAATAAGAAGAGGCAGTATTTAATGGGTATAGAACTTTCTGATTTTTCTAATAGTGATTCTCCTAGAGGTTTAAACTTAGTTCCCATGGTCGTGGAACAAAGCGCTCGTGGTGAGCGAGCGTATGATATTTATTCGAGGCTACTCAAGGAGAGAGTCATATTTTTGGTAGGCCCGGTTGAAGACTATGTCTCCAATGTTTTAGTAGCACAGCTTCTATTCCTCGAGTCTGAAAACCCTGACAAAGACATACATCTTTATATTAATTCGCCCGGTGGCTCCGTTTCGGCGGGCCTTGCGATTTATGACACGATGCAATTTATTAAGCCAGATGTGAGCACAATGTGTATTGGACAAGCTGCAAGCATGGGTGCACTTTTGCTTGCCGGCGGCGCAGCTAAAAAACGCTACTGCTTAACCCATTCGCGGATGATGATTCACCAGCCGCTTGGTGGGTTCCAGGGGCAAGCTTCTGATTTTGATATCCATGCTAAAGAAATTTTAAAGGCTAGAGAGCGGTTGAATCAAATATTAGTAAGTCACACGGGACAGCCATTAGAAAAAATTGAAGCCGATACTGATCGCGATCGATTTATGAGCGGCGACGAAGCCCGTGACTACGGCTTGATAGACGAAGTATTGTTGTCGCGAGATAATTCAAAAGAGGTGGTGTAAGGATATGAGTGATGGTGACGAGAATAAGACAGAAACCGATAAGCTCCTCTACTGCTCCTTCTGCGGAAAAAGCCAGCATGAAGTAAAAAAGTTAATCGCCGGTCCATCAGTATTTATTTGTGACGAATGCGTTGAGCTTTGTAACGATATCATACGCGAAGAAATACAAGAAAAGTCATCGAATAAAGAGGGCGGGAAGCTGCCTATCCCGTCGGAGATTAAAGAAAATCTAGATGACTATGTTATCGGTCAGAAAGGTGCGAAAAAAATCTTATCTGTTGCAGTTTATAATCATTACAAAAGACTAGACACCAGGGTGAAGCAAAACGATATCGAGCTTGCGAAAAGCAACGTGTTGCTAATCGGGCCTACTGGAAGCGGCAAGACTTTACTTGCCGAGACTCTAGCGAGACTGCTCAACGTTCCGTTCACTATAGCCGATGCTACAACATTAACTGAAGCGGGTTACGTCGGCGAAGACGTGGAAAACATTATTCAGAAGTTGTTGCAAAAATGTGATTATGATGTGGAGAAGGCACAAACTGGAATAGTTTACATCGATGAGATTGATAAGATTTCTCGAAAGTCGGATAACCCATCTATAACAAGGGATGTTTCAGGCGAGGGAGTACAGCAAGCTCTTCTAAAATTAATTGAAGGCACTATTGCCTCAGCCCCGCCACAAGGTGGGAGAAAACATCCTCAGCAAGAATTTTTACAAGTTGATACGAGCAATATTTTGTTTATATGTGGTGGTGCGTTTGCAGGTCTGGACCGAGTTGTAAGAGATCGATCGGAAAAAAGTGGGATGGGATTCTCCGCAGATGTGAAAGGTGAAGCTGAGAAGAAAACGTCGTCCGAATTATTTGGACAGATCGAACCCGAAGATTTGGTGAAATACGGCTTAATCCCTGAGTTTGTTGGACGGTTGCCTGTCCTTGCAGTGTTGGATGAACTTGATGTTGAGCAGCTAGTTCAGATACTCGTAGAGCCTAAGAATTCCCTGACCAAGCAATACGCAAAACTGTTCGAAATGGAGTCTTGTGAACTTGAATTTCGAGATGATGCTCTTAAAGCTGTCGCCGAAAGAGCGCTAGAAAGAAAGAGTGGTGCGCGCGGCTTGCGTTCCATACTTGAAAAAAATCTTTTAGATACCATGTATGAATTACCGTCGCTTGAAAATGCGACAAAAGTTGTAGTGGATGAGAGCGCGATAAAGGGCGAAGGAAATCCATTGGTGATATATGAGAATGCGGATGTCTCAAAGGCGGCGTCTGATTAGCTAGTTCTGTAGCCATAAACTCTTTAGCGTAGCTATAGCGTAACTGGTTGCGTTACTGGCATTCTAAGTAATTGAATTTTAGGCATGTAAATAGTGCTTGAGGAGAATGACAGTATGAGTGAACAATTTGCGGTATTACCTTTGCGAGATGTGGTTGTATATCCGCACATGGTTATTCCTTTGTTCGTCGGTCGTGAAAAGTCGATAGAGTCCCTAGAGCGTGCGATGGAAGATGATAAACAAATCTTTTTGGTCGCCCAGAAGGATGCTGCTGAAGATGCGCCCGGTGTAGATGACATCCACGCAACGGGAACAGTCTCAAACATACTGCAATTATTGAAGTTACCTGACGGGACGGTCAAAGTGCTAGTTGAGGGTGTATATCGCGCAAAAATTGATAATTTTGTGGATGCTGACAATGTATATGCAGCGATAGTATCTGAGGTGCCGGTCGCTTATCCAAGTGATGCGGAGTGTGAAGCACTTTCGCGGTCTCTCATGGCCCAGTTTGATCAATATTCGAAACTGAATAAGAAAATCCCACCCGAAATTATTTCGTCTCTCTCTAGTATTGATGATCCGTCGCGGTTAGGAGATACGATAGCTGCACATATGGGGATTAAGGTTGCTGACAAACAAACTGTTCTTGAGATGGCTTCTCTATCGGAGCGATTGGAGTATCTGATCGGGTTAATGGAGGCCGAGATAGACTTATTGGAAGTTGAAAAGCGGTTGCGTGGACGCGTTAAAAAGCAAATGGAAAAAAGTCAGAGAGAGTATTACCTGAACGAGCAAATGAAAGCTATCCAAAACGAGCTTGGTGAAACTGACGAGGGTGTGAGTGAGTTTGACGAGCTCGCTAAGAAAATAGATGCCTCAGGTATGCCGAAAGATGTAAAAGAAAAAGCCGAGGGAGAGTTGAAAAAACTCCGAATGATGTCCCCGATGTCCGCAGAAGCGACTGTAGTGAGAAACTATATAGATTGGATAATATCAGTTCCCTGGAAGAAAAGATCGAAGATTAGCAAAGAGCTGGTTGAGGCTGAGGCTATCTTAGAAGAGGATCATTATGGGTTAGAAAAAGTAAAGGAACGTATTCTTGAATATTTGGCCGTTCAAAAACGAGTAAAGACAATGAAAGGCCCGATACTATGTCTTGTAGGACCCCCGGGTGTCGGAAAAACCTCATTAGGGCGTTCAATTGCGCGTGCGACTAATCGGAAGTTTGTTCGAATGTCTTTAGGCGGGGTTCGAGATGAAGCCGAAATACGAGGACATAGAAGAACATATGTAGGCGCAATGCCCGGGAAAGTTATTCAAAATATGTCTAAGGTCAAGACAAAAAACCCACTGTTTTTATTTGATGAAATCGATAAAATGGCAATGGATTTTAGGGGTGATCCTGGTTCGGCATTACTCGAAGTGCTAGATCCTGAGCAAAATAACGCGTTCAGTGATCATTATTTGGAAGTAGATTACGACCTTTCCGAAGTTATGTTCGTAACTACCGCAAATAGTATGAATATCCCGTCTCCGTTATTAGACCGGATGGAAGTGGTAAATATTTCTGGCTACACTGAAGACGAGAAAGTTAGTATCGCGCTCAAGTATTTGGTTCCTAAGCAGGTCGATAACGCCGGTTTAAAATCCAAAGAAATTAAATTTTTAGATTCTGCTATCCGTGGAATCATTCGGTTTTATTCTCGTGAAGCAGGAGTGCGGAACTTGGAAAGACAAATTGCTAATATTTGTCGAAAGGTTGTGCGTGGCCTGCTGACTAAACCATCTTCTAAAACTATAACTATTTCTGAGAAGTCGTTGGAGAAATACCTCGGCGTTAAAAAATATCGGTTTGGTGTTAGTGACGAGGAAAACAGGGTAGGACAGGTCACTGGCTTGGCTTGGACCGAGGTAGGCGGAGATCTTCTGACTATCGAATCTGCTGTGATGCCTGGTAAAGGGAAAGAGATTTATACCGGTAGCCTGGGCGATGTTATGCAAGAATCAATCAAAGCTGCGATGACAGTCGTCAGAAGCCGAGCGAGCTCTCTTGGTATTAGTCCAGAGTTCTACAGTAAGAGTGATGTACATTTTCACGTACCAGAGGGCGCTACACCAAAAGATGGACCAAGTGCAGGAGTTGGTATGTGTACTGCGATGGTCTCAGCTCTTACTAAAATACCTGTGAAGTCGTCTGTAGCTATGACCGGTGAAATAACATTGCGAGGCGAGGTCTTGCCAATTGGTGGTCTCAAAGAAAAGCTTTTAGCTGCTCTCCGCGGAGGGATAAAGCAGGTCTTGATTCCAGCAGAGAATGAACGAGACTTGAAAGATATACCTACAAAGATCACTCGTGCAATCGAAATCTTGCCGGTGCGATGGATTGATGAGGTTTTTGAATTAGCGTTACAGGAGACACCTGAGCCTATTGTAGAGAAGGATAGTTCTAATAATGTCGATGATGTCTCGAATCCTAAAAGAGGCGGTGAGAGCATACAGCGGCACTAGTTTTTTACGAAAAATTTACAGATATGCCAAGCATCGCTTGACGCTACTGAGGTCGCTTGATATAAAACTCTTTCAACCCTAAATAATTAAACCATCACTGATTACGGTCAAGGAAACCACTTATGAATAAAGCAGATTTAATTGATGCAGTTGCGCAAGATACTGATATGTCAAAGGCGTCCGCTACGCGGGCTGTAGACTCAGTAATTGATAATATTACAGGTTCGTTGAAAAGTGGTGACCAGGTTACTTTGGTAGGATTTGGAACTTTTATGGTCCGAGACAGAGCAGCTCGTAGCGGCCGTAACCCACAAACCGGCGAAACTATTCAAATAAAAGCCTCCAAGGCTCCAGCATTTAAAGCGGGCAAAGCGC
>CAJWTO010000081.1 GCA_913047675.1 uncultured Pseudomonadota bacterium | reverse complement strand
CGAAAAACATGCTAGCATTTATCCCATGAAACAAAACCATCACAGAGTAATAATAATTGGCTCAGGGCCAGCTGGCTATACTGCTGCGGTGTATGCGGCGCGGGCTGCACTTTCACCAATGCTCATCACCGGCGTAGAAGTCGGAGGGCAAATGACTACCACCACAGACGTTGATAATTGGCCCGGCGACGATCTTGGGGTTCAAGGTCCAGAATTGATGGAGAGGATGAAAAGACACGCCGAAAAATTCGGCACTACATTAGTTTACGACAATGTAAATAAAGTTGATGTGAGCAAACGACCGCTCTCGATACATGCGGATAGCGCGTCATATACTTGCGATGCCCTAATTATCGCTACGGGAGCTTCAGCCAAATACTTAGGCCTACCTTCAGAAGAAGCCTATAAAGGGAAAGGAGTTTCTGCGTGTGCTACCTGCGATGGGTTTTTTTATAAAGATAAACCGGTTGCAGTAATAGGCGGGGGTAACACTGCAGTAGAGGAAGCACTTTATCTTTCAAATATCGCGAGCAAGGTCACGGTAGTTCATCGAAGGGATGCGTTTAGATCTGAAAAAATTCTTGCCAACAGATTACTTGAAAAGGCCGAGACTGGTAACGTGAAAATCGAATGGAATAATACCCTCGATGAAGTTCTAGGCGATGTATCGGGAGTTACGGGTATTAGATTGCGCGGTACTAAGTCTGACAATACCACTGAGATAGAAGCGCTAGGTGTTTTCGTCGCTATTGGGCACCAGCCAAATACAGCGATTTTTGAGGGGCAAGTAGAAATGGATGGCGGCTACATAAAAATTGGTTACCCGCAGAGTCCATACGCGACCCAAACTAGCGTACAGGGAGTTTTTGCTGCAGGTGATGTCTCTGACCCTATTTACAGGCAGGCTATTACGTCGGCCGGAAGTGGTTGTATGGCCGCCTTAGACGCTGAAAAATTCCTGGAAAGTTAACCGAGAGGAAACTTTGAAATTTTATAAATACGTTAACAGAACTAGCCTGTAGATGGATAGTTCAACTCTAGAATTTTGTGTACTTCTGTAACAAAAGAGTCTGAGTCACTATTCATGTCTAACATAAGGCGAGCTAATACTTCGTTATCTTCCTCCCCATTCCATATCTTTTTATATGTCCCATCTTTGTAACCATTCTCTTGTCTGAAGAGATTAAGAACGTTTTTGCCAACATAGTTTCTGTACAAAGTATTAAAATCAGCACCGCATTTTAACAAAAGCTCTCTCACTAAAGCTGCGTTGAATTCCTTATTATGAAGAGCATCTAGTGCAATTTTTTCAACCCCATCAAGGAACTCAAAATCATCAACCTGACTATTCCAGTCGGAGGCAATTTCTTCTGCCAAATTAGAGGAATTCTTCGATTGTGTAAGCTTAAGACTCAAGCCGAAATGCCAAATGTCAACAATCTCCAAAACTACTTGTGGAAGGTCCGTTGAAGAATGCTTCCACCATTTCCAATGGCCAAAATGATCCATTAGTTCTGCGCATTCGATCCAAATTGCGCGATACCATTCTCGATTTTTATCAATCCAATTGATATCGACGCGACTATTCATCTCGTTTTGCATTTCCAACATAGTTGCCACTTTCGCAACTAGAACGCTTGTCTCACTCATTCTGGTTTTTCTCACTTGCAAGTCTATTTGCATAGTATACAAGAAACCTAAAAATAGTTATTACTATAGGCCTGTTGTAAACCTTTACATCAATCTCAAGAATCAAAAAAGATCTGCACATCCTCAATATCATTAGTTAGTCTCATTGCAGGTAAAGAGCGAAGGAAAATTTCTCCATAATCTCGCGTTTCAATACGGTTATCGGCAATCATTAGCACTCCTCTGTCATTACAGTCGCGAATAAGTCTCCCCGCTCCTTGTTTTAAAACTGTTACCGCATGGGGAATCTGTATTTTCTCGAATGCATTTTCACCTTTTTCTGCTAAGCGATTGATCCGAGCCTCAATGACTGGGTCGGTGGGCGGCATGAACGGTAATTTATCAATGATGACCAAGCTTAATTGTTGTCCTCGCACATCGACACCTTCCCAGAACGAAGATGTCCCCAGTAAAACAGCGTTAGGAGTACTGTGAAAACTTTTCAAAATTTGATTACGTGGAGCTTCGCCCTGCACTAACAATGGGTATTGATTCAAATCTCGCATAATAGCGGCGGTAGCATTTAAGGATCGGTAGCTCGTGAATAAAATAAATGCTCTCCCTTTACTTGCTTCTAATACGGGTAATGCGGCCTCTACTAGGCGCTTTTCGTAGTCAGAGTCGTTAGGAGCTACTTCTAAACCTGGAAGATACAGTAAAGCTTGTTCTTTATAATCAAAGGGGCTCTCTAGAAAACATTCCTTCGCGGCCTGCAATCCTAAATAATTCTTAAAGTAACTAAAATCGCCTTTTACAGCCAAGGTCGCAGATGTCATGATCCAAGAGGTATCTGATTTTTCAACTAAGCTAGAAAACTCCTTAGCAACATTAATCGGAGTATCAAAAAAGGTGAAGTTATGCTGAGTGAGTTCTATCCAATGCACGTGATCAGGAGTCACGTCGTTTTCAAATACAGTCCACCTCTCTTTCAAATTGATAGCTCGCTCGTAACAATTTGCCAATTCTATTCCACGCTCCTCAGCGATCTCGAGTTGTCCGCTAACTACCCTCAACAGGTTCCCTACATCATCAACCTTTTGGTTTAACCCAACATTAGTTCTTTGAGTTTCCCAAGTAAGCCTTGAACTTTTCGATTTTATCTCAGCACGAAGAGTACGCTGACACTGTTCAAGTCTTTCTAACTCAGAATTTAGCACCACCATGTCAGGAGCTTCTTTCTGAACTGCGTGCTTACAGTCTTGACAAAACAGTGAGATTTGCCGTGCCGATATAGAACGACTAAAAAATAATGAAGCAACGTCGGGCACTTTATGAGCCTCATCTAAAACGACGATATCGGCGTCGGGCAATAGCTCGGCAAACCCACTTTCCTTTAGTTCTATGTCAGCAAATAGAAGGTGATGATTCACCACCACGACATCAGCGGCAGTTGCCTCTTTTCGCGCCTTAACAACATGACAATCGCTAAAATCTGGACAATCGGCTCCCAAACAATTCTCAGCGGTTGAAGTAATAAAAGGTCTTATGTTCGAGCCATCTTTAAGGATTTTCAGCTCGTCTAAGTCTCCCGTCACTGTCTGTCCTGCCCACTCACTGGTGTGACCCAGCAATAGTTGACTTGGTACATCAAGCCTCGGATCTCCAAAGCTTTTGTTCATCCTATAAATACATAAGTAATTCTGCCTGCCTTTTAATAGCGCGATGCTTTTTGAAGACGAAATTGAGTTGTTAAGAACAGGAATGTCTCGATGATAGAGCTGATCCTGGAGGGCCTTAGTGGCTGTTGAAACAATTGACTTCTTACTAGACAGGAATATCGGCGCGAGATAGCCGAGTGTTTTCCCCGTGCCGGTACCCGCCTCACAAATAAGCACCTCTTTAGCCTCTATCGCGTTTGTTACCTCCTCCGCCATCAGTTGTTGTTCTAGCCTCTCGCTAAACCCTGAAAGGTGCTCTTTTAAGGCACCACTTTTCGAAAGTAGCTGTGCAGCTGGGGATTTCAAGTATTTTTGCATGGTTATGGGCGCGGTCAGAGAAGGTAACTTTTTATATTAAGTATCATATACAAGTATCTAATTTATATATAAAAATTTAATTTTAGACTTCTAATATCTGGAATACCCCACAATATCATTTCTAATCGTTCTAGTCCTAACGCAACACCGCAAACTGACGGTACTCCCGACGAAAGTGCATCCAACCAAGGCCTATCGAGCTCTATTTGTTCTAATCCTCTTCTCTTTCTTAGCCTATTTTCTGCATTAAATCTGTCTTTTTGTTCCTCGCTTTCAGTGATTTCATCATACCCATTTGCTATTTCAATACCGTTAATTATCAATTCAAAGCGAAGGGCGATAGTTTCAGTTGCTCCCGACAGTCGCGCGTAAGCGCGATGCTCCTTGGGGTAGTCAATAATAAAAATGGGTCCAAATGATTTTAACAATGGTTCGACGCTCGAAACATAGACAGCATCCAACAAAAGAGCCCTATCGCTTAAATCATTCTCTTTTAAATACACTCCCCTCTCAACAGCACATAAAACAAGTTCCGAATTATCACAATTATGAGGATCTAAACCACTCGCATCTTGAAACAACTGGGCATACGTCACTGTATCGATCGTGGCGTGATACCCGCATCTAGCCAATAAGCATCTTACATCCGCAATTAGATTAAGTAGGTCGATATTAGTTCTATACCACTCGACCATAGTAAATTCATCGAGATGAGAGGGGTCATTTTCTTCATCGCGAAACACAGGCCCTATTTCATAAACATCTCCCAAATTTCGTGACAAAAGTTGCTTCAAACAACTTTCTGGAGATGTTCTAAGATATGTTCTCCTACCTCTATTTAACGAAAGATTTTTTAATGTCGGCTCACAGGATCCAAACCCACTTAAAATTGGCGTATTCACCTCGGTAACTCCCTCAGAACTAAAATATGTCCGGATCTCCTGGAGCAGGTACGCACGACGCCGAAACAGTTCACCAATTGTAATGTTGTTAGACTCTGAATCAGTCATAACTTAGGTCCTAACTTTCTTTAGAGCGTGACACATACTCCCCAGTTCTTGTGTCAATTCGTATGAACTCACCTTGTTCCACGAATAGTGGCACTTTGACTGTCGCTCCAGTCTCTAATACGGCTGGCTTCGTTCCCCCCGAAGCGGTATCACCTTTCACACCAGGGTCGCTCTCAGAGACTTCTAATACTACGAAATTAGGAGGAGTCACAACTATGGGAAGATCATTCCACAGAGTGACATCACAGATTTCCTGACCCTTAAGCCAAAATCGCGCATCTCCGACGGCATCCAAATTAGCCGATACTTGATCAAACGTCTTACTATTCATGAAATACCAATCACTACCGTCGTTATATAGGTATTGAAGCTCCACTTCTAAAACATCCGCAGCCTCAATACTTTCACCTGATTTTAAAGTTTTTTCACCAACCCTACCGTTTTTTAGATTACGAATTTTAATCCTGTTAAATGCTTGGCCTTTACCAGGTTTTACGATGTCATTAACTAAGATACTATGAGGATCGCCGTCGACCAAGATCTTGAGGCCGGGCTTAAATTGACTTGTACTGTAAGTTGCCATAAAACTTTAGCAGCTCCTATTTAGATTAATAGGGGTATCATAACGCGAACAACACCAAAGAGCCTAAGAATGAATTGGCGAAAAGAACTAGTAAGCTCGTACACTCGCATCGAAGATCTACTATCCCTCCTAGAATTGGACATTAACCAAATTGATGCCCTGATATCAGCGGAAACACACTTCCCTTTTAAGGTGACTCAAGCGTATGCGAGTCGAATCAAACTTCGAGATCCAAATGACCCACTATTGCTACAAGTATTACCCACCAGTAGTGAGCTAGTGAATCCTCTAAATTTTGTTGATGATCCGGTCGAGGAAGAACCGTTCGAAAAAGATAGTAGCCTATTAAAAAAATATCATGGACGCGCTTTACTTATTGCGACTGGCGCTTGTGCGATCAATTGTCGCTACTGTTTTAGGCGAGCATTTCCTTACCAACACATGGTCAGGACACAAGCATTAGAAAACGCATTCGAACAGATCTCACGAGACTTAAGCATCAAGGAAGTAATCTTAAGTGGCGGGGATCCTTTGATATTAGATGATCAACAATTAGTAAGCATTTTTGAATCACTACAACAAATAAAACACGTCGAAAGAATCCGTATCCACTCGAGGCTTCCTATCGTACTACCTAGCAGAGTAACTAAACAATTTATCAAACTCATGCGCGATACATCATTAAAAACATCTCTTGTTGTCCATGTTAACCACCCGAATGAATTAGATAACTTAACCATCGAATCTCTCCGTAGGTGTAAAGAAAGTGGATTAATATTACTAAATCAATCAGTTCTATTGAGAAATATTAACAACAATGCTGACACACTTACCAAGCTGTCCGAAGTCCTATTCTCTGCGGGAGTTTTACCGTATTACATGCATCTGTTAGATCGCGTTAAAGGAGCTTCCCATTTTGAAGTCTCGGATACCGAGGCGCTCGGTTTAGAGGCCCAACTTAGGATAAGACTGCCCGGCTACCTAATGCCAACATTTGTCAGGGAGATTTCAAAAAAGGGCTCAAAAATACCACTTGCGCAGATTTAGTTCTTGATCACTCTTTCCAGTTTTACAATCAAACTGCGCTTGGTTGGTAATTTCTTTCCTCTTAATGCTCTACTACTTACGTAATCCTCTTGCTCCGTGGTTTTCATTAAGCGCTCTCGCCCATCGTCGTAGATTACCTTCAAATGATCCTCTTGACCTAGCACCACTATTCCAGCTAAATATTCTTCTCCTGAACTAAGTTTCTTGGTCGGAAACTGCATTATTTTCTGACCTTTCCCCTTGGGTAGTAATGGCAATTCCGCCACCGGAAATATTAAAAGATTTCCAGTGCTACTTACGCATGCGACCCATTCCTCGTCAATATTAGTCACCTCTATTGGAGGCAGCAATTGAGCACCGTTTTTAACACTAACCAGGCCCTTACCTGCTTTATTCTTACTGACAAGACCTTCTTCACTTGCAACAAAACCATATCCAAATGTTGTAGCAAGTAAGATATGCTTTGTCTCGTCGTGGAATAGGGAACCCACGAAGAGTGCTCCATCAGGTGGAGATAGCCAACCTGTAAGAGGTTCGCCAAGCCCTCTAGCGGAAGGCAGTGTATGCGGCTGCAATGTATAGACCCTTCCTGCGGAGTCAAAAAACAATACACTGTTGTTGCTTTTGCCACGTGAAAAGCCTTGAAACTCGTCTCCTGGCTTAAATGACAATTCGCTTGCGATCACGTCGTGTCCTTTTGCAGCGCGAACCCATCCCTTTGCAGACAACACAATCGTAATAGCTTCAGCTGTTAGTAATTGCGCTTCAGACAGCGCCTGTGCCGCTTCGCGCTCAACCAACGGACAGCATCTCTCGTCGCCATGAACCCTAATATCTTCTTGGATCTCTTTTTTTATTAATGTCTTTAGCCTGACTTTTGAACTCAATAGTTTTTCTATTGATTTCCGTTCCTCATCCAACTCTTTTTGTTCGTCGATAATTTTATATTCTTCAAGACGAGCGATAAATCGTAGTCGCAAGTCTAGGATCGCGTTCGCTTGAATTTCTGAAAGCGAAAAAGTTTTCATAAGAACATGCTTTGGATGATCCTCATTACGAATAATTCGAATAACCTCGTCAATATTTAAAAAAGCTATGAGGTATCCATCCAAAATATGGAGCCGAGACAAAACTTTTTTTAACCTATAATTAAGTCGCCGAGTAACCGTAGTAGTTCTAAACTGAATCCATTCTACTAGTAATGATTTAAGATTCTTAACAGCTGGAAGGCCATTCAAACCAATTACATTTAGATTAACTCTATAGTTTTTTTCCAGGTCTGTTTTTGCAAAAAGATGATTCATTAAGGAATCGCAGTCGACCCTGTTTGAACGTGGCACTAAAATTAGTCGAACAGGGTTTTCATGATCAGACTCATCTCGTAAATCCTCGAGCATAGGTAATTTTTTGTCCGACATCTGCCCAGCTATTTGCTCAAGAATTTTAGAACTCGAACTTTGATAAGGTAGCGCGAACACCACAATATTACCGTCTTCCTTTGTCCACCTCGCGCGGAGTTTGATACTTCCATTTCCGGACTTGTACATTTCTCGGATTTCACTAGTTGGAGTGATTATTTCACTTCCGCCAGGAAAATCTGGCCCTTTAATAAATTCACACAAATCGTCCACAGTAGAGCGCGGTTTATCCAATAGGCATATACAGGCTGCGCCTACTTCATTGATGTTATGCGGCGGCACATCTGTAGCCATACCGACCGCTATTCCGGTAGTACCGTTTAAAAGAACATTTGGTAAACGGGCAGGAAGTACCTCTGGCTCTTCTAAAGTTCCATCAAAATTCAATGTCCAATCGACAGTTCCCTGACCAAGCTCTGAAAGTAGCACTTCAGCGTAAGGCATCAGCCTAGACTCGGTATAACGCATTGCCGCGAACGCCCTCGGATCGTCGATTGATCCCCAATTTCCTTGACCATCGATTAATGGGTAGCGATAACTAAATTTCTGTGCCATTAGGACCATAGCATCGTAACACGCGGTATCTCCATGTGGATGGAATTTCCCTAGCACATCCCCCACAGTCCGCGCGGACTTTTTAAACTTTGCAGTTGCATCGAGTCCAAGTTCAGACATGGCATATACTATTCGACGTTGCACTGGCTTCAAGCCATCGCCCACGTTGGGTAAAGCTCGATCTAATATGACATACATGGAATAGTCTAGGTAAGCCTGTTCAGTAAACTCTTCCAAAGAAAGAGTCTCTTCTATTGGATTGTCATCTTCAGACATCTGATTCACTCAGTTTGAGTTTAGATGCCAGGTTACCTTTCGTTTCAAGCCAAACACGCCTGTCAGAAGATCGTTTTTTTGCTAATAACATATCCATAAACTTCTCTGTCTTACTAAAGCTTTCTAATGTTAATCTCACTAGTCTCCTAGTATCCGGGGCCATAGTAGTTTCCCGCAACTGTAATGGATTCATCTCGCCCAATCCTTTGAAGCGCTGCACATTAACCTTACCTTTCAACTTTTCAGCAGCGATCTGATCGAGGATCCCATCCTTTTCCTGATTATCTAACGCATAAAAAACTAACTTCCCAACATCAATTCTATAGAGAGGTGGCATCGCCACATAAACATGACCATTTTCCACCAGCATGCGGAAGTGCTTAACAAACAAAGCGCACAATAACGTAGCAATATGTAATCCATCCGAATCGGCGTCAGCAAGTATACAAACTTTACCGTAACGTAATTTTGTCAAATCATCAGTACCTGGTTCGATACCTAACGCTACCGAGATGTCATGCACTTCGTTTGACGCGAGTACCTGAGCTGAGTCAACTTCCCAAGTGTTAAGAATTTTTCCCCTTAAGGGTAATATAGCTTGGAATTCTCTGTCTCTAGCCTGTTTTGCAGAGCCTCCTGCAGAATCCCCCTCGACCAAGAACAATTCTGTTTTGTTAATATTTTGAGAGGAACAATCCGCGAGCTTTCCAGGAAGTGCGGGGCCAGAACCGGTGATCTTCTTTCTGACAGTTTTCGCTTCTTTCAACCTACTTTGAGCTCTAGAGATGCAGATTTCTGAAATTTTTTCACCAATTTCGACATGCTGATGCAGCCAAAGGCTAAATGAATCTCGAACAACTCCGGCAACGAAGGTCATGCAGGATCGAGACGACAGACGTTCTTTCGTTTGCCCAGAAAACTGTGGCTCTTCCATTTTGACAGAGATGATGTAAGCGCACCTATCAAACACATCATCTCCAGATAGTTT
>CAJWTO010000080.1 GCA_913047675.1 uncultured Pseudomonadota bacterium | reverse complement strand
GATCTCATGCCCAAAAGAGACTTTAAGATGAAAAGAATCTGTTGGTTCAATAGAAGGAAATAGCTCACGTTTGTTATCAATATTTGTCATCGATAAGTACCAACCTCTAACCGCCACCTTTTTGGAAACCGCGATCAAATACGACCATAAATTCATCTAAGAAATCCTGAGAGCATTCGTGAAAGCTAAAATGAACATCTGTCATGGGAAACTTCAGCAACCCTAAATTACGAACTTTCTCTTCGCTCAACACTATTTTCACCATCCTACCATCAGACCATTCTATTTCTGCACCATTATTAAGAAGCTGAAGGGTTGCATCGGGAAATAGTCTGGGAATAATTCTAAAAAAATCTCCGTGACTTAAGCCTAGTCCTTCCGAATAAATTGTTATAGCGGTCATAGCTTTTTTAAAACATGAGTAGGAGAATTTCTCATCCGAGTGAGTTCAATATTATCCTACTAGCCACCGGCAACGGGCGGCCAAACTGCGAGAACATCTTTTTCACACAAATATTTTTCCGGTCTTTCCTCGGGAGGAATATAAACTCCGTTAATTAAAACTAGATGAGCTCTTTCAGCGGGGATTTTAAGATTCAACAACACGTCAGCCACAGTCGTATCTGATTGGAGTTCTATGTCCAGCTTGTTATTCTTAACTTTTTCAGGAAAGAACTCAGTTAAAGAAGCGTATAGTTTCAGCGCAATATTAATGCTGCTCATTCCCGGGCACCGACAATTATTTCATTATATTGGCATTATGCCCTATCGCGTGTGTGGAACCCAAATAGGCTTCCATGATTTTAGTCGGATCTTCCATCAGTCGATCCTTCCAAACACCTAGCTTAGTTTTGGTTTGAATTAACCCACGTAAAACCCCCACGTGTTCGGTTAGCCCTAAGCTCGTCGCACCAACCAACACATCTTCACAAAACTGTAAATTGATATATCGGAACCGTTCCTTATTCAGCAGTTCACACGACTCTCCGTTTTCTATACCCATCCATAGTCCAAAAGAACTCGAAATAAGACCGAGAGTGTCTAAAACGTTCATATTTACCGAACCTTGATGAATGGCATTCTTTAGGCCAAACATGTTTTTAGCAGCCAACTGACCATGCTCTACAGCAGTCGGTTGTATAGCCTGAACCGAAAACTCCTCACTGGAGAAGTCTTTACCTTGTGCAACGTCACCCGCAGCGTAAATATGAGGATCGCTCGTTTGCATTTGTCGATTTACAAGTATCCCCAGATCGGTTTTTATATCGGTGCCATCAAGAAAGCCAATATTAGGTTTGACACCGGTAGCTGAAACTACCAGATCAGCTGGAATACTTTTACCATCACTTAAGGTAACGCTAAGGCCGCGCCCGTCCTCTAATATCGATTCAACTCTAGTGGATGTATTTACACTTACACCACGGCTCTCGCACCAATCTTTAATTAGGTTACCCGCAGTATCGTTCATCATTCGAGGAACCATGCGATCTTCCATCTCGATCACCGTCAAATTAGCACCACTTTTAGCCAACGCTTCAAGTATGATGCACCCAATAAAACCCGCACCCATCAATACTACATCCGTATTGGGTTTCGCGACTTCAGAAATACGTCGCGCATCTTCGAGAGTCCAACAACTGCTGACCAAGGGATGATCAACCCCTTCGATAGGCGGAGTCACAGGTGTGGAGCCAGATGCGATTAACAGCCTGTCGTAACCAACCGTTGTTGTACCCCCATGAAGATTTACCTCGCTCTTTTCTTGATTGATCGAGTCTACTGATCCTTCAACATGACTTATGCCAAGCTCTTTATAATGATCACTATTTTTTCTTAGATATGTCCCTGACTCCACTATCTGATCGATAAGTAGGTATGGGATAGCCATTCGAGAGTAAGGCGGCTCAGGCTCATCGCCAATCATTGTGACCACTGACCCGGGATCTAGTTTCTTGAGCGTCTCAGCAGCGGTCACACCCGCTGGACCGGTGCCGATGATTACGTGCCGCATGCTTGGTTAACTCCTTCTCTGTGCGTTTTGAGCAACGAGATTATAATCCCAGTCTTTCCATAGTCTCAGAATTTGGAACTCCTTCGGCGCTCCAACCTCTTAACGAGTAATACTGCGGCAGCATTTCATCAAGCCGATTAACAGAACCTTTCGCAGGACCGGTTTTAGCGGCATCTTTAAGCAATCTAGCCGGCAAAGTATCATCTTTACTAGTTAGGCCAGCATCCAGATTAAACTGGCGCTCAAGATTCCAAATGCGCTCACCAGCCTCAAGCATTGACTCGGCAGTCCATCCACCTTCGCACGCGGCGTCAACCTGAGGAGCAATATCCTCTAATGTCCAAGCGAAGGTAGTAAAAGAACACAATCCGGTTGAGTCAACCGCCGCAGTGGCGTCTTGGAAGGATTTAACTAATTCAGGTTTACCCTCTGTCACTAGCGGATCAGTCTTAACCGGAACGCCCATAATTTCGGAGGACACTGTATAACCTCTCAGATGACATGCACCACGATTAGAGGTCGCATACCCTAAGCCCATACCTTGAATTGATCTGGGATCATAGGCGGGAAACTCTTGCCCTTTTACCGTCATGGAAATTTCAGGGTGTCCATATTTTTCGCACAATTTCTTTGAACCCATAGCGAGTTCTCGACCGAAGCCTTCCCCTTTCGCAACTAATTCTGCAGAGATCGTCAAGGCTTCAGCGGAACCAAATGACATATCTACTCCCCCAGTATCTTCCAGGGTAATAGCGCCCATACCAAAAAGCTCCATGGCAGCTGAGACTGTAGCACCAAAAGAAATCGGATCCATACCATCCTCATTACAGAGGAAGTTTGCGTAAGTCAGTGCGTCTAAATCATCCACTCCAACATTCGAACCCAACGCCCAGGCTGATTCATATTCTAGTCCACCTGACGCTCCAATATATTCCGGCTTATTCTCGATACTGTAGTGCTGTGGGTCGATTGTAGAAATTCGGCCGCAAGCAATTGTGCAACCAAAACATGCCGCATTAGTTACTAGGTTAGGTTTGCCATCGCTCTCGCGCGGTTCAGCCATCGCCTCTGCTGAAATTTTCGCAGCACCTTCAAACTGCACTTCCCTCATATTCCTAGTAGGCATCGCACCGACTTCGTTGATAACATTCATCAACACTTGAGTGCCCATCGCAGGCAGCCCTTCACCCGTAACCGCGTTGTCCGCTAGTGTTTTCTTACCTTCGCTTGTTGCCTTAAAAAATGCCTTAGGGTCTCTCACATTCCCTACGCCTTTAGTCCCACGCACAACAACGGCTTTCAAATTCTTGGATGCCATTACAGTTCCTACACCAGACCTACCTGCTGCTCGGTGTCGATCATTCACAATCGACGCATACAAGCATCCCTCTTCGGCCGAACGTCCCACACAAGCGATACGAATCAGCGGATCTTGGTATTTAGCATGTAACAGCTCGTCAGTAGCCCATACCGATTTCCCCCATAGCTCAGCTGCATCACATAGGGATGCGACGTCATCCTCCAGGTAAAGATAGACCGGTTTATCAGACTTGCCTTCGAAGATAATCATATCCCAGCCAGCTTGCTTCAATTCGGCACCGATAAAACCGCCGGAGTTAGAGCAGGCTATCGCCCCAGTAAGAGGGCTCTTTGTAATAACTGAATATCTACCACCCGTAGAAGCCATGGTCCCGGTCAGGGGGCCAGTCGCCATAATAAGCTTATTTCCAGGAGACAAGGCATCTACTTTCGGGTCAATTTCTTCGGACAAATATTTTGTCGCAAGCCCTCTTTGCCCAAGAAACTTTTGAGCCCATTCCATATTTAAGGGCTCTTCAGTACAACTTTGATCGTTAAGATTTACTCTTAAAATTCTTTTTTGCCACGCCATCTCTAAAATCCTCCCAACATAACCTTATTAAGATTTTGGTATCGTTTGTTCTGCATGCGACTTCATACGATCTAACCCTGTGAAACTAGAATCAACGTACGTGATAGCAGCGGTCGGGCAGGCGTCAGCGCAGGCGGGCTCACCTCCACACAGGTCACATTTCATAACCTTTCCTGAATCAGTATTGTAATTAACCGTACCAAATGGGCAGGCAATCGTACACACCTTACAGCCGACACAAACATCTTCAATAACTTCTTTTGCACCAGTAGACTCGTTTACAACAATTGCCTCTACAGGGCACGCATGCAAGCACCAGGCTTCCGTGCATTGCGTACAAGTATACGGTGCGAAGCGCCCTTCGTCGTGAAAATTAAACACCTTAATACGCGATTTAGCGGGATTGAAAACCCCTTCGTTCTCATACGAACAAGCCATCTCACATTGCAGACATCCGGTACATTTCTCTGGTTCAAGCTGTAGCGATTTAAGCACTAGTGTTCTCCCAGTAACCTAGTTTTATAATAAGCTATAGCCTACCTAGAATTTGACCAAAAGACCACCGTAAGTTGTTATTTTATAAATGATTTTCATTCTCATTTAACAATCGTGTACACTAGTACAGGTTCATCCAACTTAGGTTAACTCGCGAGGTAAATGGATGTTGTATAATCTCAAATAAATTTGGATTAAAAAATGCTCAGAAGTTTCACAATTATTTGTCTAATCTTTCTATTAACCGGTGGCGCGGTAGCGAAGGAATTAAATATTATTTTTGACGGTTCAAAAGAAACTGATGCATGGCTGGGGCTCCTACAAGGAATCAAAGAAGCCAACACTCAAGGGAAATTCCTCAACCTGCAATATATAATTGTCGATTTTAGTCGTCTTGCGGATATTCAAGATAAAAGTTCCACAATAATCGTTTCCGCCAGATCAGCTAGACGTAACAGCGAATTAGCCACTAAATATCCAAGCATACCCATATTCTCTGTCATCCCGAGCTCTAGCGTTCAATCACGACCGTGTGCGAAAAATATTCTTTACACAAGACCTAGCTCTCAAGTTATGAAAAAAGTAACTACTTTATGGCGAGCGGAACATCTAAATAGAAATGGTCACGCACGGCTGTGGCACTACACCTTTAAGAAGTATGCGGCCGCTCAATTAAACAAACGCTTCAAGAAAACCACAGGCAAATCTATGAGCGACGAGTCGTGGTCCTCATGGGCAGCAGTGAAATTATTTTCTGACGTCGCCGCAAAAAATGCAAACCCTAGCACCCTACTCTTAAACCCACAGAAAACAAGTACCTTAGCTTTCGACGGACAGAAAGGCGTAGACCTAAACTTCAATTCAGAACTAGAGCTTCTACAACCTATGCTTATAATTGATAATGAGATTATTGTAAGTGAAATAAGTATCGAAAAAATCAATGCGCTCCGAGATATGAATTCACACTGCAAGACAAACTAGGCAAAAACTAAAGTGAGGGCAACCGATGCAAATTACCACTACAATATCTAAGCAGCTACAACTTTTGACACTAATTTTTTTGTGTCACACAGTCTTCGCAGATACTGGGCGTGTTTTCGTATCAAACGAGCGTGGCGATAGCGTGAGTGTTTTCGACGGTAATACTAATCAAGTTATCTCAACGATTCCTGTCGGTAAACGACCACGGGGTGTAGGTATTTCTCCTGACGGGACTGAAGTCTACGTGGCTGTCAGTATAGATAACCTGATTGCTGTGGTTGATCCCGTGAAACTTGAAGTCATACGTACGTTTTCTTGTGGCGACGATCCTGAAGCTTTTGCAGTTCACCCAAATGGCAACATCTACATTTCTAATGAAGAGGATGCCATTGCTTCGGTTTACAACCCATCGAATGGTGAACTGATCGACACAATCGAAGTTGGCCTCGAGCCGGAAGGGGTAGCAATCTCCCCAGATGGAACTAAGGTAGCTGTCACTAGTGAATCAACGAATCTCTTGCATATTATCGGAATACCGTCGCACGACATTTTGCATAATGTTGTTGTTGGAGCGAGACCTCGCTCAGCCGCCTTTAGTTCAGATAGTGAAACTGTCTATGTCACATCTGAAATTAGTGGTGAGATAATCAAAATCAATGTTAGCTCGGGAGAGATCCAGCAAAAAGTGTCACTCGGTGATGTCCGAGCTAAACCCAAAGATGTTTTGGTGAGTAAAGATGGACAAAAGCTTTATGTCGCAGGTGGTCGCAGTAACAAAATATTTGTGCTTGATGAAAAAGAACTAAAAATACTTAATTCAATACCCGTAGGGAAAAGAGTCTGGGGTTTAGCGTTGTCAAAAGATGGCGCAACTCTATATACCACTGACGGAGTGGATCACCAAGTATCAGTCATCGATACCGCGACCGAGGAAGTATCGGCCACTGTACCCGTTGGAAAATTCCCTTGGGGAGTGGCTATCCACGACTAAATGGATACTAAAATGCAAGCTTAACACCTGCCCAAACTGCCCGAGGAGCGCCGGAGCCGAGGAAAATAGGGCTATCATTGTCTAATGTAGATATTACTTCGTCAGGATCCTCACCTATCAAGCCAAAATTTTCGTAATCCCTGTCAAAAATATTTGAAACGCGAACGAAAAAGTCGACCTTCGGAGAAGCCTCATAAGACAAGCGAAGGTTAGTTACAGAGTAACCTCCAAGCTTCGATAACTGATTTGACTCGTCTCCCCGTAGAACCTGATCAGAAAAAATAGAAAACTCCAACCCAGTCGTCATTTTTTCAGTTATCGCCATTTCGGATACGAATTTAAATTGATGCTCTGGAATTCCCGGAATTGTATCGCCTCGTGACACAGAAATATTACCCTTGCTGTTAGCAAGAGGATGGTTAGGGCTTAAAACAATGAAATTGTCCTCGAATGTAGCCCTGATATAGCTATAGGATGCACTCCAAGATAGGCGCTGAAACTTCCCAGTAATTGAACTTTCGACACCTTGCCGTCTTGTATTTTCAACATTACTAAATAACCCCTTTCCCCGGCCCGTGGTTTGAAAAATGATGTCGTTTTTACTATTGGTACGAAAAAAACTCAGCTGATAGTTAAAGAGATTAAAGGATCCACGAGTACCTACCTCAATCGATTCCGCAACCACTTGTTCTAGAGGTGGATCTGCAAGAAATGCGTTAGGAAGTCGGCACTCGAAGTCAATATCGTCTGGATCGTCTCCTCTGAGCGAAGCAGCTGCGCGAGCAATTTCGAACACATCATCATTACAAGCTAACTCGATTGGGGTTGGCGCGCGCGATGATTCACTGTAACTAGCATACAAGTCGATACTCGGATTGACTCGAGCAACCCCAGATATCGTCGGATTAAATCGTTGAAATAAATGACGCCCTTCTATTTCTGGATGTGCATTAGTTCGGTCTTTCAAGGCAACTCTTGTTCGATTATATCTTCCGCCAAAACTGATTGAAAATAGATCCTCATAGTCAACCGTCTCCAGAAAGTACGTACTCCATGTTGTTGAGGAAGTAGACACTTTTGTTTCCTCATCCGTGAGAAAAGTACCTAGCCCTCGTCCTCGCGTACTTCTGCTGATTGGGTCCAGCGTCGCAAGCTCTGTCCTTGAATCAAATTTTGAAGTACCTCGATGATAGCCAAAACCCGTAAACAAGACACTATCGTAATGGAAAACTTTGTGGGTATAGAGGCTTTGAAAGTCTAAGCCATAACTTTTTTGGTTCCGCGAAGAAATATTATTTATCGCTTCGCTGCTAAACGCTGTACCGCCGTATACCTTATTGGTTAAATCTTCTAGGTTAAAGTACGACTCGACATTGCTAAAATACGCGTTCAAACTATCTTCGAGCTGAGAAACAGAAGACGCCCCTAGGACATTATCTTCACATACGTCATCATCGTCTAAACCAATCAACTCCAATTTGTCCTCATCAAAGCCATCGATAAGTTTTTCACCATCACCTAATTCACAAACACTGTAGTCGGAGCCATCTCCATTAAAACTAGCAGTCGATACATCTCTATAAAACATGTTGCTTGTGACTGTGAAAATATCGCCAAAATATTTCTTAGACTCAAGCGTAAACATTTTCATCTCATTTTCGGTGATATCAGGCGCAGTAAAAATTGCCTTACGAGATATCTCCAAGAGTCCTTTGGGGGATGAACCATTACCAATCAAATCTGTGTCTGCATAAAATACGCCTAAGTCACTCTCAAAGGTTGCCCCTCTGTAACTGGCGCTCGCGTAAAGGTTTAATGCATCGCTGTCGGACAAGTCCCGCCAACCATCTTCCCGGAAAAAAGATACATTCGCGTAGTAACCCCAAACTCCATCATTGCCTCCAGCTTGCAAAGTGCTTTTAATACGGCCCCAAGAGCCACCTTGTATTTCTGCCTCTCTGCCTTGGTACGTAAATCCACTTTTCATATCTAATGAAATAGCGCCACCCAAGGCATTGAGTCCAAAGAGTGGATTACCACCTGCAAGCAAACTAACTTGTTCAATCGCACTATCTGAAACTAAATCCCAGTTTACCGAATCACCAAGTGGTTCGTTAACTCGCGCACCATTTTGGTAAACAACTAGCCCCTGCGAGAGTCCGAGTAGAGGCGACGCACTAAATCCCCTGTAGTGCAGGTCAGGTTGCAGCGGATTATTTTGGGCGGAATTGATAGTGACCGAAGGCGTATTCAAGTTCATATAATCAGTTAGGTCGGTAGACTTGGATTTGTCGAGATCTGCTGCGTTAACGGTGTGAGCAACTAAAGCTGACGCGCCTCTCTCTAACAGTGGCATTTGAGCAATAACGTGTATCTCATCTTCTATACGATCAGCAACAGCGACAGATGAAAAAGACAAAACGATTCCTACAACAAGATAAACTAGCTTCATTTTTATTTCATACAGAGCGGCGTAAACATAATTCCTACATCGTGATAAGCGTTATTTTTTTCGCTCATTCTCGCTGAATGTGTTCATTTGCTCTGGCGATGCATCTTTCTGGTGTAGCGACTTCCAGTCCTTATACGGCATGCCATATATCTCTTCTCTAGCTGCCTCATAATCTATTTCCTCACCTCTTTCTGCAGCCTCGGCAACATACCATTTCGATAAGCAGTTCCTGCAGAATCCCGCAAGATTCATTAAATCAATATTCTGGACATCAGTATTCTCTCGCAAAAAATTTCTTAAATATCGAAATGTAGCCGCTTCAATTTCTGTTTTTGTGGTTTTGTTCACAATTTTATTTCCTTTATATCAATAACTTAATGATGTTGAGCGTAATTGTTTTCTCTCAACAGCCGCCAGCCTTTTTCTATTTTACACAAAATACTCTAATTAGGTTTACGTCATCTTAAACTTGGTGTCACAAAATTGGTCTAAAGGCTTGATCTGCAATTGATTCGGTGCTTAAATATTCATAAGCGCTTCGGCAGAATCGTTAAATCTTTTAATATTAGGTGGAGGAATTAGAATGATTTGGGAAACACCGTCTTATCAAGATGTTCGCTTTGGGTTTGAAGTAACGATGTACATCAATAACCGATAGAGCTGAATAAATTTACGATGAAAAGGGACTTTTAAAGTCCCTTTTTTTTTACCATGGTTTTATCCTATTTAAAAACAGTATCCCCTCTTGGCGGACGTGGGAGATCACACCCAAAATATGTAACGCCACACACACGAGGATTGCAGAAGAACATATAGTGTGCGCATTCGAAAACAAGTCGTTGAGACTCTCGTGCTTCCATCCCCATGACGGCAAGGGATAGCCAAAAAGACTGGTGTCGTAACCGCTGAAGCTTGATGACAAATATCCTGT
>CAJWTO010000079.1 GCA_913047675.1 uncultured Pseudomonadota bacterium | reverse complement strand
CATCAGTACAGATTGACTCTACTTTAAGGGAGCGAAGGTTATCTCTTGAGAATGGTTTCCCTGGACAATATTGCATAATATTAGCCTGGATTGCGGAGAAACCTCCACCTAAAGGAAGAATTTTTGTCCTGTAGCGAGCCAATTTTGCTATGTATTCAACAATTTCTTTCAGGGTTAAAATTTCAGGCCCCGCTATATCGTAGGCATCCTGCCTTACCTGCGGGTTTTGTATTATTTTAAGTATGGTGTTCACAACATCTCCGACATAAATAGGCTGCAGTCTAGTATGCCCCATAGCTAGAGGAAATATTGGGGGTGAAAATTTTAATAGTGTATGAAAACGATTTGTAAAACTATCCCGTGAGCCAAAGATCACCGATGGCCGGATTATAGTCACCTTAGGTAGGCTGGTAATTTTTCCGTTTTGATTAGCCTTGGTGGTTTTCTCGACCTTACTTGCTAGTAATATTGCCTCAGCTGCATTTTTTGATTTTAAATAATGGCTCGCCTCAGATTTATTTGCGTTCAGTGCGGTTATTTGTAACAGCTGCGGGATATCTAGGCGCTTGCAGGCCTCCAATAAATTTTCAGTGATGTCGGTGTGTACCGCTTTGAAGCCTTTTCCATTGTCCCATTTTTCGTTCAGGACCCCAATAAGATTTACTACTGCGACACAGCCATCGAGTACTTGACTCAATCCTTTTTTTGTAAAAGTTTTAGTTACCTTGATTTCACTTTGTGGTAGAAGCCAGAGATGTCGGGCATTTTCTCTCTTTCTTGTGATTATCCGCACGGCATAACCGTTCTTTATTAGTTCATTTGAGAGATAACTACCGACGAATCCACTTCCGCCTAAGATACCGATAACTGGTTTAACCATCGCTTGATATTCCATAGATTAATTATATGTTACTAATGCAGAGAGAATGCCACCTTAACGCGACGCAGACTCTAATGCAGAGAATTAGCCTGATTAGTTCTCTTATTTATAATCGCATATTAACCAGATACTTCATATTATATTTATTAAAACTTATATGAGATAAAGTTGAATTCATATTTCGGAGAGAATCTATGATCAGTGAATGGCCTCAAAGTTTGGAAAGCGCGATTTTGGGAAGGAGGACGATACATTCATTTAAGACAGCAAAAGTAAGTGATGATTTAATTGAGCGGGCTATTGATGTTGCTTGCTGGGCGCCAAATCACTTTCTAACAGAGCCCTGGAAGTACTACCTACTTAGTGATGGACCTAAGGCACAAATTATAGAAATGAATTATAAGAAAAACTTGACTAATAAGGGAG
Source organism: uncultured Pseudomonadota bacterium (assembly GCA_913047675.1). Lineage (GTDB taxonomy): Bacteria > Pseudomonadota > Gammaproteobacteria > UBA4457. The sequence goes on along the minus strand of CAJWTO010000079.1, from coordinate 8,557 downwards.
CGAGGTTTGCTGAGGTAAAAAAGAATCGATGGCAAACTGTTCCCGGGTGGCTAGTTATTACCTCTAAAAGATCTGGAATTAAAAAGGAAGAGCAGGAAAATTATGCAGCATGCTGTTGTGCCGCACAAAATTTAATGTTGTATTTATGGACGAAAGGCGTTGGAGTCAAGTGGACGACGGGTGATATTATTGAAACAAGTAGTTTCGCTAACATCGTAGGATTTACAACTAGTACAGAGAAGCCGGTAGGGATGTTTTGGTATGGATACCCAGAAACTATCGGCAAGCAGATCCGTCAACCTCTAAAGAATGTATTGTTCAGGGTATAGATTATTATTTAGGGGCTCCGGCCTCTCGGGCTCTAGAGGCCGATTTTTCCAGAAGTGTTTTGTCCACTGGTTCATCCCAGTTCGAAAGGTGCCTCTCCAAAATATTGGATAGCAAGCTTATTTGCTCGGTCGAGTCATTTAATGCAGGGATGTAGTTGATTCCTTTTCCGCCATGTTCACGAAAAAGGTTTTCATTTAGTATGGAGATTTCTTCTAAAGTTTCAAGACAATCGACCGCGAATCCGGGGCAAACTATATCAATATTTTTGACTCCTCCGGCCCCTAGTTTTTCTAGCGTTTTGTCAGTATAAGGTTCGAGCCATTGTTTTGGACCGAACCGAGATTGGAATGTTAATGTCCATTCTTTGTCCGTTAAGCCAAGCTCCTCTGCAACCAGTCTAGTTGTCGCATAGCATTGGCAGTGATAGGGATCGCCTGCAAGGAAGGTGTCTTTAGGAATACCATGAAAAGAAAATAGAAGATGTTGCCCCCTATTACCGACTCTCCACTCTCGTCTGATTGATTCAGCGATCGCTGAAATATATAGAGGATTGTCATGATAATCTGATACAAAGCGCAACTCTGGTATCCAGCGCTGAGTTTTGAAATAGTCAAAGACCGCATCGTAAACTGATGCAGTCGTAGCCGATGCATATTGCGGGTATAAGGGTAAAATTAAAATTTTCCTGATATTTTTTTTCTGCAAATCATTTATAGCCGTTTGTATAGACGGCTCGCCATAACGCATCCCTAACCCGAAAATCAGATTACTATCGTCGAAAGCCTCAAATTTCTTTTGCAGCTTATTTAGGATCCCTTCTGAGAAGACTAATAAAGGAGAACCGCTGTCAGTCCATATACTTTCATATGCTTTTGCAGATTTCTTAGGACGCGTATTCAGAATGATGCCATGTAAAATAGGTAGCCAAAGTAATTTCGACAACTCGACTACTCTGTTGTCAGATAGAAATTCTGCTAAGTATTTTTTCACCGCGGGGACTGTTGGTGCTTTGGGAGTTCCTAAATTACAGAGCAATATACCTACTTTGGGGACTCGCCCATGCTCAAAATTTTCAGTTCCTTGCAGAGCTGGCATGTTAGCTGACCACACGATCAGTTATACACAGATATACCTGCATATTCTTAATATTTAGATTATTTTGCTGCATCGCTGTGCCTACTATCACTTTCTTCTTTTTATAATGCCTATGTTACGCTAAAGTAATGTAATTAATCTTATAAATAAATATAAGCTTTCCTTGTTACGGTTGGTTGGGTCCTATTGGCTAATCTAGCATATTCGAGTTTGCACAAAAGGGGTTTTAATTGGATTACTGCAGTAACTGTGGATCAGACGAGGTTAGTAAGTCCGTGCCTGAGGGTGACGATCGAGCGCGTTATGTTTGCGGTAATTGTGGGGCAGTGTTTTACCAGAACCCAAAAGTAGTCGCAGGTTGTCTTCCTGTTTGGGAGGACCGGATCCTGCTATGTAAGCGCGCTATCGAGCCTAGGTTAGGGTGGTGGACTTTACCCGCGGGTTATATGGAAAATGGAGAAACTCTTATGGAGGCGGCGGCCAGGGAAACGCGTGAGGAAGCTTGTGCGCGGGTAGAGATATCCCACCTATTTACTATATTCAGTCTTCCGGAAATTAATCAAATCTATGTGATGTTTCTCGCAGACTTAATCGAGCCAAACTTTGCGCCAGGGGTAGAAAGCTTAGAGTGTCAATTATATCAAGAGGAGAAAATTCCTTGGTCTCAGATAGCGTTCCCTACCATTACGCAGACTCTGCGTTTTTATTTCCAAGACCTGAAAGTCGGATCGTTTTCTCAGCACGTTGGAGATTTTCTCCGTCGAGATGGTAAGCTTATAATGCGACCACAGCTAAAAAGTGATGGAACTGAAATAACAACGCATTGGTGAGCAGCACGTGACCGAACCTACTTTGTTTGAGAAAATTATTGCGAGAGAAATTCCCGCGGACATCGTATTTGAGGATGATCTGTGCATTGCATTTAGGGATATCGCTCCTCAAGCGCCGTTTCATGTTTTGCTTTGTCCGAAAGTTCCTATCAAGATGCTATCTGATGCCGTTGATGGAGACGGCAAATTGTTGGCGCATCTCTTGCTAACGGCTCCTCGTGTGGCGAAGTCATTGGGCTATCCCGACGGTTTTCGAGTAGTAGTCAATAATGGATCTGATGCAGGACAAACCGTTTTTCATCTGCATTTACACATACTGGCAGGCAGACCCTTCGATTGGCCCCCAGGTTAATAGTTATTTCAAAATTACTAGCGCTTCATCGCGTCGAAAAAGTCTGCGTTATTTTTTGTTGCTTTGAATCTTTCGAGTAAAAATTCCATTGCTGCGACTTCTTCCATAGGGTGTAAAAGTTTTCGGAGAATCCACATTTTTTGAAGTTCATCAGGCTTAGTCAGTATTTCTTCTCGCCGTGTACCCGATCGATTAATATTAACACTAGGGAAGATACGTTTTTCGGCTATCTTACGATCCAAATGGACCTCCATGTTTCCTGTTCCCTTAAACTCTTCATATATAACATCATCCATCCGCGACCCGGTGTCCACTAGCGCAGTTGCCATAATGGTGAGGCTTCCTCCCTCTTCTATATTTCTTGCCGCACCAAAAAAGCGTTTGGGTCGTTGAAGAGCATTTGCGTCAACGCCCCCAGTTAAAACTTTTCCTGATGAGGGAACAACAGTGTTATATGCCCTCGCTAGACGCGTGATAGAGTCGAGCAGGATAATTACATCTCTCTTATGTTCCACAAGACGCTTAGCTTTTTCTATAACCATTTCAGCTACCTGAACATGCCTACTTGCAGGTTCATCGAAGGTACTAGAAATCACCTCTCCGCGCACAGAACGCTGCATTTCAGTAACTTCCTCAGGTCTTTCATCGATTAACAACACAATAAGATAGCAATCAGGATGATTCACCCCTAGGGAGTGAGCGATACTTTGTAGCATCATTGTTTTCCCCGCTTTTGGAGGAGAAATGACCAGTCCTCTCTGACCTTTTCCTATGGGCGACGCTAGATCTATTATTCTAGGAGTTAAATCCTCGGTACTTCCGTTACCTAACTCCAGTTGAAGCCGTTCTTGCGGGAACAAAGGTGTTAGATTTTCGAATAGTACTTTGTTTTTAGCGTTTTCGGGTGGCTCAAAGTTAATTTCGCCTACTTTTAAGAGGGCGAAATAGCGCTCCCCATCTTTCGGAGGCCGTATCTTTCCCGAAATAGTATCACCAGTACGCAGGCTGAAACGCCTGATTTGACTTGGAGAAACGTAAATATCGTCTGCTCCAGCTAGGTATGATGAATCAGCTGTTCGAAGGAAGCCAAATCCATCTTGTAAGATTTCTAAAACACCATCCCCAGAAATATCTTCCCCTTTTTTGGCTTGGGATTTTAGTATGCTAAAGATAAGGTCTTGCTTTCTTGAACGTCCGATACCATCGATGCCCATTTCTTCAGTAAGGACCAATAATTCTGACGCAGTTTTTTGTTTTAATTCGGTAAGATTCATCATGAGGTTTTTGTGGATTACATAACTTATTTAGATATTAGAAATTTCAAAATGCCTGAGATTCGGGATGCGCATTAAGAGTTGTTTTGGGGTGCTTGATTGCAGGTTTGCATACAAGCCGAATAATTACTTTAACATGACAATTATTCTTAGTCTAGCCCAGAGGGTAATAAATTACTAAGGTATTTGTACGCCAAGTCGACCTACAAATTTTGGTCTATGAACTCGCTTAACTGGCTCTTGGATAACGCCCCTACTTGCGTTGCTATAATATCGCCGTCCTTGAACAGCATTAAGCATGGTATACTCCTTATACCGTATTTTTGCGCAGTCTCAGCATTTTGATCGACGTCTAATTTCGCTATTTTCAATTTGTCAGCGTATTCCGACGCAACCTCGTCTAGAATAGGCGCAATCATTTTGCATGGTCCGCACCATTCGGCCCAGTAGTCCACTAATACGGGTGCGTTGGATTGCAGGACATCTGATTCGAAAGAATCATCGGTAACATGAATTAATTGTTCACTCATTATAGGTCTATTATTCCTTTTGATTGTTGAGAAGCCATCGCCAAATTAATTTAAGTATAAGCTACATTAAGCTTAAAGAACTAAAGGCAAACATAATCCTATGAATTCATACTCAATCATTCAAGTCTTTTGTGTTGTTATTTTTTTGTTTTTAGGAATGAGATTCTTTCGTTATCTACGAAAGTCTGACGCTACCTCAAAAAAAATTACAAGGCGGAGGGGGCGCAAGAGAAGAGTTAATGCACCGGTTGCTTCGAGAGCTAAAACCAAGACCGTGATGGTCGAAGCGGGGGAGAAGAACGACAACGATCTGTCTACGGTCCGTTTTGATGAGTTAGGTATTGACCCAAGGCTCTTAAAAGGTGTTAAAGACGCTGGTTTTGAATTTTGCACACCCATACAGGCAAGATCGTTACCGTCTCTGTTGAGAAACGAAGACATTGCAGGTCAAGCTCAGACTGGAACAGGCAAAACTGCGGCTTATTTACTTGCTACGATGAATCGTTTACTGAAAGAGTCCGACGAAAGTAAAATTCCTATTAGAGGAGCTCAGGCTAATCCGCGAGCTTTGATTTTGGCACCGACTCGGGAGTTGGCTATACAGATCAAGAAAGACGCAGATATATTAGGAGCCCATACAGGATTTAAGTTAGCTTTGATTTATGGTGGGGTTGATTACGAAAAGCAACGGAAGAGTCTCCAAATGGGAGCTGACATCATCATAGGTACGCCCGGACGCATTATAGATTATTTTAAACAGAATGTTTTTTCCCTGAACTCCATTGAAGCATTGGTTTTAGATGAGGCGGACCGCATGTTTGACTTAGGATTTATCAAAGATCTGCGTTTTCTTTTACGGCGGATGCCCCACCCCTCGAAGAGACTAAATATGCTCTATTCGGCAACACTCTCACACAGAGTAAACGAGTTAGCATATGAGTACATGAATACGCCAAAGCTTGTCGAGATCGTCGCGGAAACTCGAGCTGCGAGCAAAATTTCTCAGGTGCTTTACCACGTAAGCTCGGACGAAAAAATTAGCTTATTGTTAGGTTTGCTGAATTCCCAGAAGCCATTTCGCACGATAATTTTTGCGAATACTAAACGGGTGGTGAGTTTACTTGTTGCCTACTTGAATTGTAACGGTTACATGGCGCGAGCCCTATCGGGTGATGTGGAGCAGACAAAACGTCAGAGATTAATAGATGATTTTAAGATGGGTAAAATTGACATAGTTGTCGCTACCGATGTGGCGGCTCGCGGGTTGCATATTCCGGACGTCACACATGTGGTTAATTACGATTTGCCTAATCATTGCGAAGACTACGTGCATAGAATTGGAAGGACTGCTAGAGCAGGAGCTAGTGGCGATGCTATTAGCCTAGCCTGTGAGGAATATGTTTTTTCACTGCAAAGTATTGAGGAGTATATCGGTCAGAAGATTTTGGTTGAGCAAGTTAATGAGCGCTTACTTCCTGATTTAGTAAAACCTGTTTTTAAAGATAGGAAGTTTTCTAAACATAGAAAAAATCCCTAATGAGGATATTATGAAAACCGTATTATACGTTAAGTTTCTTAGTTACAATGTAGTACTTGTCGATTAGGTTATGAATAATACGATGAAAAAATTTAAGCTATTTTTTGTGGTGATAGTTTTGTCAGTCGCAATTCTGTCCTGCGGCCAAAAAGGGGAGCTGTATATCCCTAAAAGTAATGGTAACAACTACCTTCTTGATGCCCGATCACAGTCTTCTGATTAAATTTAACATTGCTAGTGGGTATAAATGAAATCGAAATTTCTGAAATATCATAAGAATCGGTTACATCTCGACGATGTTGATTTGGGTGAAATAGCAGACCAAGTAGGAACCCCGTGCTACGTATATTCTCGACGATCGTTTGAGCAAGCATGGTGCTACTACAATAGCGCTTTTAAAGAGAGGGCACATCGTATCTGCTATGCGGTGAAAGCAAATGATAACTTATCGATTTTGAAGGCTTTAGCCCTCATTGGATCGGACTTCGACGTGGTATCTATCGGGGAGCTGAATAAGGTGATAGCTGCCGGAGGCAAGCCAGCAGGTGCGGTTTTTTCGGGCGTTGGGAAAACTAGAGACGAGATCACCGAGGCACTAAAAGCTGGAGTAGGTTGCATTAATCTAGAATCCTGCGAAGAATTTGAAAGGCTAGAAAGTGTAGCTACAAATATGGCTGCATTCGTGAATGTTGCTGTGAGGGTCAATCCCAATGTTGATCCTAAAACTCATCCTTATATTTCAACTGGTTTAAAAGACAGTAAGTTTGGGGTACCCATTAATGACGCACGAGAACTCTATCAGAGAATTTCCTCTTCTAAATGGCTAAATCCCTCAGGCATTGCTTGTCACATAGGCTCTCAGATAACTATTGTCGATCCGATAATTGAAGCGGTAGGTCATGTAGTTGATTTAGCCTTAGACCTCAAAACTATTGGGATACAAATTGAGACCATTGATGTTGGTGGGGGATTGGGTATTGATTACCGTGGTGAGACGCCACCCACCATTAACGAACTCGTAGACGGGTTATGTAAAACTGTTCCGGCAGAGTTTAAATTAGTTTTAGAGCCAGGTCGTTCGATCATTGGTCCTGCAGGCCTAATGCTTACTCGGGTAGAATTTATTAAAAAGACGAAGGATAAAAATTTCGTGATCGTAGATGCGGGTATGAATGATCTATTGCGGCCTGCTTTGTATGATGGTTGGCACGATGTATTGACTTATTGTGAGTGTTTGCCTGATGTTGAAGCTGAAATCTGCGATGTGGTAGGTCCGATTTGCGAGACCGGAGATACGTTAGCTAAAAATCGTCGATTGCATGTATCTGAAGGAGACCTCTTAGCTGTCGCTGATTGCGGAGCCTATGGCTCTGTCATGGGCTCGAATTATAATGCTCGTTTGCGGTGCGCCGAGATCCTTGTAAATGAATCATCCTACAGCATTGTGCGCCGTCGCCAGACCTTTGATAGTCTAATTCGCGACGAAAAAGATGTACTAATCACATAATCGCACCAAAAAAGCTCATAAAGTATCAAAAATTGCACTATTTTCGTGCAATTATCCTGCACTGACATCATTTAAAAGGATTAATTGTGGTGTTCTGCAGTGGCACGCCTTGTGCATGTAGTTAAAGTATAAAAAGATTAAGTTACCTCACTCAAGTTGGAGAAAATTGAAATGTCCGTGGAAAATATTTTAAAGACTATAAAAGATGAAGATGTGGTGTTTGTCGATGTGCGCTTTACAGATACCAAAGGCAAAGAGCAACACGTAACTGTTCCCGCACGAGAAGTTAACGAGGACTTTTTTAAATCTGGAAAAATGTTTGATGGCTCCTCCATCTCCGGTTGGAAGGATATTAATGAGTCAGACATGATTTTGATGCCCGACGCTTCGACTGGGGTGATGGATCCATTTTTTGAGGAAAAAACCTATAATATCCGATGCGATGTGGTCGAGCCGTCGACTGGAGAAGGTTATGAACGCTGTCCGAGATCGGCGGCAAAAAGAGCTGAGGCTTACCTAAACGAATCTGGCATTGGCGATACAGCTTATTTTGGCCCTGAGCCAGAGTTTTTTGTTTTCGACGATGTGAAATATAATAACGAGATGAAAGGCGCAGGGTTCAGCATTGATTCTGACGAAGCGGGCTGGAATTCTAGCAAATCCTATGAGGATGGAAATACAGGGCACCGTCCTGGTGTCAAAGGCGGCTATTTTCCAGTGCCTCCAGTGGATTCACTTCAAGATATCAGATCTACGATGTGCTTAGTAATGGAAGAAATGGGCGTGGAGACTGAAGTCCATCATCATGAAGTGGCAACCGCTGGGCAATGTGAGATAGGAACTAAATTCGATACGCTAGTAAAAAGAGCTGATGCGAATCAAATCCTTAAGTATTGTGTTCACAATGTAGCGCATGGTTATGGGAAAACAGCGACTTTCATGCCGAAACCATTGGTCGGTGACAATGGTAATGGAATGCATGTGCATCAATCGATAAGCAAAGATGGCAAAAACTTATTCGCTGGAGATGGTTACGGGAACTTGTCTGAAACGGCGCTTTATTATATCGGGGGCATAATAAAACATGCTCGCGCGATCAATG
>CAJWTO010000078.1 GCA_913047675.1 uncultured Pseudomonadota bacterium | reverse complement strand
TCTATTTATCACAAGAACTCGATCCATACTTGGCAAGTTTTAGCGACTGGTGAAGTCAAGAATGTTCAAAACACTTAAATTCTCGGTTTTACTCGGGATGCTGTTGTGGGCTGTTTTCGTTGTTTATGTTGTGCACGCAGAGACCCGCTTTAATATTGGACATTCTCCAACTACCGAGCAAATTGCTGGCTGGGATATAGATATCAGACCTGATGGATCCGGTTTACCCGAGGGCTCCGGGAGTGTCGAGTCTGGAGAAATGTTGTATGAGGAAAAATGCGCTTCGTGTCACGGAGTTTTTGGGGAAGGAGAGGACCGTTGGCCCGTGATAGCAGGGGGTATTGGGACCTTAAAGGAAGAGAAACCTGAAAAAACTGTCGGTTCTTATTGGCCTTATGTGTCTACATTATGGGATTACATTCATAGAGCGATGCCGTTTTTGCAGCCTCAGTCATTAACTGATAACGAGGTTTATGCCCTTACTGCGTACGTGCTTTATTTGAATGACCAGGTCGACGAAGACTTTGTATTGACGAAACATAATCTGCCCACAATAACCTTACCTAACGAAAAAGGTTTTTTCATTGATCCTCGACCTGAAGTACTTAACTCTCGGTGTATGACTAACTGCCTGACTACCGAACAGATGTCTTCTTGGAGTGCCGCTGATCTGGGCGTCACGCCTTTAGGGCACCTCAGTAATTCGGTTCCTGTTGCATCGCAAGATAGTTCTGAGTCGGATGAGGCGAACGCTTTAGCTATCGAGACATACAAAAAAGCATGTGTTATTTGTCACGACGCCGGTGTCGCGGGGGCACCTATTTTGGGTGATAAAGAGGATTGGCGGCAGCGTAGGGAAAAAGGCTTAGAAGTACTTTATCAGAATGCATTAAATGGATATCTGGGTGAGAAGGGTTATATGCCGGCTAAAGGTGGTAATTTAGGCCTCACTGATGGATCGGTGAAGGCGGCAGTAGACTATATGCTGAGCGCGGGAGATATAGATTAAACGAGATAAGTCAGTTTTTTTGTTAATAGTATTATTGCTTTGCACTAATGCTTGGGCAGGGGGTGTGCTTGAGCAAAGGGTTGCCGCAGGTAAGAGATTAACTTTAGATAGAAAAATGGGGAATTGTTTGGCATGCCATGCGATAGATAACGGGCCGTTTTCTGGAAACACTGCCCCTCCACTGTTCTCTATGAAAAGTCGATTTCCTGATAAGAAAAAACTAGTTGCCCAAATTTCAAATCCGTTGGCGAATAATCGAGATACGATAATGCCACCCTTTGGGTTGCACGGTATTCTGACGGAAGATCAGATCCATAAAATAGTAGAATACTTGTATACTCTATAAATTAGTAAACAGACACCTAACAATTGGGCGGGACCAGATATGAATTTGACTAACTTATCACGACGAGCTTTACTTAGTTCGTTTGCTTACCTAGGTGCGCTTGCAGTGATCCCGAGTCAACTGTTTGCGGCTTGGCCGAAAGATGCTTTTAACAGTGAGGCGGTTAATGACGCTATTTCCGAACTTTATGGGCAAGCACCACAAGATAGTGATCGGGTAAAGTTAAAGGTCCCCGAAATAGCTGAAAATGGAGCCGTAGTTCCGGTAACAGTTTCCACCGCTATTGAGGATGTTGAAAGTATTAGTGTTTATGTGGAGGGTAATCCTAACCCGCTGGCTGCGACTTTCGAATTAACTCCCTATGCAGTTGCATCGGTAGCGACAAGGATAAAAATGGGCGAAACATCCAATGTTGTGGCTGCGGTCTACGCGAACGGTAATGTTTATACTGCGACGCAAGAAGTGAAAGTTACTATTGGTGGCTGTGGTGGTTAAGAGGAGTAGTAGTCATGGCGATTAAAGGTAAAGCAAAAATGCGTGGGGACGTTGTTCAAGTCAAGGTTCTGATGAAACACATCATGGAGACCGGTCTGCGTGTTGATGCGACTACAGGAGAGAAAATTCCTGCGTACCATATTACTGAAGCTACCTGTTTTTGGAATGGTGAAGAGGTTTTTCGGACTAACTTGGGCCCAGCAGTTTCAAAAAATCCTTATTTGTCTTTTAAGATAAAGGGACCTCAGGTCGGCGATACACTGAATTTTACTTCTATTGATAGTAAGGGAGAAACCGACTCCGGTGACTTTATCGTGAAGTAATTTTCCTAGAACTTGTTGGGGGGGCGTCATGTGTTTGAGGATATTTAGCGCTACTTTCATATGCTGTTTTCTCTCGTGCGCGGTGTGGGCTGACCCAGCTTCTGATCAAACCGCCTTTAAAAATTATTTTTATAACAAGTTCCCTGAAATACCGGTTGGTGACTTTATTAACGGCGTGTATGCCATTGACCAAAAGCGTCGGCAACAATGGCTAGAAATTGAGGAGTTTCCCCCCTATGGTATCGCTATAGACGAGGGCGAGATACTTTTTAATGAGACAGTTTTCTCAGACGGATCTTCATATAGTGACTGTTTCGTGGATGGTAAAAGAAGTAAAAAGAATTATCCCTATTTTGATGTAAACCGAAATACAGTGGTAACCCTTGAATTAGCGATCAATGATTGTCGGGTGTCTCATGGCGAACAGCCGCTCAAGTATAAGACGGGCGATATAGCTAAAATATCTGCCTATCTGGCATTGCATTCAAGAGGCGAAATCATCGAGGTTGAGGTTTCGGGTGAGGCTGCAATTAACGCCTACGAGCAAGGGAAAAAATATTATTACAGCAAAAGGGGTCAGCTTAATTTTGCCTGCGTCGATTGTCACGTAGCCTCTTCGGGAATGCGTATTCGAGCTGAAATTTTAAGCCCTAGCTTAGGTCATGTATCTAATTTTCCTGTGTACCGGTTTAAATGGGGCTCTATAGGAACTTTGCACCGACGATTTAGCGGATGCAACAGCCAAGTGCGTGCAAAGCCTTTAGCTGGCCAGAGCGAACAGTATAAAAATCTTGAATATTTTTTAAGTTACATGAGTAATGGTCTTAAGTTCAATGGCCCCAGTACGCGACGATGAGCACTCATAAGAGACTTTTTATGATATGTTTTGGCGTCGGTTTGATGACATTATTGAGCGCTGAGGCGGCTCAGTTGAATTTTGATACTCAATGGCAAAAAGCAGAAGATTTGCGGCTAAGAGCTGCTCTAAAAGGTTATGAGTGGCGTGATACGGAAAAAATTCTCAGAAGATCTCGTGAAGAGTATGAGGCGGGTAACAAGGCGCAGGCATTGAGTCTACTTTCGCAGGGTCTTGCACAAAGCGATGCTGCGCTGGCACAAGCTACGAGAGAGGAGAATGGCTGGAAGCGCCGAGTAATTGAATAGAATATAGACCTCGAACTAAGTTCGCTAATGCGCCGGCTCTATAGGTTTTTGACCCACGTTATTATAGAAAGCGCAATAGTCTCCTCGTGGGAAGTAAAAAAATGATCTGCTTTTTCGATAACTATTTGAGCCGATTTTTTGTGGGTCGCGAGTATGGCGTTTTTTCGCAGAGGTGCTGACCACAACACCGAGTCGTAGTCATTCTCACCCAATATATCTAATATCGGCAAATTAAGGTCTCTAGAAGAGAATACCCGACTGCTCAATTTTTTTTGATTGGTGGATCCCAATCCAATAGCAACGAACCCAGAGACATCTGCTGAATCGTTATTAGAAAGCCAATCCATTAACATAGTACTCCCCATGCTGTGCCCCAAAATAACGATTTTTGAATTGGGGTTAGTTTCTCGCAAGAACTTAACTCCTTGCCCGACCCGGCGCCTGGATTCGGTGAATACTTTTATATAATTATCGTAATTTTCATCGTCGGATAAAACAGGCATCTGGATAGAGAGTGTCCCAAAACCATCCTCAGACAGGAGCTCGCGCATGGGGCCAATCACGTAAGGAGTGTCAGGACCTTGACCCGTACCATGGATCATCAGGATACTGTAATTATTTTCGTTGCTGGTTGTCACCAAACCTAAGAAGGACTGCGCTGACTTATCTTGTTTTAGCCAGATTGGTTCTCCCAGAAAGAGGGTTTGTAGAGTTTGCAAGGCTATTCTCTGCTCCCTATCCGCGTCAAGTGATTCGGCAACCAGCGATGTGAATAGCATTACTGTTAAAAAAACCCATGAAGAAAATTGTTTATTCAGAAACTTTTTCCTTTTCATCAGTTGCGCGATCCGAGGTTAAGTGGTTATTTGATTTAGCGGTTCATTAAAGTACGATTAGAGATATTAATTCAAGCCTTTTATATTTTTAGTGTAGCTTCGTATAGCTAAAAATTATTTGGTATCCCCAGTTTTTGTATTGAGGTCGTGCATGGTGACTAAGCAAAAAATTCTAGCCTTAAATTTTTTATTCGCAATGTTTTTTTCTTTTGATGCGAAGTCAGATCAAATAATGGATGGACACGTTTTAGTAGGAAAGGCATTGTCCGAAATAACAAATATAAATACTGAAGAATTATTACGTATCTCTCAGAGTACTAACCCACCAATTTATATTGACGTAAGGACGCCATCTGAGATAGATGAACAAGGTGGAACCATTGATTTGCCGCGATTACACAATGTCGAACGCGGTTGGCTTGAGTATAAGGTCCCAGAGCGAGTTCTTGATAGAGATCATCCGATAGTAGTTTTTTGTGACACCAACCAGAGGAGTCCATTTGCCGCCTTGGCATTAATGAAAATGGGTTACACAAATGTCAAAAACTATTCCGATGGTTTTCTAGACTGGAAGAGTAAGGGCCTCCCTCTGGAGGGAGATAATGCGCCGAGATCAATGCTCTATAGGCTCCCGCAAAAAGTTGTTCCACAGGTCTGGTCTGCAATTGGGTTTACTGGCCCAGGAGATTATTTTAATTCAGGACATAACAATAATCTTACATTTATTATTACAGATGAGGGGGTTGTAGTAGTTAACGCGGGTGAGAATTATCTTTTAGCAAAAGCACTGCATGACGAGATTAAGAACTTGACCAATCAGCCAGTGAAATACGTGATACTCGAAAATGGTCAGGGACATGCAATGCTTGGTTCAAGCTACTGGCAAGAGCAGGGGGCTCAAGTAGTCGCGCATATTGATGCGGCTGGCGAGATTCAAAAAAAGGGAGCTCAAATTTTAAATGGTCTCCTCGATAGCCGAAGAGATAAACTTTCTGGAACAAAACTTTCTGAGCCAGACATCACTTTCGAGTCTGAATTTGTTGTGACGCTGGGAGGTGTCAGGATAGAGGCGCTTCATCTTGGGCCAACGCATAGCCCAGGAGACATCGTAGTTTGGTTACCTGCTAAAAAGTTAGTGATTAGCGGTGATGTGGCATTCCATCAGAGAATGTTACCGATATTCGAATATACCGATACAGACGGGTGGATTAATACCTGGGCAGCCTTTCTCGCCTTGGGAGCAGATGTAGTGATCCCCGGACATGGCGGACCCACGGATTATGCTAAAGTCACCAAGTATACCCGCGATTATTTGCAGTATATGCGCAGTGAAGTAGGTCAAATAATAGATAATGGAGGAGACCTGCAAGATGCCTATAGTATCGATCAAACAAAGTATTCCTATTTAGACACATACTTTGAATTGGCGAGGCAGAATTCTGGGCGTATCTTCAGAGAGATGGAGTTCGAGTGATTAGGACATTTTTGGGGGAGTGATATTTTTATGGTAGCAATTGATGAATAATAAGCTATCTCGTCGAACACTCATTAAGTCTATCGGGTTGGCCGCGACAGGGAGTTTGTCTGGTTCCATTTATTCTTTAATGGCTTCAGAGTCACAAGACTTTTTGAATGACGATATCTATGATTTTCCTATGTTAGGACAAGTTCGGTTATTGCATACCACGGACATTCACGCCCAACTCAATCCAATTTACTTTAGGGAGCCTAATGTTAATCTTGGGATTAGTAGCTCGAGTAATATGCTTCCTCATTTAGTTGGCACTACTCTCATCAATAAATTGTCTATTCAACCAGGTACTTTGGAAGCTTATGCATACACGTGTCACGAATTTGAAAAAAATGCTCATATATTTGGTAAAATGGGAGGTCTTTCCAATATAAAAACACTTTTTGATAGATTCCGATCGCAGGCAGGTGGTGTGGCGAACACCCTTACACTTGATGGTGGTGATTTATGGCAAGGTTCTGCAACGTCGCTTTGGACCCGCGGACAAGACATGGTGGAAGCATCCAATATTTTAGGGATACAGTTGATGACTGGTCACTGGGAATTCACTTACAGCCAAGAAGAGGTTTTGTCGAATTTGAATTTATTCGCAGGTGAGTTTCTGAGTCAAAATTTGCGGATTAAAGAAGATAGCTTATTTGAAGATGATTATTTTGATTTGGTGCGTGGGCAAAATGGGATAGGTCTTTTTGACGAAGATTTCGGCTACCCATTTAAACCGTTTTCCATTAGGGAAATTGCTGGAGAGAAAATAGCAGTGATCGGGCAAGCGTTTCCTAGAACTGCAAATGCAAATCCTCCCGAGTTTTTTCCCGACTGGTCGTTTGGTATTAGAGAGGATGATTTAACTACATTAGTACAAGACATCAAAAGACAGTATGCGCCCGCTGGAATATTTCTACTGTCGCACAACGGGATGGATGTTGATCTTAAGTTGGCCAGTCGTGTTTCAGATATTGACGCTATATTAGGAGGACACACTCATGACGGTATTCCACTACCTGTGGAGGTTGAAAGTCCCAATGGTAAAACATGTCTTGTAACTAATGCCGGATCGAATGGAAAATTTATCGGAGTTATGGACCTCGATATCAAAAACAACAAGGTGAATGGTATTAGGTATCAAATGGCACCAGTTTTTGACAGATTGATAGCGCCTGACCCCACCGTCGAAAGGTTTATCAAACGATTAAATAATCGAGTCTATGATCACAATATTATTGAGAGCCGTTCAGCAACTTACTCTTGTAATCAAGATAGAGTTGGGAAGTCGTTCGACTCGATATTAAATGAAAAATTGGCTAAAACTTCTGACTTGCTTTACCGAAGAGGCAATTTTATGGGATCTTGGGATCAATTAATCTGTAATGCGCTTGAGCATGAATATGCCAGTGATGTATCTCTATCCCCAGGGTTTCGTTGGGGCACTACTTTGTTAGCGGGCGAGTGGATTACCATGCGCGATGTGATGAACCAATGTGCCACGACTTACGGCGAAACGTACACACGAAAAATGAATGGTAGTCAAATAGTTCAAGTCTTGGAACAGGTGGCCGATAATTTATTTGAGTCTGATCCGTACTTACAGTCGGGTGGCGATATGGTTCGGGTGGGTGGCCTATCTTATACGATTTCTCCCAAAAATAGTCTTGGGAACAGGATAAGTGATGTGAAATTTCTCAAAACGAGCCAACCTCTTCTACCACGGGAGAATTACAATGTGAGTGGTTGGGCGGTAGTTGGAGATTCCCCCTCCGGAAGACTCATTTGGGATATCGTGCGGGAATATATAATTCAGACTAAAAATAGCGATGATGTATTTTCAGTGGGTGAGGTAAATCACCCAACTATTAGCGGGATGCGGGGGAATTTGGGTATTTATCAGTATCAAGGAAGGCAGATTTAAATAGAGCTAAGCTAGCCTCATTAGGTGCTTTCAAAATACTTTAGAGCCTTTTTAGCGACGTCTTCTCCCCATTCCTGAACAAAGTGGCCTACATCACTAAGGACTACAGGTTCTGGACAGTTTTTTATGGTGCTCCTTAGATCATCCATGATTGATTGACCGAAAAACGGGTCAAGCGATCCAACAGCCATAAAAGACTGTCCATTCCACTCGGTTGATAAAAATCTTTTAGCGGCCTCCGCGTAGTTCACGCCTTCCATCTCAGGGTTTACCGCAACTAACTCGGGGAAGCGTCTTACACCGGCTTTATAAGTCGCGTCTGGGAACGGGGCTGCATAAGCGGCAATATCCATCATGTCTAATACGCCAGGACAATTTGCCGCCAATAGGCCAGAGACAGAAACATCGTTAAACTGCGCAGCATAAGATTTCCACATTTCAAAGCCTTCTCCAAGTGATTTACCTATTGGCAAGGCTGTATTCATGATGATTAAGCGTTTAAATCTATTTTTCATGCTACCGGGTAGAGTGAGCCCTAAGATGCCACCCCAGTCCTGACAAACTAAAGTAATATTCTGTAAATCTAGTTGTTCAATTAAGCGCAAAAGTGAATCGCGATGAAATGAAAATGTGATATCCGAATCATTGATAGGTTTATCTGAACGTCCAAAACCAAAAAAATCTGGCGCTATTACCCGCCCTCCTGTGTTCACAAAAACTGGGATCATTTTCCTGTATAAGTAGGACCAAGTTGGCTCTCCGTGCAGGCAAAGGAAAGTATTTTCGGCATCAATAGGACCTTCATCTACATAGTGCATTCTGAGTCCATGGTACCCAGGAAGTGACTCAATGTAGTTAGGACTGTAGGGAAAGTTAGGTAAATAAGCGAATCGTTCTTCAGGTGTTCGGATTGCTGCTATCGGCATTTTTCTTCGCCCCCCACGATTGAAAGTTAGATACCTTAGCATATCTCAATTCCGCTACAAACAATTGATAATTGATTTTTTGGCGCGTATGCTAGGTAAAGTTGCTCAAATTGTGAAGCTAACAGAGGCATGTGGTGCCTCAAAAAAAAATGTTTTAGGCGATGGCTAAGTGTGAATAATTTCGGCTTAGAATGCAGCAACGACACTGATTAGAGAACTGGGGAGGGCTCTGACTCATGCTTAAATATCTTAAATTTTTGACCAATCATATTTTCCTATCATTATTCGTCTTGGGGATGCTATTAGGGGGACATTGGCTCTGGCTAGGATTTCTCGCGTTCATCATTGGTTCTATCCTAGGCGACTTAATTCTCGGGGAGCATGGTGAAGCGCCTGAATTCAAGTTTCCATTTATGTTGAATCTGATTATGTACAGTTATTTACCCGCGATGGTAATCACGATAACTGTTTTTTTGTGGATGGTAGCGCCGGGTGACCTACTTAGTATAGGCGCCTATGTAGGTGAGATAACCGGCTATGATGCGGTTTTGAGTCGGGAGGGCAATGGGATTTTTGATTTGCTCGGTGCGTGTCTAGGGATGGGTATCTTTTTTGGTGCGATAAACACGCTGATTGGACATGAATTGATTCATCGGACATGGAATCCGGTTGCGATGTTTTTTGGGCGCGGTTTATTCGCGTTAGCTGGAGGACTGCAGTTTGAGACTGAACATGTTCACGGACATCATATTACTCTAGGGCAACCTCATGATGCGTCCTTATCTTTGCGAGGTGAGAATTATTACGATTTTCTTTTAAGCGCGCCGTTCAAGCAATTTTTTTGCGCATGGGAGGTTGAGAAAGAACGGTTAGCTAAATATAACCGCTCGGAGTACTGGTTGGGCAATAAAGTATTGCGCTCGTTTTCTCGCTGGTTGGTTATGATTGCTCTAGTATTTTTACTAGCCGGCGTTCCAGGATTAGCTGTTTATGCTGTCGCTTGTTTTGTTGGAAAAATGGTTTATGAATGCGTTGGATATCAGTTTCATCACGGCCCGGTATGTGTTGCAGGCGAGCCTGATGGCGATAGGCACTCTTGGAATTGCAATCGTTTGATGACTCAGATTGTACTTTTTAATGTCAGCAAGCATTCGGAACACCATAAATTTCCTAATAGGCCGTTTCACGAGCTGTCGAAGGTTAAGTCAGATGAAGTACCAGTGTTAAAAACCGGCTGTCTTACAAACTCATTACTGTGTTTTATTCCGCCTCTCCACAGGCTCATAATCGCCCCGCAGATACATTTGTGGGATAAGCAGTGGGCCACCAACGCTGAGCGTGAAGTGGCAGCAAAACAAAATCTCGCTAGTCGGTTTGATGCTTACAAAAATCAGCCAGCGGGGGCGTCGTTCAGCTAGCAGCGTTTTTTGTATTAAGGGTGTTGCTTTAATGCTAGGTGAATTATTTGGGCGAGGCAAAAAGAGTTTCAATGTTACTGTTGAGCCGTTTGGGAAGACTCTATCGGTCGGAAAGCGCGAAACAATTCTTCAGGCCGCGTTAAGGA
>CAJWTO010000077.1 GCA_913047675.1 uncultured Pseudomonadota bacterium | reverse complement strand
TAATTGGACCATCGTATTAAAAACAACTCTTTGATTAATATAGATAATTTAACATGAAATATCATTAAAAAGCATAACACAACTTACCCCTAAACACACCTTAATTACGAGTTTCAATATGGACCAAATATAATTATGTTTTTAAACTCACAAGACGCTAAAGTATCGATTGTGATAACTTTATTTTTCCAAAAAATTTATTAAAAAAATTATGCTGCAGGTAATACACGCAGGCTGGATAATCCCAATCCGTCCTGAAAAAACAATCCTTAAAAACTATAGTTTAATCGTTCAAGATTCTCTTATAGTTGCATTAATACCAACAACCGAGTGGATCGAGCCTAGTGATGAATATGAGAGTATTGATTGTAGAAACGATGTATTACTGCCCGGACTAGTCAATACTCAAGCCGGAGCATCGCTCTCACTTTTAAGAGGAGTTGACCATACTGATAGTAGATACTCTTGGCTCCAAAAGGGTTTTTTACCTCAAAATTTTGGGGGACAAGCCGATCGATTTATCAAAGATAGCGTTCTAATCGCCGGCGCCGAAATGCTGTTAAGTGGCACAACCTGCTTCAGTGAATCGTGTGTTTCAGGCGAATATGTGGCCGCAGCTACTATTTCGCTCGGTATGAGGAGCGTACCAGGTATTTTAATAACTAATGAGTCCAATATTTGGTCAGCAAATCTTGATGACTCCCTGACAAAAGCACAAAACCTATATGACAAATACCGCTCTCATCCACTTATAAATTGGACCTTTGCTACCCAAATATCAGATATCACACAAAGGGATACTCTGAGCAGATTAGGAACGATTGGAGACGAATTAGATTTATCTTTACGACTAAACGTAAGCGCTAATTTGAGCCAAGCATCAAACTTAATGGAACTCGAACTAGCCAACCTGAACGGTATGAAGCTAATAGTAAGTCACGTCCCTCCCTTGCACGAATCAGAGATCCAACTTGTTAAGAAATGCGGAATATGTATATGCCATACTCCCAGCAACTCTATTAACAAAAGTAACCAAGAATGTGAAATCAGTATACTAACTGCTAGCGGTTGTGACTTTGGGCTAGGCACTGATAGTACCTTTAACAACTCGACGTTCGATTTGTTTAAGGAAATGAGAGTCGCATCTCTCCAGCTATCCCATAACGATAACGAGCTCGTAGTCAACGCTTTCGATATCATAGAGCTAGCAACTCTAGGTGGCGCTTCAGTACTAGGGATGGAAAATGATATAGGTAGCCTTGAGCCAGGTAAAAGTGCGGACATCGTTTCTGTCCATCTAACAGATGGAGTTAGTAGCCCACTCTGTAATATCGAAAAACTAATCGTAAACCGCGGAGATTCGTGTCAGGTAAGACAAGTATGGGTGCGCGGTAAGCAGGTTGTAAAAGATAGTATGCTGACCACAATCGATTCAAAAAACCTAAGTAACAGAGTTCAAGGATGGAATCTGCCCAAGTAATTATCCGACATCGCTGTTAAAGTGATCCCACTTGTTGACAATTGTGCAAAAAAGATCTGCAGTTTTTTGAGCATCATAAATTGCTGAATGTGCTTCAGTTTGATCCCATTGATGACCAGCTGACACTACAGCCCGCGCTAATACAGTCTGACCAAAAGCGACTCCCGAAAGTGCCGCTGTGTCAAAAGTACTAAAGTGATGGAAAGGAAATTTCTTATAACGTACCCGAGAAGAAGCAGCCTTCACAAATGCCAAATCAAAAGTTGGATTATGTCCTACCAGAATCGCACGAGTACAATTAAATTTCTCCAGCTCATCATGCACTATTTGAAAAATATTAGTTATTGCAACTTTTTCCTCCACCGCTCTCCGAAAAGGATGAAAGGGATCTATATTATTAAAATCCAAAGCGCTTTGCTCTATATTAGAACCTAAAAAGGGTACAACATGATGAGCAACAGAATGGTTCGTGCGCCAGCCGCTTTCGGGCGAGTAATCCAGAAAAATAGCGGCGATTTCGAGGAGTGCATCTGTCTCAGAGACGAAGCCAGCAGTTTCTACATCTACAACTACTGGTAAAAAACCACGAAACCTTTTACTAACCAACTTACTAGCCATCACTTAAAAACCTTCTAAAAATCTAATGACACTTAAAACATGTCTGACTTATCGTTTTGTTATATTATTAGTCTAGCACTATGGAAACACGTAAACTCGGAAAAACTGACATATCCGTCTCAAAATGCTCCATAGGCACAATGAATTTTGGAGCCCCAAACTCATGCCAGAGAGATCTCAATTCACTTTTAGACCTTGCACTCGATGCTGGAATTAACTTTATAGACACAGCGGAAATGTATCCCTCACCAGCTTCCTCCGAAACATATGGTATATCGGAAGAAATCTTAGGAAAATGGTTAAAAAGCAAAAAAAGACATAACGTCGTGTTGGCAACAAAAGCCTCCGGACCTGGTGAGTTTGTTCCTTGGATACGAGAAGGGAAGTCTAATCATGATCTGAAAAATCTCAGTGATGCTGTTAACGGTAGCCTAAAAAGACTACAAACAGACTACATTGATCTTTATCAACTGCATTGGCCCGACCGGGCTACTAATTTTTTCGGGCAACTGGGCTATAAAAAGCCCAAGACAGAGCTAAGTTTTGATATCGAAAAAACGCTTGAAGCGCTATTGCAACTAAAAAAAAGTGGAAAGATTAGAACTATCGGCCTATGCAATGAAACGGCCTGGGGAGCCATGCAATTCAGGAAAATAGCGGAAATGCGGAACTTACCGGTGATTTCATCGATTCAGAATCCATATAATCTACTCAATCGTACGTTTGAAATTAACCTTGCAGAGTTCTCTCTAAGAGAAGACTGTGGTTTAATAAGTTATTCGCCGCTTGCGTTCGGCATGCTCACCGGGAAATATATAAACGAGTTAGCTCCCCCTGATGCTCGCTTGAATCGCTACTCCCATTACAAAAGATATAAAAATTCGATAGCATGTAACGCTACCAAAGAATATGTTGCGCTGGCTAGGAAATGGCAGATTGATCCTGCCCATTTGGCGATCAGTTGGATCCTGTCGAAACCTTTTCTTACCAGCGTTATTATAGGTTTCTCGAACGAGCAACAATTGAGGCATAACCTAAAATCTGTAGATGTGCACATTAGCGGCGAATTGCATAAGTCGATCGAAAAAATACACCTAAAAATACCGAACCCTTGCCCTTAAAATGTAACTGAGGAAGTCCAATGGAAAATGGGAAATTAACTGCTCTATCACCACTCGATGGGAGGTACTCTGACAAAACTTCAGAACTTAGCAGTTATATGAGTGAGTATGGCCTTATACGCTACAGACTCGTGGTGGAGGTCGAATGGCTAAAACTACTATCAAAAGAAGACAATTTTACTCTACTACCCGAATTTTCCGCCGAAACATCCACGAAGCTGGACGCTATTTTGGAAAACTTCAATGTCGGCGAAGCTCAGAAAATTAAAAACATCGAAGCCGTCACAAACCATGATGTTAAAGCTATAGAATATTATCTAAATGAAAAATTTTCTTTAGACTCGGAATTAAAAGGCGCAATACCTTTTATCCACTTTGCTTGTACCTCAGAAGATATCAACAATCTCGCATATAACCTAATGCTGAATGAGGCTCGTTCTCTAGTCATGCTACCTAAACTTATAGAAGTTATAAAAATACTAAGGGAGCAATCGCACCAACTGAGTGCGCAACCGATGCTGTCTCGAACACACGGACAAACGGCGAGTCCCACTACCATGGGGAAAGAACTAAGCAACTTTGTCGCTAGGTTAGAGGTACAATTGTCTAAGTGGTCGCGTGTTGAACTTAAAGGCAAGATAAATGGGGCGGTCGGAAATTATAATGCGCACATAGTGGCAGCACCTGAGGTTAACTGGCCAGGGGTAGCCGAACGTTTAGTAGCAAAAATTGGATTAGGCTTTAATCCCTACACAACGCAAATCGAGCCCCATGACTGCATTGCTGAGTATTGCTACGCGTTGTGTCAACTTAACACTATTTTATTAGATTTAAGCCGAGATGTTTGGAGCTACGTTTCTGTCGGGTACTTTAATCAAAAAAAAATCGATAATGAGGTAGGGTCTTCTACAATGCCTCACAAAATTAATCCCATTGATTTTGAAAACGCCGAAGGAAACTTAGGCGTATCGTGCGCCTTACTGCAGCACTTTGCGCAAAAACTGCCTGTTTCTCGCTTACAACGGGATCTGACTGATTCGACAGTTCTGAGAAATATGGGAAGTGGATTAGGCTACTGTCTAATCGCTCTTAAATCACTTACAAAGGGCCTGAATAAGTTAGAAATAAATTCTTCTAATTTAGAGCATGATTTGGAAAATGCATGGGAAGTGCTCTCTGAACCGATACAAACTTCAATGAGAGGCTTTGGCATAGAAGATGCCTATGAACAGTTAAAGGAATTCTCTCGAGGCCAAAAAATAGACAAACAGATGCTACACGAATTCATAGGAACTCTGCCCATACCTCGAGAGCAAAAAGAGAGGCTAAAAAGTCTTAAACCGTCAACATACGTAGGGTTGGCTGAACTTTTGGCAAAAACAGTTTAAGAGAGAGTCGTTAGTAAATGCTACTTCTACAAGGTAACCAAGCATATTCTGATTTTGCGCTGGAAAAGCTCGTGCAAAATATTAATCTTTCAAAAAATGAGCGAAAAAAAATTCGGAATACTTTTGCTTACCTAATCGAGACACACAACGGAAGCGTAATGACTGAGGGCGAGCTTTCGCGCCTAAGTCAATTGACCGAGTCGGTCAATATCATTAGTGCGGAAAAATTAAAACAAATGACTTTCGCGGTCAGACCACGAATCGGGACTATTTCACCATGGTCTAGCAAAGCTCTAGATATATGCAAGAATTGTGGCCTTGATAAAGTATTGCATATAGAACGATTAACCGTCTGGTATTTAGGCGAACTTGACAATGTCGAGATAGGGAAAATTGCTAATACCTTTTACGATAAAATGACAGAATCTCTCTCATTCTCCGTAGACGAACTAATAAAACCTCGGGTTCGCGAAAAACCACGAAAATTGCAATCGATTCGGAGTTCTGGCGACAACCAGCTTCTTTATGAAGCCAACCGAGCTATGGGTCTTGCGCTAAACGACGAAGAAATTGTGTACCTCATCGATTCATATAACAGCCTCAATCGTGATCCGACAGATGTCGAACTCATGATGTTTGCCCAAGCAAACTCCGAACACTGTAGGCACAAAATTTTTAATGCGAGCTGGATTGGAGAAGAAGCGATAGGCGATCTTAGTTTGTTCGATATGATACGCAACACTCATAAAAAACATCCCAACGGAGTCCTATCTGCATACAGTGATAACGCTGCCGTAACTAGAGGTTACCGTGGGAATCGTATGCTGATTAATTCTATAACTAAATATTATGAGGAAATAGAAGAAGAGGTGCATATTGTCCTCAAAGTGGAGACGCACAATCACCCCACTGCAATTTCACCCTTCCCAGGTGCCGCTACTGGTTCTGGAGGCGAAATTCGTGATGAGGGTGCGACTGGCCGTGGCGCGAAACCAAAAGCAGGACTTACAGGGTTTTCCGTTTCTCATCTACGGATACCTAATTTTGATGCACCCTGGGAAATCAAGAGACCTTTAAATCCTCGTTTGGCAAGTGCGCTAGATATCATGCTTGATGGGCCAATTGGAGCAGCAACATTTAATAATGAATTCGGTCGGCCAGCTTTATGCGGCTACTTTCGAAGCTTCGAACAAAAAGTTAATGACCATCTAACAAGAGGATTTGACAAGCCCATAATGCTTGCAGGTGGCTTGGGAAGTATCAGAGAAAAAGATATTGAAAAGCTAAAAATAAAAATCGGAAGTAAAGTAATAGTTCTAGGTGGACCGGCTATGCTCATCGGTCTGGGGGGCGGAGCTGCTTCGTCCGTTGATGCTGGTGCCATCGATCAGGAATTAGAGTTTGCTTCCGTACAGAGAGGTAATGCAGAAATGCAACGACGATGTCAGCAAGTCATCGACGTCTGTTATTCCGACAACGAGCAAAATCCAATACAAATGATTCATGATGTAGGAGCGGGTGGGTTATCAAACGCCGTACCTGAACTATTAAACGATAGTGATCGGGGCGGAGTAATTGAGCTACGGAAAATACCAAGTGCAGAGAGCGGTCTGTCGCCGTTAGAGATATGGTGCAACGAGGCGCAAGAACGGTATGTATTAGCGATTTCGGAAGAGAGATTAGAAGACTTTAAGAGTATTTGTCTGCGAGAAAGGTGTCCATTCGCGGTCATCGGACTGGTAACAGAAGAAAGACAATTGATTCTGGAGGACTCACTGCTAGGTACTAACTCAATCGATATACCTATGGAGCTCTTATTTGGTAGTCCCCCAAAATTGGTCAGAAATTTTTTGCCCAAAATACCACCGAAGCGACCTGAAACTTTTACGCATGATTTTAATCTAGAAAAATCGTTACACGAAGTTTTGCGCTTTCCTAGTGTAGGTGATAAGCGCTTTCTGATAACTATAGGTGACCGAACAGTAGGTGGTCTCACAGTGCGCGATCAAATGATAGGTCCTTGGCAAGTCCCCGTGGCAGACTGTGCAGTCACAGCAGCAGGTTTCAATAATATCGTGGGCGAAGCTATGGCTATAGGAGAGCGGGCACCGGCGGCCATTCTGAGCGCTGGATCGTCAGCCCGTATGGCAGTTGGCGAGTCAATAACTAATATTGCAGCTGCCCGTATTATGAATCTCTCTGACATTGTACTTTCTGCTAACTGGATGTGCGCCGAAGGGAGTTTGGATGAAACCAGTAATCTCTACGAGGCCGTTCAGTCAGTGGGAATGGAATTCTGTCCTGC
This sequence comes from uncultured Pseudomonadota bacterium, assembly GCA_913047675.1. Classification (GTDB taxonomy): domain Bacteria; phylum Pseudomonadota; class Gammaproteobacteria; genus UBA4457. The sequence continues at coordinate 3,459 of CAJWTO010000077.1, read as the reverse complement.
GCTAGGGATTAATATACCAGTAGGTAAAGACTCTATGGCAATGAAGTCTAATTGGCAAGACCGCAAAACTAACCATGAAAATATTTCACCATTATCCCTGATAGTATCGGCTTTCGCGCCCGTAATCGATGTGAATAAAAGTTTGACCCCTAAACTAGATTTTGAGAGTGAATCAGTACTTATTTTGATTGACTTAGGTAAAGGCAAGGACCGTCTCGGAGCTTCAATCCTTGCGCAAACTAAAAATCAAGATTTTGGTGAATGCCCCGATGCAGACGATCCTCAAGCTATCAAAGATTTTTTTACTGCAATACAACTTTTAAACGAGAATGGCTATTTACAGTCATATCATGACAGATCAGACGGTGGACTTATTGTAACACTTCTAGAAATGGCATTCGCCAGTCGCTGTGGTCTTGATATCAATCTTCCGAAATTAGAAAACCCGATAGGATGTCTGTTCTCAGAGGAATTAGGCGCAGTTATACAAATTAGAGAAGCTAACAAGCATTTTGTCCTCGACTATTTCTCGCAATATGTAAGTCTAAACGAGCATATCCACGTTGTTGCTACCACGAATGAGAAGAATGAAATCTCAATATTTTCTGACGGGAAAGTAATTCTCAAAAACTCACTACAAAGCCTATTACGCTCGTTTAGCTTAACTACTCACGCAATTCAATCTATCCGGGACAACCCCAGCACTGCCAATGAAGAGTTGGAAAGCATCCTTGACCTGACAGATCCTGGTATGAGCATCAAAAAAATGCCCCTGCCTGCGAGGAGGAAAATAAATACTAAGCATTCAGGGAAACGGCCTCATGTCGCAATCCTGAGAGAACAGGGAATAAATGGATTTACTGAAATGGCCGCTGCCTTCAAGTATGCGGGCTTTGAAGCCCAAGACGTGCACATGTCAGATATAATCAGTGGGTCAATCTCTCTTAAAAATATAGCCGGTCTCGCCGTCTGCGGCGGTTTTTCTTACGGTGATGTCTTGGGGGCAGGTAGAGGTTGGGCGAGCGCAGTTCGGTATAACAAATCTGTAGCCGAAGAGTTTTCAGATTTTTTTTCAAGACAGGATACATTTACTCTTGGGGTTTGTAACGGATGCCAAATGCTTTCGAGCTTAAGAGATATCATACCAGGAGCCTCACACTGGCCTTATTTTAAAAAAAACCTCTCTGAGCAATTCGAAGCCAGGCTAAGTATGGTGAAAATTTCTGAATCACCCTCGATTTTTTTTAGAGACTTAGAAGGATTAATAGCTCCTATATCAATCGCGCACGGCGAAGGTAGGGCAGATTATCCTGGACTTACCCGGGAGACTAAATACTGTATGCAGTACGTTAATAACCATGGGATTGTCACTCAAAAATATCCAGCCAATCCAAATGGATCTACCGATGGAGTGGCGGGAGTCACCTCAGATGACGGTAGAGTCACGTTGATGATGCCGCACCCTGAGCGAGTCTTTCTTAATCAGCAACTATCTTGGAAAAGCGCACTGAATAGTCCCACCGAGAGCGTCTGGATGGAAATTTTCCACAACGCAAAACGATGGATCCAAAACTAGCTTCAACTTCCATATGACTAAAAGTTCTAAAATAACATATCGTCAAATCGAGAGAAATGAGAGCTTCGCCGAGCTTATCCAAGGAGTGGTGCCTTACAAAAAAGTTGCCAGCCAAAGCCAGATAAAAAAAATTAAACAATCTAAAATAAACAAAAATTTGCCTACTAATGATGCTATATGCTGGCATGATCATCTCCCCGCAACCGAGCTACTCGACTACAAAAAGTCCGGAGTTCAAGATAGAGTAACGCGGCGACTGAAGCGAGGCACTTATCCGGTAAAGCGTGAATTAGACTTGCACGGACTGCGGCTATCAGAGGCACGAATATGCCTCTCTCATTTTCTAAATACAGCGCAAGAACATAGAGCTATTTGCATCCTTATTATTCACGGGAAAGGCCTGAATTCTCGAAGTGCTAAGTCTGTACTTCGGCCAAACGTGCGTAACTGGCTCAGCCAAGACGAAAGAGTCTTAGCGTTCACTCAGGCTCCTAAAAACTTGGGGGCAGAGGGAGCTACATATGTTTTGTTAAGAGGAGCGCGGACTTCCTAGAGTCCTATTCATCTAAAATACAAACAGCTACCGCAGCAATTCCTTCACCTCGCCCAAGAAAGCCTAATTTCTCCGTAGTGGTACCTTTTATATTTATTCTGGTACTGTCAATTTTCAAATCGTTCCCAATATTCTCAATCATTTGAGTGCTAAAAGGAGCTATTTTCGGACCCTCACAAATAACTGTCGCGTCGATATTTGATATTGAAAATCCTTTCAAGCCCGCGAGATCGCCTACTTTCGTCAAGAGAAGTCGGCTGCTAATTTCAGCGTATTGCGGATCAGTATCTGGAAAATGTCTACCAATATCGCCCAGCCCTGCCGCGCCCAAAATAGCATCACATATTGAATGCAACAGCACGTCACCATCAGAGTGAGCAATCAAACTTTTCTGATAAGGAATTTTAACCCCTCCTAGAAAAACATGATCCCCTGTTTGTAATTTGTGTACATCATATCCATGTCCTATTCTCATTTTCCTCAATTCCCCTCTATACTCTTGTAGTGAGAAAGAATAGCCTTAGCCAACCAAAGGTCTTCAGGCCGCGTTACCTTTATATTTTGGCTACTCCCTTCAATTATCTTAGAGCTAAGTCCAGCCTGTTCAATAGCTTGCGACTCATCCGTCACCATCGCACCATTTTTAATAGACTCAGTTAGCGCCTTTTGTAGCACGGTTAGTCTAAACATTTGTGGGGTTAAAGCGCGCCATAAATTAGACCTATCAACTGTTTTTTTAACAATACTCGAATCAACACATTCTTTTAAAGTATCTAATAAAGGCGTCGCTAACAAACCACCGACTGAGTGTCCTTTAACTGCTTCAATTAAATTATCAATATCACGATGTTGTACGCACGGCCTTGCTGCATCGTGAACAAGAACCCACGAGCAATCAGGCGCAAATTTTTTCAAATAATTTAGACCTGCCATTACGGAGTCACTCCGCTCAGTCCCGCCTGTGATGATTGTGCATTTCTCTACAATTGATGATGGCAAAGTAGAGAATAACTGATCATCCTCAGCTACTGCTACGATAAGTCGCTTTATTTTACTATTGTTCGCGAGCAAGCTAAGGGTGTGTTCTAATATTGTCTTTCCCAAAACCGATAAATATTGCTTAGGAACCTGACCACCCATTCGAGTTCCCGCACCTGCGGCTGGAATTAAAGCAAAAATGTCCCCGTCATTTTTACCTACCATTATCTGGCACTCAGCCTATCGTCCTTCATCTAATGATATAGCTTGAGGATAATTCGAATCGCTATTAGCCGGGTTTATTCGAAGAAACACCTCGTCCTCCTTTATCATACCGATCAAACTTCTTGCT
>CAJWTO010000076.1 GCA_913047675.1 uncultured Pseudomonadota bacterium | reverse complement strand
TTAGTCTAATTTTGATGTTATTTCGTGGTCTCAATTAGAACAACTACCGAATTCACTCCTCTGGTTTCTTGCACAATTTTCGTTAATTCGGCTACCCTGGTGCTGTTAATTAGCCCCATTACATAAACCGTTCCATTCCTACATATTATTTTTACTTCTCGACGTTTAGCTATATTTTTAAATAACATTTTTGATCTAATTTTCGACTTCACGAATCGATCGGTTAATTTAGTTCGATTTTTAATTGGATTGCTGATATTAATTTCATTTTGAATTTGTCGTACCTTTGGGATATTCGTGATTCTATCGAAAAGATCTATACGAATTTTTTCTTGGGCAACTTCTCCAGTCAGCAGTAGCACTTCATTGAAAGCGTGCGCTTGAACGGAGAAATCGCTCTTGGCGTGGTTTGACTCTTTAATAATTTTTTCAGCCTGCGAGACGATTGAATGATCTTCGATATAGGTTCCTAGTGTACGAGGCGCGACGCCACAGCTTTGTATGGCAAAACTTAAAATTACCGCACAGCTAAACAATATTATTCTAGATATCGTCATTTGTTTTACCGTTCTCTAAGGGGAGTAACTCGTTTGTAATTAGAACATTATAATTAAGTTACACTTATATTTCATGGCAGAAATTAACACTTGTTTGTTGGAAACTTTATTGTTTATATGAAGCTGTCAGAGCTTGAATTTTTACTAGATGAAAATTCTGGCCAGTGACGATTGTAGTAAATTTGACCAGCATGTTGGTTACCATATTCATCATGAGTTTGAATTATTAGGCGATTACTCACTTTATAAAGATACATCCTAAATATGAACGATAAATTAGCTGTTGAACCCTCTCTATATATAGTCGCAACTCCCATTGGTAACTTAGGTGATATTACTATTCGGGCCATAGAAATATTAAAGTCGGTGGATTGTATTTTAACCGAGAATGTTAGGCATAGCAGTCTTTTACTAGATCACTATGGAATAAAGACTAAAACGCGACGATATAATGATCAGGACGAAAAAAATCTTGCGGATGTTATCGTGAACCAAATAAAAAATGAGAAAATGACGTTTGCGATAATTAGCGATGCGGGTACTCCTTTAATTAGTGATCCTGGATTTAAACTTATACAAAAGGCAGCTACGGTTAACATCAATATTTTTAGTGTGCCTGGTCCATGCGCTTTGATTTCTGCGCTTTCCGTTAGTGGTCTAGCCACTAGTAAGTTTGCCTTTGAAGGTTTTCTTCCTTCACAGAAAACTGCTCGTGAACATCGATTAAAACTTCTTAAGTCCGAAACTAGAACAACTATTTTTTATGAGGCTCCTCATCGAATTATCGAATTTATAAAAAGTATCTCTAGGATACTGGGTAGTGACCGTCGCATAGTAATTGGGCGTGAAATCACGAAGCGTTTTGAATCTATTTATAGAGGTAAGGTTTCTGAAATCATCGCGTATTTAGATGATAATCCAGCTATAGTGAGGGGAGAATTTGTGGTTGTCTTGTCAGGAGCTGAGGAGCGATTTGAATACAGTGACCTAGATAGTCTGCTCGGTGTTTTACTTGAGGAGTTAGGCTTAAAACAAGCAGTTTCATTGGCCCGAAAGATATCTGGGGTAAATAGGAACGTTGTCTATGAGAGAGCGTTGAAACTTTCCTCTCATTAAGGTTGCAATTTTTCTGACTATATCAGAAACTCAGCTGGCAAGTTGGCTGGGTGATCGCTGATTGTCTGTTTCGTAAAAAGAACGGGAATTAGAGGAAAGTCCGGGCTCCATAGGGCAGAGTGCCAGGTAATACCTGGGGAGCGAGAGCTTACGGAAAGTGCCACAGAAAATATACCGCCGTTATGGTAAGGGTGAAAAGGTGCGGTAAGAGCGCACCGCATTGGTTTAACGCCAATGGCAGGGTAAACCCCACTCGGAGCAAGACCAAATAGGAAAGTGCCTCGCTAAAGCGGGATAACGCGGCTCGTGTTAGCTTTCGGGTAGGTCGCTTCAGGCTCGCGGTGACGCGGGTCGCAGATGAATGGTCATCACCCTGTTATAGGGATACAGAACCCGGCTTATAGGCCAACTTGCCTTAATTTGATCTTATTAAGTGCATAAATATAATGTATTAAGTGAGCAATAAAATTTATCTATATGATTTGAATGATATATTTTATTTATGTATAACTTATATTTCCTTTGTTCGCGAATTATTTAGCCTAAGTACTTGTTGTATAAGCAAGAATTCCCCTAAAAACTAGTCATTTTCTCTTGACAGATTTCCACTTGTCTCCTTATAGTTGCGCATAGAGTGGAGAATTGTGGGGGAAAGTGGTGAAAATTCACTTTTCTAGCTTAGTTAACCATAATTTACAGTTAAGGGATTGTACGTAAATGTTTCAAGGGCTGAGTGTTGTCAATATAGATTCGAAGGGTCGACTAGCTATTTCGGCAAAATTTCGCGATATTTTCAATCGATTAGATCGTACCGGTCTAATATTGACTTTGAATCCGTGGGACCGATCACTGTTTCTTTACCCAATTGCTGAATGGGAGCATATCGCCGCAAAGATAGCCCTATTATCTGATTTCGATAAGGGAAGTCGGCGAACAAAGCAAATTTTGACTGGTTATGCGACTGAATGTCGTTGTGATAGCCAAGGCAGGGTGCTTATTCCGTCAGAGTTACGTTCGGTCTCGGATCTTGATAAGGAAGTTATATTATTAGGTCAAGCGAATAAGTTGGAACTTTGGAACTCGACTCGATGGCGTACTGAATGCGAGGAATGGTTGGCCGGCGCTAAAGAGCCTAGTGGCAATGTAGCACCTACGTTGGAGTCTTTGTCACTGTGAGGAGCTATAGCTGATGGTGCATGCCCCCGTGCTGCTCGCTGAGGTGCTAAACCTTATGAACATCGAGCCTGGTGGACATTACGTAGATGCGACTTTTGGCAGAGGTGGACACTCTAAGGCTATCCTTAAAAATTTAGACTCGAACGGCAGAGTCACAGTATTTGACAGAGATCCTGAAGCGATAGCTGTAGCACATAGTCTTAGTAAAGATGATTGCAGGGTGCGGGTAAGACATTCACAGTTCTCTATGATGGGTCAATATGCTGATCTAGCTGCTGGGGAGATAGATGGTATTTTGTTTGATCTAGGGCTATCCTCGCCTCAAATAGACGATCGGAATAGAGGTTTCAGTTTCAAAGTTGACGGTCCATTAGATATGAGAATGGATCCAGCGAACGATATGTCGGCGAGAGAATGGATCAATAGTGCTCCTGAACGAGAAATAAGCGACGTTCTTTGGAAATATGGCGAAGAGCGCGCCTCGAGGAAGATTGCAAAAGTGATTACTGAACAGCGAAAAGTTGCGCCGATCACCAGCACATCCAGTTTGGCAAAACTCATTAGAGGATGTACTAGATTCAATCGCTCGAAAATTGATCCTGCTACGAAAAGCTTTCAGGCTATTCGAATTCATATAAATAATGAATTAGTAGAGATCGAAAATGGTTTAGAGAGCGCTATAAAGTTGTTAAAGCTCGGTGGACGTCTTTTGGTGATTTCCTTTCACTCCCTTGAGGATAGGATAGTGAAACATCGCTTCAGAGATCTAGATTACATTGCGCGTGAGAGTGCCAAAGATAATAGTCAACAGATCCCGTCTTTTCGCTTAGTAAAACCGAGGCTGATACGAGCGAGTATGGATGAAAAGAAAATAAATCCGCGATCTAGAAGCGCCCGCTTAAGGTCAATAGAGAGGTGTCTATGAAAACGAATATTTTCGTTTTATTCCTAGCGATTTGCGTATTCGCCTCAGCATTGGCATTAGTAACTAAAAGAGAAGAGACTAGAAATTTTTCTAAGCAATTAGAAAAAGTCGAATCACAGCGTCGCGCTTTAAAACAGGACTGGGCTAGGCTAATTTTAAGGCAATCTAATTTAGCTAGTCATTCCAGAGTAGAACAAGTGGCACGAGACGCTTTAGGTATGAAGTTACCTGAACCTAAGACTGTAGTTAGCACTAAATGAATCTTCAAAGAAAAGTAACTTTCGACTTTCGGAATAGGCGGAAAGCTGTGCTAGCACTATTTTCTATTATGTCTGTGGTTTTAATTTGGGGCGCAATTGATTTACAAATAAACGAGCCAGTAGATTTAAAAAAACGCGCGGATTCAAGGTCTCTCCGGATCAAGGGAGTTCCTACTGATAGGGGAATTATTTTTGATAAGAATAAAGATCCCCTTGCAGTCAGTGTTCCCCATTATGCATTGGAAGTTGATCCCAGAAAATTAATCAATAATGAGGAGCATCAAAATAGGATAGCTACAATTATTGATTGGGATCCAGAAAAGTTACATAAAATAATTTCCACGAAAAAAAATAGAAAAGGGATTCCTCTAACGCGTAAATTAACTAAAGAGCAAAAGAAAACTTTGTCTGAGATCGGAATAGATGGAGTATATTTTTCTGAATATTCCAAACGACACTATCCGACATCTAATGTGACGGCTCACTTAATAGGTTTTACGGATCGAGATGATCGCGGCCAGGAGGGGATCGAGAAGTTATATAACGCCACTTTACAGGGGGTGGCCGGAGAAAGACGTGTCTTGCAAGACGCTAGCAGACAGGTGGTAAAAAGTTTACAAATTATAAAGCCAGTTGAGCCTGGAAAAGACTTATATTTAACCATTCATGCCGGGGTTCAATACGCGGCTTATAGAGCTTTAGAAAAAGCTGTGATTAAAAACCAAGCTTCCTCTGGCTCTGTCGTCGTGATGAACCCCAATAATGGGAATATTTTGGCTTTAACTAATTACCCATCATTTAATCCTAATATTTCGAGTGAAAAGCAGGCTCATCTGTATCGAAATCGAGCTGTGACGGATAAATTTGAACCAGGTTCAACTCTAAAGCCATTCACGATCGCCATGGCTTTAGAGGGGGGGAGATATGCGCCAGAAACTACAGTCGATACGTCACCGGGCGCCATCGCGATCGGTAAAAGTAAGGTGCAGGATTTCAGAGATTACGGAATTCTCAGTCTAACAGGAATTTTGAGACACTCAAGCAATGTAGGTTCAACCAAACTAGCATTTGATCACTCACCTGAGGCGATGTGGAATATTTTATGGGCTGTTGGGCTCGGGGAAAAGACAGGATTGAAGTTAAATGGCGAGGCGCGTGGTGATCTAACTTCTCACGTGAAGTGGCATCCATTTGAGCATGCTACCCATTCATTTGGATATGGTATGACTGTCACCACAGTCCAATTAGCAAGAGCATATAGTGTTATTGCTAACGGTGGTTGGTTGGTTTCTCTTGATGTTGTAAGAGGGGCTCCCAGCTTTCCGAGAGTAAGAGCTATAAAAGAAAGCACAGCTAAAAGTGTTTTAGATATGTTAGTAGTAGCAGTTAACGAAGGAACCGGTAAGAATGCTCGAGTACAAGGTTTTAACGTAGCAGGAAAAACTGGTACTGCCCGAAAATTACTTGATGGCGAATATACAAGCAAAGCGCACATGGCTTTATTTGCAGGAATTATGCCTGCAGACGCCCCACAACTAGTCAGCGTAGTGGTTATTGATGAACCACGAGGCGAACACTATACCGGTGGCCAAGTCGCGGCTCCCGTGTTTTCTGAGATAATGAATGAGGCTACTAGACTTTTAAATATTGAACCAGGTACGAGTGTTGGTCAGCCAGTGATAGAAAACTTCGCAACCATTCGCCCCCCACTCGGGAGTGCGTTTTGAACAAAGTGGTTTCCGATTATAGGACTAATTTATCTTCCTTACTGCGGGGGATACATTCTATTCCTAGCCAATTTGACTGCGAAATCTCTGATTTAACATTGGATAGTAGGCAAGTAAAGCCCGGATCTTGTTTTCTTTCTATCGGCGCAGGTATCAAACAAACGATTGATAATATGAGAGATAGTGCTGTTAGAGGTTCCTCGGCGATTTTGACTGATAAAGATGTTGTTCGAGGGTTTAATGACGTACCAGTTTTTGTATTACAAGATTTGGGCAATAGAGTTGGAGAAATTGCTGAAAGATTCTTTAAATATCCGACGAACGATCTAAGAATCTGTGCTGTAACCGGTACTAATGGAAAAACCACCGTATCTTATTTAACCGCTTTAGCGGTGCGTTTCCTTGAAGGGAAATGTGGGTATATTGGTACGTTAGGCGCGGGCGAAATAATGGATTTGGAAGAAACGTCCCATACCACGTTAGATGCAGTCAATATACGACGGTTATTTGCTAGATTTAATTCATTAGGTGTCGATTGCACTAATATTGAGGCATCGTCGCATGGGATAGTTCAAGGTAGACTACAGGCGCTAAAATTTCATTCTATCGCATTCACAAATTTAGGACATGATCATCTGGACTATCATGGCACTATAGAAAACTATGGTGCTAGCAAGATTCGTTTGTTTGAGGAGAATCGTCACGAGCACGTAATTCTGAACGCTGACGATCCGTGCTCTATAGGAGTACATAATAAATTAACAGGAAGCGAAACATTGTGGGTTTGCTCTAGTAAGCAAATAACTTTTTCTCAAAAATTTTCTAATTTAATTATTGCTAAAAATATTGAAATGAATCCTCGTGAGGTTGTATTCGATTTATTTTGGAATAAGGAAAAAATTAAGGTCACGTCTCCACTATTGGGTGCATTTAATGTAGATAATCTTCTGATGGTAGCTGCTACGCTACTTTCACTTGGCTACGAGCTTGATCGTGTGGGTGACTGCCTTAAAAAATTCAAGACTATTCCTGGGAGGATGGAATTATTGGGGAGAACCAGTACTGGTAGCCTAGTGTACTTAGATTATGCGCATACACCTGATAGCTTATCCGCGATTTTGTCTACAGTACAAGAATTGAACCAAAGTCAAATATTTTTGGTGTTTGGTTGTGGTGGAGACCGGGACAAAACTAAAAGAGCTCCGATGGGAGTTGTCGCCGAAAAGCTAGCTGATAAAGTATTTTTAACATCTGACAATCCTCGCTACGAAGATCAAATGAGTATTTTCTCTGACATTATGGCTAATGTAACTGACAAGCATAAGTTCGTAATCGAGCCTGACAGAGAGGTGGCTGTTCGGAAAGCAATTTTGTTATCCCAGGAGGGCGACTACGTAGTTATCGCTGGTAAGGGAAACGAAACTACCCAGAGCAAAAATGGAATAGAGTACCCCTTCAGCGACCGTGCCATAGCCAGTACCTGTCTTCAGTCGGGGGCAATAATATGATTTCCATGCGTCTGTCTGAAGCTGCCGATCTTCTTGGGGGAAGGCTTATAGGTGAGGACAGACAATTCGAGGGTGTTAGTACAGATACAAGGAGCCTACATCCTGGTGAATTATTTTTTGCACTAAAAGGACCAAGATTTGATGCCCATGATTTACTGGACGATGCACTGAAAAAAAGTGCAATTGGGGCCGTATCGAGCAAGCTTGGTGATTCCAGACTACCTATCATTAAAGTTCTTGATTCACGCGCAGGCTTAGTTGATTTAGCACAAAATTGGCGGGGTCGTTTTGAGCTTCCGGTTGTGGGTATAACAGGTAGCGCTGGCAAGACTTCGGTTAAAGAAATGCTCGGCTCTATATTAGAACAAAATAAAAAGCCACTGGTCACTCTAGGGAATCTTAATAATGATATCGGCGTTCCTTTAACTTTGTTTAGGCTTGATTCGTCTCATAATTATGCCGTCATAGAAATGGGCGCTAGTAACCCGAAGGATATCGAGAAGTTATGTGCTATCGCAAGACCGAAGGTCGGTGTTATCACCTTGTGCGCGCCTTCTCACCTAGATGGCTTTGGTGATGTCCAAACGGTTGCAAGAACTAAAGGTGAAATTATCACCGGACTCCCTGAGGATGGAGTAGTAGTAATAAATAATGAAGATTTTTTCCGCGACCTTTGGATAGAAATGGCCGGTGAGCGTCAAGTAGTTCGTTTCGGTAAGGGTGGAGACATATACGCATCAGATATTAGTGTTGTCCCAGGAAAAATAAACTTCAAGATGAGTATTTTTGGTGCAACCGTGGAGATTGAATTAAATAGAAGAGGGGCGCATCACATTAATAATGCTTTAGCGGCGTCGGGAGCAGCTTACGTTCTGGGAATCGAGCTTAAGACTATAGTGCGAGGCCTTGAGAGTGCACCGGAAGCTAAAGGGCGGTTAAATTTTTTGAGACAAAAAAATGGACTCAGTATTTTGAATGATACCTATAATGCTAACCCAGTCTCAACTCACGCTGCTATAGATGCCTTGGCCCTTGAAAAGGGAGCACGCTGGATGGTATTCGGCGATATGGGAGAGCTCGGAGCAGATAGCCCAGCGTTCCATGCGGAGGTAGGAGATCACGCCGCTAACGCATTGGTAGATAGATTATACACTATCGGTCGCGCTTCCAGATATGCGAGCGATACATTTGGTACTAGGGCGCGACACTTTGAAACCTCATCATCGTTAATAGAGTCGTTACTGGAGGACGTCGAAAAATTTAAAGGGCCTCTTACGATACTCCTTAAAGCCTCGAGGTCTATGAATCTAGAGTTAGTCGCTGACGCTTTACGTACTCGCGAGTCTACCGAATGTTGATTTATCTAAGTCAGTTGCTTATGCATCTCGATCCACAATTCGACGTTTTTTTATCGCATGCACTCAGGATAGTGCTAGGCGTCCTAACTTCGCTAATGATCATGCTTTTGTTAGGACCTTATGTGATTAGTTATCTTAATAGGATCCGCCTTGGGCAATTTGTTCGGTCGGACGGACCTCAGTCGCATTTTGTTAAAGAGGGCACCCCCACTATGGGTGGTATCTTAATTTTAATCTCTATCTCTGTTAGTACCCTTTTATGGGCTGATCTAGAAAATAGGTTTGTTTGGATTGCACTCCTTGGTATATGGCTTTTCGGTTTAATTGGTTGGCGCGACGATTATGCAAAAGTAATTAAGGAAAATTCGACAGGCATGTCCGCAAAACGAAAGTTCCAATATCAATCTATCGCTGCATTCATAATAGTACTTTTGTTATACGCTACCAATCAAACTGCTAACGATACACTTTTAATTATACCGTTTATTAAGCCTGAGATTTTCTCATTTGATTTGCGAACTTGGCATTTATATCCAATATTTGCATATCTTGTCATCGTGGGAACAAGCAATGCGGTCAACCTGACTGATGGTTTAGACGGACTCGCCATCGTACCAGTAGTACTGATTTCAGGTGCATTAATCATTTTTTCTTATGTTACAGGCATTGAGTTTTGGTCTGATCGATTACTTTTTCCGCACGTTAGTGGTGCAGCTGAGTTGAGTATATTTTGTGCAACAATAGTCGGAGCAGGTTTAGGTTTTCTCTGGTTCAACACTCATCCGGCCCAAATTTTTATGGGAGATATTGGTTCTTTGGCACTGGGAGCTGCTATTGGAATAGTTGCGGTATGTGTTCGTCAAGAACTATTGCTAATAATTATGGGCGGAGTGTTTGTGACTGAGGCCTTATCAGTCATCGTACAAGTTTTGTCTTATAAGTTGCGAGGAAAGCGAGTATTCAGGATGGCCCCAATCCACCATCATTTTGAGTTGAAGGGTGAGCCCGAGGCGCGAATTGTGGTCAGGTTTTGGATTATAACCGTAATTCTTGTTTTGATTGCGCTAGCTTCGCTGAAGATTCGTTAACGTGCAGATAGCGAAAGACATCTTATTAAATTCGGCTGAGGAGGGAACACGTTTTGATTATGGTGTCGTTGGTTTGGGTAAGACAGGACGTTCGATGGTTGATTTCCTGTTATCTCAGGGCTTCTCAGTTTTGGGAGCGGATAGCTGTACCCAATCGTCGAATGTAGATCAATTTTTAGACCGATATCCAGATGTTCCAGTTCTATTGGGTGGCTCTAACTTCGACTTGCTGAGTACTTGCGAAGAGCTGATCCTCAGTCCCGGCGTTGATAGGCGAAGCGACATTTTTAAGAATGTAAGAGTAGCTGAGTATAAGATAAAGGGCGATATTGAGGTTTTTTCCGATTATGCGAACGCTCCAGTGATCGGTATAACAGGAACTAATGGAAAGAGTACTGTAACTACAATGGTCTCCTTAATGCTCGAAGCTACGGGGCTAAAAGTCCGATGCGGTGGTAATTTAGGAACTCCCGCGATTGAACTTCTTGAAGAGGAAGTACCGGATTGTTACGTACTCGAGTTGAGTAGTTTTCAGTTAGATTTAGTAGAAGATTTAAAATTAGATGTTGCGTGTATCTTAAATGTGACAGCAGATCACTTGGATAGACATAAAACGTTTGACTGCTATCTAAAGACCAAGAAAAAAATATTGAAAAGCTCTAAATGTTCGCTTGTTAACTCAGGGGACGAGTCTTTAGCGTGTCTTGTAAATGGGCGAGAGATAAAAGGATTTAGTCACAATGATCCTAGTAAAAGCAGTTACGGTATGAGGAATAGAGATGGAACTCTATTTTTGGGAAGTGTCTCGCGAGAATTTTTGGCAGTGGGGGAGCTCGGTCTTGCAGGTGATCATAATTATTTAAATAGTATTGCGTCATTAGGAATCATCGACATATTTTGGGGTTCCGTACCTGATCTAGCAATCCAGGCATTAAAGCAATTTCGT
>CAJWTO010000075.1 GCA_913047675.1 uncultured Pseudomonadota bacterium | reverse complement strand
CCTCTTTGGTCTTTGAAATATTTGGTTTCAGAAGCATTTCAGTTAGCGAATGTTAAACATAAGGCGCCTGTTGGTGAACAGGGTGCTACGTCTCTCGTGGAGTATCTAAACAGGCAGTTCGATATGACAGTCGATTGGTCTGCTGCTGAGGCTATAGGTAAAGAGTGGGATGGTCCTTTCGCTATAAAAGGTATTAGTAGCGTGGAGGATGCTATAAAAGCAGCTGATATAGGTGCTAGCGCAGTTATTTTATCGAATCATGGAGGGCGTCAGCTTGATTTTGCCGCGTCACCTATCAGTATATTACCGGACGTGGCTGAGGCAGTGGGGAATAGATTAGAAATTATTTTGGATGGTGGTGTGAGGAGAGGTACCGACGTTATCAAAGCTCTGGCACTAGGAGCGACAGCGTGCATGATTGGTCGACCCTATCTGTTTGGGCTTGGTGTGTCTGGTGAGACAGGAGTAGCTAAAGCACTAACTATATTGCGTACAGAAGTTGAGCGATGCATGGGTCTAATTGGCTGTTGTTCTATCAAAGAAGTCTCCAAGGAATTTTTGAATGAACGTCGATGAGGCTAAGGGTACGATAGAGCGAGTAAAATCTATACTGCGGGAGTCAAAGACAATAGCGGTTGTGGGATTATCTGACAATTGGCAAAGACCGAGTAATTTTGCGGCGAAATATATGCAAAACCATGGTTACAAGATAATTCCGGTTAATCCTCGATATTCAGAGATTCTTGGAGAAAAGTGCTACGCAAATTTAAGAGAGGTCCCTGATAATGTGGACATAGTGGATTGTTTTAGAAGAGAGTCAGAGATGCCCGGCATATTGGACGACTCGCTACATATAGGCGCTAAATGCTTATGGCAGCAGTTAGGAATAATGAATCTACAGGTGGCTTCTATTGCGGCATCCTCCGGTATGAAAGTGATTGTCGATCGCTGCGTGAAGATCGAACATGCGAGGCTATTTGGCGGGCTAAATTTTGCTGGGGTGAATACTGGAGTTATTAGTGCTTCTCGTCATCGGTCTAGGAGTCACTAGTCATTATGGATAGAAAGTTTGGTATAGAAACATTGTGTTTGCACGCGGGGCATATTCCTGACGAAGCAACTGGTTCCCGTGCGGTACCCATCTATCAGACATCCTCTTATGTTTTTGATGATACTGACCATGCGGCGAGTCTATTTAATTTGCAAACATTCGGTAATATTTATACTCGTTTGAGCAATCCTACTAATGCGGTTTTTGAAGAGAGAATGGCTGCAATAGAGTCGGGACGAGCATCGGTAGCGGTCAGTTCAGGAATGGCAGCGTCTGCTATCGCATTAATGACGCTCTGCGAGGCAGGTGATCACATAGTCGCAGTCCGTACGCTATATGGGGGAACACATTCTTTATTCGATTTTAATTTCAAGCGGATGGGAATTGAAGTAAGTTTAGTCGACCCCGATGATTTAGAAGCCATGGAAAAAGCAATACGACCGAATACTAAAGTTATTTATGGTGAATCGATTGGCAATCCTGTGATCAATGTTCTGGATATCGAAGAGATCGCGAAAATTGCACATAACGCTGGTTTGCCATTAATGCTAGACAACACATTTCCTACACCTTATCTGTGTAAACCTTTCGAGTGGGGCGCAGACATAGTGATTCATTCTGCTACGAAGTTTCTCGGTGGGCATGGTACTACCATTGGTGGAGTCATTATTGAGTCTGGGGAGTTTCCGTGGGATAACGGAAAATTTCCAGGGATGACAGAGCCATCAGACGGATATCACGGAGTGAGGTTTTTTGAAACGTTTGGAGATTTTGCGTTCACCATGAGAGCGCGATTGGAGCAACTTAGGATACTCGGACCCTCGTTAAGTCCGTTCAATAGCTTTCAGCTTTTACAAGGTATTGAAACATTACCGATCCGTATGGACCGACATTGTGTCAACGCGTTAGCGGTTGCGGAGTTTCTGGTAGAGCATCCGCTAGTTGATTGGGTGAACTACCCTGGCTTGCCTACTAATCGATACCATTCTCTTCAGCAAAAATATATGCCAAAAGGGGCTGGCGGCATAATGTCTTTTGGATTGCGTGGTGGAATTACAAGCGGTGCTCAATTTATCGAGAATGTTCAATTTTTGAGTCACCTCGCTAATGTAGGAGATGCGAAGACGCTTGTTATTCACCCGGCTTCGACGACACATCGTCAAATGACAGGAGAGCAACAAGTCGCATCGGGTGTGACAGCTGATATGATAAGAATTTCCGTGGGGCTTGAGACTTTAGACGACATCCTGTGGGATCTTGACCAAGCTTTACAATGCTCACAAAAGTAACCTTGGTCCAAAATACCACAATCCTGCCGACATTTGAGATAGAGTTAAGCGATGAAGATTAATGTAGATGAGGACACTATTCCGTTGCCGTACCCGGGGATATCGAATGTTCGACCGGAGTGGGAGGATGCCAATGGGCACATGAATATGGCTCATTATGTCTCCGCTTTTGATGACGGTAGCTGCCCTATGTTCGATTACTTAGGGTTAGGTTGGGATTACACAAAAGCTGGTACGAGCAGTATATTTGTGGCTAGCTCAAATATTGATTATAGACGAGAACTTGTTGCTGGCGATGATTTAACCATGGGTACAGTATTGCTTGGCTTTGATAATAGAAGAATTCAGATATATCAGGAACTGTACCATGCATCAGCAAACTATCTAGCTGCTCAGGCAGAGTTCATGTTTGTGCATGTTTCACTTGCTACAAGAAAAATGTGCGATATTCCTGACGACTCTCTAGACAAATTAGAAATAGTGTACGATATTCATAAGCATTATGAGCAAAGAGGCTTTATCGGGCGCAAGATATCTTTGCGTTGAAAGTGTCGACGTGAGAAAGTATAGATATAGAGTCGTCACTTATTAACAAGCAGGTTTTTACGTGATTTAAACTGAAAAAAGAAGACTGGAGATTGCAATGGCAGCATCGATACCAAATTTGTCGGAAAGAGCACTGGAGAGCGTATTCCATCCGCAGACTCACTTAGCTCAAGTGCACGATACCGGCCTGATGATGATAGATCGAGCCGAAGGGATATATTGTTACGATAATAAGGGGAAGCAGTATATCGAAGGTGTTGCTGCGCTGTGGTGCACAGCTTTAGGCTATGGTAACGAGGAGCTCGCTCAGACAGCTTACGACCAGATGAAAAAATTGTCTTTTTCGTCTACTTTCGGCGGTAAAAGCCACGAGTCTCAGGTATTGCTGGCTGAGAAACTCAAACAAATGCTGCCAATAGAAGATGCTCATGTTTTTTTTGGAAATTCGGGTTCAGACGCTAACGACACTCAGGTTAAGCTTGCCTGGTATTATAATAATGTTACAGAAAGACCGAATAAGAAAAAAATTATTGGTCGGATCAAAGGCTATCACGGAATAACCTTGGCTGCGGGAAGCCTGACCGGTACTCCAGCGCATCATGCTGGATTCGATTTGCCTATTTCGAATGGAAGATTTTTACATACAGATACGCCTCATCATTACAGGCTAGCAGAGCCAGGTGAGAGTGAGAGTGATTACGCGTCTCGACTTGCAGGAAATTTAGAGGCGTTAATTCTTAAAGAGGGGCCAGAGACAATTGCGGCTTTTATAGCAGAGCCAATTATGGGGGCAGGGGGAGTCATACTTCCGCCGGAAACCTATTTTGAAAAAGTACAGGCTGTCTTGAAGAAGTATGACGTGAGTTTTATTGATGACGAGGTTATATGTGGGTTTGGTCGAACGGGTAATGCCTTTGGCGCTGACACGTATAACTTAAGCCCTGATTCTATCTCTCTCGCTAAAGCACTTACTTCAGCATATCAGCCACTGAGCGCGGTGGCTGTAAAAAATGAGGTATACGAAGCGTGCGTAGATGCCTCGCCTGAAATGGGTCCGTTTGCCCACGGCTACACCTATAGCGGACACCCAGTCGCGTGCGCTGTGGCGCTTAAAACACTTGAGATATATGAGAGGGATAATATATTTGGCCACGCCGCAGAAATGTCTGATAAGTTTCAAAAACGGCTCCATGCTTTGGGTGACCATCCTTTAGTAGGAGAAGCGCGAGGAATAGGTATGATTGGGGCTGTTGAATTGGTTAGTGACAAAGCGACTAAATCGATGTTCCCGACCCTTGGTAAAGCGGGGATGCAAGTAGCAAAGGCCTGTCATGAAAATGGTTTAATAGTCAGGAACATTGGAGATACTATCGGGTTTTGCCCTCCATTAATTATCACGTCGGCCCAGATAGACGAGATGTTTGATAAATTCGATAAGGCAATGGTTAGTGTGCTTGATTGGGCAACCAGAGAAGGGCTCGTTAACGTATAGGCGCGAGTTTGATACATCGAGAGGACGGTGTCCTTAATATTGACGGACTATCTATAGAGTACCGCAAATTTTCTGGTACTAAACCAATGCCCACGATCGTACTTTTACACGAAGGCCTTGGGAGCGTCTCGGCTTGGAAAGACTTCCCTGAGCTCTTGTGTAAAGCGACAGGTCTATCTGTTTTTCTATATTCACGGGCCGGATATGGGAACTCTTCACCGATTAAGTTGCCTCGTTCAGTCGATTTTCATTCGGACGAGGCAGTAAGGATCCTACCCAAGATCCTAGACGCTGCAGAGATTGAGCGTTGTATTTTATTAGGGCACAGCGACGGGGCATCGATTGCAACAATATATGCAGGTGCCAAGAACCTCGATAACCAAGCAGAGCGGCTAATTCTTCTAGCCCCGCATATATTTGCTGAAGAAAAATGTGTAACTGCCGTGGAGCAAGCCATAACGGCTTACGAGAATGGGAAATTACGAAAAGCTCTCAGGAAATTTCACGGCAAAAATACCGAGTGCGCATTTAGGGGTTGGTCAGGTGTATGGACCGATCCAGAATTCTCATGTTGGAATATTGAGGAGTATTTACCATTCATAAAGATCCCTGTTTTGGCAATACGTGGTGAGGATGACCCCTATAACACAATAATTCACCTGGACGGCATTACTGAGAGGGTCTCGGGCGAGGTAGAATGCTTTAATCTTTCAAACTGCGCGCATGCTCCTCATCAGGAGCAAGAGGCACAAGTTTTACGGCTAATCGAAAAATTTTTGCGAGCGTGTAGGAATTAGTTTGTATTTCTTCACTCGACTGTAATCGTTATCTTTTCAGAAATAATAGGGGGCTCATGAGGCACATGGGCGTGATTTCCTAACAATAATTGCAGGGTATGTTCTCCACGAGGTATTTCTAGAACCGCCTCGGTTTGTCCCGCGCCGAAATGTCGTATGTTTGAGTTGTTTGGTAGGGGCTCTTCTAACGAGGGTAACTGCTGAACGTCAATAAGGAGATGATGGTGCCCAGTATTTTTGACCACAATGCCGGCAGGCGCTACCCCCATATTTTTCAATCCAAATTGGATAATAAACTTTGTTGAGACCGTATCGCCGTCTTTTGGACTGATAAAATAAACCTCAGCATTACTTGGGGAAGAGGAGGTCTCTATCGCGTTTACCAAAGTGGCATGTACAATCAAAGAGAAAAAAATCATAAGCTCCAATAATTTCATGTTCGATATTCTACTCATGGTTTAGTTTCTTTCTGCTAATTTTACAAGCTCCGCAACATTTGAACTTGTAAGCGATTTAAGAAAGTTTACAAGATTATGCTTTTCTTCTTTAGACAAATGCAGCGGCTGAATTAAAGGATCTAAGAGTCCATTGCGATTCTCGGCCTTGTCGTAAAAACTGACAACGTCTTCTAACGTTCCCAAGCTGCCATTGTGCATATAAGGCCCGGTAAGAGCAACATTTCGTAAGCCGGGCGTACGAAATTTCCATCGGTCTTTAGGATCTTGAGTGACTTCGTACCGGCCCAAGTCGCTGGGTACGGGCTCGGATGAAGGCTCCACGTGGGTTCTGTCATAGGTTATAGAGACGCCTTCTGCTAGGTGAGCGCGGAATAATTTTTGTGCGCCAGTTAAAGTGTCCTCAACAAATCCAATTCCGGTGTTATGTACTTTCTCATCTGTAAACAAGGCATACTCTTTATCGATCCGATGACAAGAGCTACAGTTTCCTTTTCCTGTGAAGACTGACAGACCTTTGATCTGAGACGATGTCAAAGCGTCTCGCTTACCAGAAAACCAGTACCGATCGAATGGACTATCTCCGGCTATTAGCGATCTTTGGTAGCTGGCTAAAGCCTCACCAATCGTTGACATTGAAACACCTTGTTCAAAAACTTGATTAAATTCGTCGTTGTATTCGTCATTTTGTTTTATTTTATCGATCACAAATCCTATCGATGGGTTGGCCATTTCATTTTTAGCTAATAAGGGAGACCAAACTTGCTGTTCAAGCGAGTTTTCTCTTATGTCATAAAATAATTGATTTAGGTAGCCTACGTTAAGAAGAGAAGGAGCGTTTCTCTTCACAGTACGTCCCTCGACACCTACAGCAGTCGCCAACTCATTTGAAGTAAAGCCTTGTGTCGGCACATGGCACATAGCGCATGAGATTGTATTGTTATGCGACAAGCTACGATCAAAAAATAACTGCTTTCCTAATTCAACTGAGCCCGGGCGTGCCACGGACAGGGGTGATTTTCGCGGCAACCCTAAAGACATCATCACGTTATTTTCTGCGAGAGCCTGAGAGTCATCCCAATAGTCCGAATCGTGTTGGTTGTCTGCAATATTGTTTTCATTTAACAAGGTTTTGATGTCACTCATTATTGTCTCTGAGTGTAAAAATGCGGTGCTGTAAATATTGCGTACTTTCAGTTGTTGATCAATTAATACAACCCGAAGGATATGAGAAAATGTGTGTCCATCAGAGACTTGAACGGATTGACTATACCCAGTCAACGCCCTTGACAACTGAGTTTCATTTAGCGGCCGGACAAAAGACCAGTCACTTCCTGTGGGTTGGAATGATTTTGCGTATTTTCTCAGTACCTTTGGGGTGTCGTTAGGCATATCAAAGCTATAACTGAGAAACTTTACATTTTCAGAAAGATTTTGGACGGGTTGTATCTTTTTTGCCAGTTGTCCTAGGACAAACGTTGCTAAGGGGCAGCCGTTTATGTCAGGACACTGTGTGTAGATAAAGCTCAATACCGTGACACGCCCGAGCATCGCCTCATGTAAAGTCCCCTGACGCCCGAAAGAGTCAATAAATTGAGAGTCGGTAGCAGACTTTATTATCGGTAGGTCGTAAGACCCCACCTCGGGCGCGGCGTAGGTTAATTCACTGTACCCGGGAGCCAGCACAATAGGCTCTATGTCGTGCTTTGTGTCTCCATGCGCTCTGCAGAGAGCGCAGAAAAGCATTAGATATATAGTTGCTACAGTAGATCTCATACCAAAGCCAATTGTCCCGGTCGAGAACGGTTTTATCTTTGTAGCGACGCCACATTGGTTGGCTCACTACGAGGGAGCAAATTTGCATAGAGGGCCTTAGCCCCAAATCTCATTTGATGCGGGCGCCCCAAATTTTTCTCCAAAAAATCAATAGAGAATTGCTCGACTAAAGCTTGTCCGTTCCAAGTGTAGGCTTTGAAGTACTGTACATTACCTTTACTACCAGATTTTTTATCCCAGTTTCCTAATAGAGACGATGTATAGTAAAGCCGCTTACCATCCCAGCTTTGCGACACCATGTTTACTTGATCTCCGATTTTTTTAGTTAAGATCTCTTTAGGTTCATGTGGATTAGATATATCGAAAAGTCGAGTTTGACCGTCATTCCAAGTATTAACCCACAACTTTTGATCGTCGGCACTTATCGAAATATCCACCGGCAATGGTATCTTCGAGGCATCGCCTATATCAGCCACTTCTTTAGCCTGCCAGACACCGTCTACTTCATGTATTAGCCAAATTTTTGAGGTTAGGGCAGTAGTAGTGAAGCAGTATTCGCGTGCTGGGTCCCACGCGCAACGGATCTCGAGCGGAGCTCCAGGCACATCCAATATGCGTTCTGGCTTCCTCGTATGTAGATCCCAAATCACCGCCGTGTTGCCAAACTCAGCCATTGCTTGAGGATCGGCCATCATCTTCCCGAGGTCCATCATATAGTTATTCCAACCAGTGAAAGAGCTTGTGACAAGCACATTCTTTTGCGGGAGCGCACGAATATCGTACCCAAAGCCGTCTGCATATTTTCCAGACTTAACAGCGCCATTAAGAGCGCCATCTTTTGGCATCCAGTAAGTAGCTATATGCTCTCCTTCATTCGTGTATTCAGCCATAGCGGTCTCACCACCGTGATCTCTCTCATTCGACAAGGCTGTAACCAACATACGTCCGGGCATTGCGTACGTTGTATGAGGTCCTACAGCTCCTCCAGTTTTAGCAACAAAATCTGTTATTGTTTTGTGTAATCGCGGCTTCGCTGGATCCGAGGCAACGTCAAAAATAAATATTTTGTTGGTATCCAAGCCTGCGGCCCACAAGTACTGACGATCATCGGTGAGACCTGAATGGTGGGCTTCATTTCGACCACCAACGGATAATGAGGCTACTATTTCGCCGTAGCTACTTGAACGAGGGTTCACATCGATGGTGACTAATTTGTCTTGTGCATCTCCCATGCCCTCCATACCAAGAGTCCAAACATAGACATAATCTTCTTGCCCCACAATTTTAGCCATATAGGGCGACATACATGTCTCATCACTAGAAACACTAAGTGAGCACAATAGTAAAAAGAAACCAATAACTAAGCCTAAAGCTGATTTAGCGTTAACTACTTTGTCTTTCATATTAACTAATCTCCCCATTAAGTTGTTTATGCGTGCCTGGTTTATGTTGTTCGCCTAAAACCTACGCTATGTAAAATACATTAGTCATAGCCATTTCTTTACATAGAGAACAAAGTCTCTAGAGTGAATCTTGATACTAATGTAAGAAGATCTAATTATCCACTATGCTAGCTGTGATATTTTTTTTGAGATTACTTTTGATTGGAAAAAGGGCTGAGAAGTAATATTAATTTCGGCATGAGTGTCAGAGCAGCAAGTAGAGCGATAACCATCGCAACCGCAGTCAATGCTCCAAACAAAATTGTAGGGATGAAATTTGAGAAAAGCAGTATTGAAAAACCAATCGTTATAGTAAGAGTAGTGTAAAAGGCTGCTCTGGCAATATTATCGTGACAATAATGCATGGTTTTGATTGGGTCAGACAATTCGGGCAGTTCAGTTTTATATCGATATAGGTAGTGGATACAGTCGTCTACGGCGATTCCCACCGTAATAGCGGCGATTGTTATGGTCATAATATCCAGAGGGATTCCAGCCCACCCCATAAGACCGAGAATACTTGTCGCAGCCAATGCATTTGGCAGTATCCCGACCAGGGCAACCTTAACAGACCAAAACAATATCATTAGCATGATCATGATACCCACCATTACAGCACCCAATGTCATAATTTGGGAGTTAAACAATGTTTGTAGAACATTGTTATAAAGCACTAATAAACCGGTCATTTCATATTCTTCAGAGGTTAGTCCAATGATATTTTTTAGGTCGTGTTCTATCTCATTTAGAAGCTCGTTGCGTCTTAAATTTGGCATTGAGTCAAAGATTCTTACAGATATTCGAGCCTGATCGTCGTAGATAGAAATATAAGGATCAATTTGTGTAGATTTGACAGCTTCAGGGATCTTTTTATACAAAATATTTAATTCAAATGGAGTGAATTCTTTTCCACCGTTAAGCTGTTCGGCTATTCGCAATCCAGATGCGAGAGACAAAACTTTTCCTATTTCAGGACGACTATCAAGATAATCGTGAACGGCTTTGATGCGGTCTACTTTATGATACGTAAACCAGGAGTCAGCTTTATCGATCTCCCCAGACACTTCACCAAAAAGTGCGGCTAGGTCATCGTCCATCATTCCATAGTCAGATTGTTCGAAAGTATCAGGAAACTTTAAAATAATATCCAGAGGAGTCGTCCCCCCTAATTTTTCATCTATCAGCCTTAGCCCTTGGTGGATTTCCGTATCCTCGTGGAAATACGAAATGAAGCTATTTTCTACCTCAAGTTTCTGCATCCCAGTGACGCCCAAAACGCCCAAGACCATTGAGATAACCAAGACGGCTTTCCCGAATTTCTCAGTTAATTTGCCTAGTTTTACTGTCAGTGGATAGTTTATTGAATCCCCAGTTCGAAGCACTCGCTTTTTAGTAATCACTAATAGAGCAGGAAACAATGAAAAGGAGGTTAGGAAAACAACTATCAGCCCAATCGTCATCATCAGACCGAAATCAATAACAGGCCTGATGCCACTTATGATGAGTGACGAAAATGCGATGATAGTCGTTATCGCGGTATAAAAACATGGTTTCAGCATATGCTTTATAGTCATTAGCACTAATTCTGACTGAGAAGCATTTGGTTGATCTCGGAAAAGCTCACGATATCTAACGACAAGATGTATATTCATTGACATCGTGATGATTAGCATAAGGGCCAAAAAGTTTGAAGAGATGATAGTTACTTTCCATCCTAAGTGACCTAATAGCCCCAACATGAATGTGCCTGAGTAGATACAGCTCGCAAAAGGAAGGACTACCCAACGCGCTTCCCTAAATATAAGGGTCAGCATGATAATTAAAAAAGCAAAAACACCTGCGCCAAATGTGACCAGGTCATTGCCTATAAAGGTAATTAGGTCATCAGTAATCATAGGTAGTCCACCTAAATACAGTTTTGCGGAGCCTTCGGCTTCGTAACGCTCTAATATCGCTCTAATACTGGCGATTGCTTCGTGCGCTGATGATTCCGCGGTTGCTTTGGCTGACTGATAATCGGGCTCTA
>CAJWTO010000074.1 GCA_913047675.1 uncultured Pseudomonadota bacterium | reverse complement strand
CGCGAAAGGAAATAGAAATATTAGGCCTATCAAGGCTGCGTAAGTGGTGACCAGGATGGGCGGATAACGTCTTAGCAGATCTTTTCCGACTACGGAGTAAATCGCCCAGGATAGACCGGAACAAAAAACGAGGATCTCACCTCGCCTGAAAACAATCTCGCGTAATAAATAAAGATCTCCATCTGTAATGACGTACACCACTCCAATAAAGCCAAAAAATACACCCACCATGGTGAGAGTATTGGGTAATCTTTTAGAAACAATCGCGTCTAAAATAGTTACCTGAACCGCTATCAATGCCAAAAGTATGGAGGCATGCGATGCGGTCACGGATTCAAGTCCTTCATAGAGTAAACCGTTATGAAGAAGTATGCCGGTAATACCTAAAATCAGAAACTTCCACCAAAGTACTTTAGGCACCTTTTTAAAATGACGACCTAATTGCATTAAAAGCAACAGACATATTGCAGCCACCACGAAACGACCAAAGACGACAATAAATGGGGCTTCGTAGCTTGCTAAAACTCGACCTATCGTTGGGGTAGCCCCCCAAAACATAGTTGCCAACAATAGCTTGAGATGAATTGTCAAAAGAGTCCCCTACCCTCAAAGAATAAATTCCGAAGCCAGCCGGAATATATTATGCTCTATAAAGACACAATGATGTCTAATATACGAAGAAATGTTAGTCTAAAAATATTAATGTCGTAAGTTTATTATTGTAAAGCAATGCGCTGTTCTAAATATACTTAATCCAAAACTTAAAGTGTGCTAAAGCTAAAATTAAATTATAGGTAGTAGCCAAATGAAGAAAACAGCATTTGTCACAGGGGGTGCTAGTGGTATCGGGGCTGCGACCTGTCGTATCCTAAGTAAAACTGGCTATCGAGTATATATAGCAGATATCCAACGCGAAGCTGGACAAATCCTCGCTCAAGAACTGGATGACGCGATATTTCTAGAAGTAAACGTGCGAAACGAATCGGACTTCGAAAGAGGTCTAGCTCAGGTTATGACTGAAAGCAATCAGCTCGACGTTATGGTGAATAATGCGGCTATCGTCGGAACCCTCGGCCCCATCTCGTCATTAACGGTAGAACAATATGACCTATCACAAGAAATAATACAGCGCAGTGTTGTATTGGGGACAAAACACGCCGCCAAGATCATGCAAGCGCAAAAAATGGGATCCATTGTCAACGTGGCTAGTATTGCCGGTTTATTAGGCGGCTACTCTCCCCACACCTACGCAGCATGTAAAGCCGCCGTCATACAGTTCACCCAGTCTGTCGCACTCGAGTTGGCTGAAGATAATATCCGAGTAAACGCTGTTTGTCCCGGAGCTATCGCGACACCGATCCATACTGGTACAACAGGCCCAGAATGGCAACAGACTATCAAAAAGGTAAAGGAATCTTGTATTGATTTTCAGGCTATTCCAAGAATGGGAGAACCATCGGAAATAGCCGAAGCGGTAGTATGGCTAGCCTCAGAAAAATCGAGCTATGTAACAGGGCAAGCTCTTGCTGTGGACGGGGGTGCCACCGCTGGAAAAATTTGGCGCGATCAGCCAGAGTTTTTTAAATCTTTTCATCCTGTAAGGAGTTAAGCTAATGGTTCGATTCGGTGTTTGTGTGTTGCCGACAGATTTGATTCTTTCCCCGACAGAGATCGCTATAGCTGTAGAAGAGAAAGGACTGGATATGCTGTTTTTTGCTGAAAATAGCCACGTGCCAGTTGTCCATCGTAAAAATTCCTACCATAGACCGGAAATGGTTCAACCATTTGCACGAATGCACGACTCACTTACATCGTTAGCGGCGTGTGCGGCGGTTACGCAAAGAATCCAACTTGGAACAGGAGTATGCCTTCTCACCGAACGCGATCCCATTACAACTGCCAAGGCTGTAGCCACACTAGATCACATCTCGAATGGTCGTGTGATCTTTGGTGTCGCTGGGGGTTGGATAAAAGAAGCCATCGAAAATCATGGGTGTCCATTTAAGCAAAGGTGGGAAGTTGTAAGAGAAAGAGCTATCGCTATCAAGACCATATGGGCCAGTGACCCAGCGGAATATCATGGCAAGTATGTCAACTTTGAAAAAATTACAAGTTTCCCTAAGCCACTGCAAAAAAATGGCCCGCCGATCTATATCGGTTCGAACTCCAGCAAAGTACCCGATCGGGTTGTAGACTATGCAGATGGATGGATGCCAATTTACGACAAATATGAAGGCGATCCACTGAACGACCTCAACGAAGCTTGCCTCAAGAAAGGTCGAGATCCAAAAGATTTCACCACTCTCTTATTTGGAGCACCTCGTGATATTAATGTTTTAGAGGACTTCGCAACTCGAGGGTGTAAAGGATTTATTTTTTTGGTACCTCCCGAGCAGAGTGACAATATTCCGTCGGTACTAGATGAGATAAAAACTTTAAAAGACCTGCTGCTTAAATCAGACTAAACGACACGTGTTTCTATCCAACGCTTTATGCCCTTGAGTTCATTGGAAGCCCACCACCGAACTCGAGTCCAACGTACACCAATCATTGTTGGATTATCTTTAAATAACGAGACCGAATGATATTGAGGATATTTAGCTCTTAATCCTGATACTGCTTGGTCCCACAAGTTGTGTTCCATAGAAATTACTGTGGCCTCTATATCCATTTTTACCCACCACAACTGCTCCCAGTTGTCATGATAATGGTCGAGTAGTAAGGTGCCTTTCGGCTGATTTTCGATAAGCTTGATTCTGGCTAGTTTAGCGGAAGATTTTGGTTTTCCATCGATTGGTGAGAATAGACCGTCACTAACTCTCGCAAAAACAATTGGCATCGCCTCCGGCAAACCAACGCCATCGAGCAACCCTAATCTTGCTACCGGCATAATATCTAACAACTGGTATAATATTTCCTCAGACAGCACTGCCAATTCTCCTCCTACACAGATGAAAGCATATTCGCATATGCTAACATTTCGACTGAGTAGATAGTAATCAACTGTCTGAATTTGTTATTCTAACAACACGAAGTTTTACCGATAACAACGGGGAGGTTAGTAAATATGGGCAAACCAGATCCTTACTACAAGCGTCCCGGGAAAACATAGGGATTTACAATGATAGATCAGTTTAGAAGATTTGGAGCGAACTTATCTACAGTTACCGAAAGGTGGGTCCCAGATGCTTGGGTAATATGTATGTTGCTTACTGCGGTAGCAATACTACTCTGTATCTTTGGGGCCGGAGCTACCGTTGAAGAAACCATTCTCGCGTGGGGAGAAGGAGTCTGGATGCTATTGGGACTCGCAATGCAATTCACTATAGCATTGGTTGCAGCTCATGCATGTGTATCCTCACCTCCAGTTTACCGATTTTTCAATTGGTTGGCTTCTCTACCAAATCCATCAAAGCCAATACAGGCACTACTGCTGGCCGGAATTTTTTCTTTGTTTATGGGTTATCTCAATTGGGCAGTCTGCCTAGTGTCATGCGCACTCTTCACCCCATTCATACTTCGTAGAAATCCCAATGTAGATATCCGACTTTTAATTTGCGCATCATACCTTGGAATTGGAACAGTTTGGCATGGGGGGCTTTCTGGCTCAGCCCCACTTATCCTAGCAACACCGGGGAACCCACTGATTAATCCTAGTAATGGGACTCCAATTGTCGACCGACTTTATCCCGTTACTGAGACTTTGTATAACAATTTCAATCTAGTATTTATCTGTATTATTGGTGTCACCGCTTTAGTGACCACATGTTTGCTCCACCCTCGTACAGGGGCAAGGACAATTAGCCCTGAAGATGCGGAAAAAATACTCCCTAAACCACCTGTTCTAGATGAAAAAGCATCTACACCCGCCAGTCATATCGATCAGTTTCGGGGATGGATCCTATTAGCAGTAGTGCTACTAGCCTACCCTCTAGGCCACTCAATAATGACGCGAGGATTTGGCACCAGTTGGACCATTAACGCATATAACATTACATTCCTGGTCTTAGCACTAATACTGCATGGCCGTGCGCCATCTTTTTTACGCGCATGTAGAAATGGTGTCGATTCTGCATGGGGCGTTATTGTGCAATTCCCTTTTTATGCTGGAATATTCGGATTAATGCAGAAAACAGACTTAGGTGAATGGCTTGGAAATCTGTTTGCTACTATTTCAACAACGGCGACCTACCCTTGGGTAGTTTATGTGTACTCGGGTTTCATGAATTTATTCGTGCCGTCCGCTGGCTCCAAATGGATGATCGAAGCTCCATTCCTGATTCCGGCAGGTGAACAACTCGATGTGTCCGTTGTCACTGTAATGTTAGCCTATGCCTACGGCGACTCAGTCACTAATTTGATCCAACCGTTTTTTGCTATTCCTATCCTGGCAGTAACTCGAATGCGGTTCGGGGACATTGTAGGCTACACCTTTTTGGTAGCTCTAGTTTGCTTCGTAGTGAGCTCCATCGCGATGTTTATGATCCCTGCGCAATGGTGATACTTGAGTTACCGTTGCGCAGACCATAATTTTTCTTTTCGAAACTATATTAAGTAGCTAAACTATATGAAATTCAGTGAGCCAAGAATATGTTAATCGTAATCTCTCCCGCTAAAAAATTAGATTATCAATCAGATACGCCCCAACAAGCATATACCGAGCCGGCTTATCTAGAAAAATCTGCCAGTTTGATAAAAGTCATGAAAAATAAAACTCCAACGGAAATTAAGGCGCTTATGGGAATTAGCGAGAATCTGGCGAATTTAAACCATTCCCGATATTTAAATTGGAGTAAAAAAAATACTCAACAAAACTCAAAACCGGCTATCTATGCCTTTATGGGAGATGTTTATGCTGGTTTAGATGCAAAAAGTTTAACCAATCAACAGATCCGATTCGCCCAAAACCATCTACGCATCCTCTCCGGATTGTATGGACTATTGAGGCCGCTAGACTTAATACAGCCCCATCGGCTGGAAATGGGCACAAAAGTAAAAACAGAATCAGGTGAAACGCTATATGACTTCTGGGGCCATGCTCCAACCTCTGACCTAAATCAGCAAGCTAAAGCGCTCAAAACGAAACATATTGTGAACTTAGCATCGAATGAATATTTTAAAGTTATTAAGAAAACTGCACTGTCACTTGGAATAATTACGCCCGTGTTTAAGGAAGAAAAGCAAGATACGTATAAAGTGATCAGCTTCTATGCAAAAAAAGCACGCGGCCTGATGGCAAAATATATAATTGAAAATGAGATAACGGATCCGCTAGACATGAAGGGATTTTCCCTTGCTGGCTATAAATATCGTAATAAATTAAGCGCTGAAAATGAATACGTCTTTACGCGCGAGCAACCATAATAAACTAATCGCTGGAGTCGAAAAATGGCCTTACGACATCTAAAAGTCCTCATTCTATCAATCTTTTTTTTCACTTCTCCTTTGTGGGCAGTTTCGTCTAACCCCCAAGTGGTACTAGAAACCTCTGAAGGTATTATTGAAATTGAGTTGATGCGTGATGTAGCTCCAATTTCTACATCCAATTTCTTAAATTACGTAGAGGAAGGATTCTATAATGGTACGATCTTCCACAGAGTCATCTCAGGTTTTATGATCCAAGGTGGTGGCTTCACCTCGAGTATGAAGCAGAAGGCAACTAATAAACCCATACTTAACGAAGCAGATAATGGCCTTTCTAACCTAAGAGGTACCCTAGCAATGGCTCGCACCAGTGATCCACATAGTGCGACAGGACAATTTTTCATCAATCATTCAGACAATACATTTCTGGACCACAAAGCCAAATCAGGTCAAGGCTGGGGCTATGCGGTATTTGGAAAAGTCACACAGGGTCTCCCAGTTGTAGATCTTATTGCTTCAACTAAAACAGGTAGCAGAGGCGGTATGGGTGATGTACCGAAAGAAAATATAATTATCCTCAGCGCTTCTGTAAAACACTAAATAATGCTAGTCGCTTCGGAAAGGAGTCAATAACATGCCCTACGTAATCATCACACGGGATAAACCGGGTAGTATCGATCTTAGAAAAAAAACGAGGGCCGAGCACTTACAATATATCGAGCGATTCGTGCCAAGTGTTCTGGTGGGCGGCGGGTTTATAACAGAAGAAGACGCATTAGCCGGTGGCGGACTGATAATTCTAGATGTTGAAAATAGATCCGAAGTTGAGGAATTTGTGAAAAATGATCCCTACACTAAAGTCGGACTATTCCAAGAAGTAGAAATTAAACGTTGGAAAAAAGTTTTTTTTGCAGGTGAGAAAAGCTTATAAGATCGCTGAGGGATGGTTTAAAATTTTCATTATAGCAACACACTTGTCTATTAGCGCTTATCCGTGTCCATACTAACTTTTCATGACGTAAATCTAACATTTGGCGATCAAATAATATTTCGCAATGCCAATTTTTCGCTAGAACCGAACGAAAGAGTATGTGTTATCGGTCGAAATGGTGCAGGGAAATCAACTTTATTTAGGCTCATACTGCAGCAACAAGAAGCCGATAGCGGCGAGATCCGCATCAGCGATAATATTAAGATTGCGCAACTTGACCAGTCATTGCCGCAGACTGCTGAGATGACAGTCAAAAATTTCGTTACTAGCGGCTTGAATAACTCGCAACGGTTAATAGCCAAATATCAAGCCCTCGCCTCAGAGGAAGTAAATCACGCCCGGTTGGCTGAAATGGAGACTCTACAAAGAGACATCGAAACGCACGGCGGATGGGATCTGGAGACGCAAGTAGAGTCGATTATTTCTAATTTGGAGCTGCCTGGCTCCAAAATGCTCTCGGAGTTATCAGGTGGGTGGCGGCGGCGGGTCGGACTGGCACGCACATTGGTTAGCAAGCCAGATGTGCTGCTACTTGACGAACCTACAAATCACCTCGACCTTCAGGCCATCCAGTGGTTAGAACAGAGAATACTAGGATACGGTGGTAGCGTAATATTCATCACTCACGATCGAGCGTTCCTCAAGTCGCTGGCTACTCGAATAGTTGATATAGATCGCGGTCAGCTTAAAAGTTGGCCAGGTGATTACGGGCACTACCTTAGGAAAAAAGACGAGGTATTAACAGAGGAAGAAAGAAAAAATAGTCTATTTGATAAAAAATTAGCAAGCGAAGAAAAATGGATACGACAGGGCATCAAAGCGCGTCGCACTCGCAATGAAGGACGAGTTCGTTCGTTAAAGAAAATGCGGAGTGAGTATGAGCAGCGAATAAAACCTGACGGGAAAGCGAAAATCCACCTGCAAGACTCGGATAAATCAAGTCGGAGGGTTATTCAGGGGAAAAATTTGGGCTACGATTATGGCGAGAATACCATTATTCAATCTTTATCTATCAAAATAATGCGAGGCGACCGCATTGGCTTAATTGGAAATAACGGCGTTGGTAAAAGTACTTTAATTAAACTACTTCTCGGTACATTAACTCCTAAGACTGGAACTATAAAAAAAGGAGAAAATTTAGAAATCGGCTACTTCGATCAACTGCGAGAAGAACTCGATCCAACTCGAACAGTCGCTGAGATTGTCGGCGAAGGGAAAGAATATATTTCCATAAATGGAAAAGACCGCCACGTCGTGGGCTATCTAAAAGGGTTTTTGTTCTCTCCTAAACGCAGCTTAACACCGATAGGGTTTTTGTCTGGAGGAGAATGTAATCGAGTCATCCTCGCGAGACTTCTTTCGAGGCCGTCCAATCTTCTGATATTGGATGAACCTACAAATGATTTAGACGTCGAAACTCTCGAAGTTCTGGAAGAACAATTAATTGATTATAAAGGTACGCTTATCGTGGTTAGTCACGACCGCGCTTTTTTAGACAATGTAGTAACTAGTACTCTCGTTTTTGAAAGCTCTGGTGAACTGGTCGCCTACCCAGGGGGTTATACCGATTGGTCTAGAAAAGGACGAGAGTTAGCTGGATCAGACGCATTGCCTGCCTACGCAAAAAATATCACGCGTACTGGTGATGTCAAAATTGATAACAAGCGAACCAAGCTCACGTTTAACCTTCAACGAGAACTCGAGTTACTGCCGGACACAATTGAAAGATTAGAACAAGAAATTTTCGAAGTAGAAAAGCAGATTGGCGCACCAGATTTCTACAATGCGCCCTACGACATCATAGAACCAATATTGACTTCCCTAACTGATCTCAAGTCCGAGCTAGAGTCAAAAACCAAACGGTGGTTAGAACTAGAGGAGACAAATTAATTATTCTTAGGTACCTAAGCGCCGCAATGCTGACTTGGTAAGAAAATCGTCGTACACATCAAGTCCGCGATTAACCCACCACTTCCAACCGCCTGTTATCTCCTGTACCTGTTTTAGTCGCGACATGTGATTGCTCTGAACATCATGAGCATGTACATGTGTCCAAGACCAATAGGGGTACGCCCCGTCCATTACCTGTTTACCTTTGTCGTCATATACAGAATAAGCGCCGTCAAAAGACTTAAACATTTCGCCTTTGCGGTCATAGGTAACCATACATAGTGGGAGTCCAGTCCTAGCATCGAACCAAACACGCTTTTTACTGATCGGTGCTCTCGCGTAACCAGTAGGCTCAGCTTCACATACAATAGCCTCGGGTACCAACTCTACCTTGGTGTCCCAGAATGTATCCCCTTTAGCACCGCCATGAGTTTTGCCATCCCAATTTTCATCGGAAGAATCCCAGTTACCGGTTAGTCCAGCAAGAAATGGACCCCTCGCGATAGTCTTAAAATTACCCCAAGTCAAAAAGGGGTCACCAGCAGCCCAAACATCCGAAAAATACAAATGAGAACCTGGTAACAACGGCTCGAAGCGTTGGCTGGTCGGGAACTTTCTCACTCGTTTGAATTGAGGTAAGTAACCAAACAGCTGCGGGAATTTCCGTTGATCATAATGCCATACATTGAGAAAGGACGTCCCCTTATAATCCTGAGGTACCGTAAATAAAACTGACTGGTAGCGTAATTTATCCTCATGCCCCGGCCAATAAGGAAGGGGCTCGACCTTGATACGTCCAGTAGGAGCAAACTCGATCCATACTAGCTCATACTTGTAGTTAATATCTCCATTAGAATTTTGCTCAAAGGTTTTTACAGGATAGCAAGAAACATCGTGCCTTCCCCAAGTCAATGTTATAGCCGCAAAAAGCTCCATAGCATTTTTTGGCTCGGGGAACGGATTACCACCAACCCAAGGCTTATCGCCATTAACTACCACGTTACCCTCTGAGTTAAAGGAAGCCATGCCTTTGTGGCGCATTGTTGCCTCGATATACTCGACTGGACTTAGTTTTGTGAGATCAGTTGTCGCCTTAACTAGTTCTAATTTACGGCCCTGCTGCTTGATCTGCATGAACCTAACGGGGTCAAGTAAATCTTGTACCGAGTCGACGTTATTTGCATCAATCGTATCGCCTGGTTTGAGACCGCCTCGGGTGTATTCCTCGATAGATAATAATTCTTCCGGATACGAAGCGCTGAAATCACCGTTTTCTTCTGCCGATGTCCAAACCGGAGAAAGAACACCAGCGCCTAGCACGCCTGCAGCCGTATTCTCGACAAAGCGTCTTCGGCTAAAGTCGGTTGTATACTTCTTGATTCGTACCATTGTGTACCTCTTTGCTTAACTCACCAAAAAAACCAATTTACTTCCTTCACAAGTTATTCTCTACTGCCACATTAGCATCAAGTGCGGGCTTAGAAAAACGCTCGCAATCTAAAGATGTAGATACCGCATCGTATTCTGTTTTTAGCTTAGAAGGAAGATACTTAATACTGCGCACAGTCTCCATTATTAACAAACATCCTTCCTCTGGTCGGTTACCTTCTAAGCGCAAGCGAGCTCTACCAATCATACCCTCCCACCAAACGTCCATTGGTGGGATCGCTTTATCAGTAATCGCCTTCCAGGCCCTGTCAGATTCAAATGGCTTCCCCATGGCATCTGCTGTTTTCGCGAAGAGTCTCCAACCATCTCCTGAGCTCACATGCTCTTGCGTAAACAACTTCGCAGCAGCGTATGCCACTTCTGGCCGTCCGCTATCAAGCTCCCCTTCAATAATTAAAACCCTAAAACGTCGATCCATTTCTGGTTGACGCTTGACTGAATCGTGCACCAGCCTAGCGAGTTCCATACGTTGAGAAATATCGTGCCAATCAGCAATGAAGGGGTATAAAAATTCTATTTGCCAGCTAGGGATCCCTTTCGCGGCCAGTTGTGTCATAAACGCTAGGATTCTATCGTAGTCGCCCAATCGGTTATATAAATAAAGCCGAGACCAAATAAGTGCCCTCCTGATATCAAGACTAACATGCTGTTCCACCGGGATTTCAAGTTCCGCCGCTTCTTCGGCCATCTTTTGCTCAATTTTATCTAAGGCCTTCAAAACTTCTTCGGGCTTAGGATCTATCAGAGACCGCATCTCCAGCAACACCGCAAAATTATATGCATTAGCTCTATCAGACTTAGGCAGTCGTCCGAAGGCTACAACCCCTTGCTTAGCTAGTGCTGTCGCCTCCTCGATTTTTGAACGCGTCACTTTCGCACTAAACTCTTTCGCGATGAGGTAGAACGCGGTCCGCTCTACGTCGCCTTCGAACCTTTCTGACGACCCAATTGAATCTAGCGACTTCAGTGCTACCGTAGCATTAGCTGCGGTCTGTGCGATCAGCAGTCGAGCGGCATCCGCATCTTTATCATCCGGACTTTTTCGGATGAATCTCTGAGCGGCCTTCCTTAGCTCCTTCGTGTTCGCCTTCGATCCTCCACTCTTTTCGCGAGCTGCGTAAACTGCGTACAGTAGCTTAGTAGCCGCTTTGTCTAGCTCCACATCGAGATTTTTTTTACGAACCAGCT
>CAJWTO010000073.1 GCA_913047675.1 uncultured Pseudomonadota bacterium | reverse complement strand
TATCGTTGATTTTCACACCTTGCAAGCGATATACATCCTGTACTTCATTTACAATGTAGCGAGTAAGTTCTGGTATCCCTTTGAGTCGAAGAATATCCTGCATATCAGGAGAACCGTCACAAACTTCCTCTCCTTTCTCCAAATGCTCACCTTCGTAAGCGTTTACATGCCGCCATTTAGGGATCAAGCTCTCTACCTGAACACCGTTTTTATCTGTGATGACTAGCCTTTGCTTTCCTTTCGTGTCCTTACCAAAAGACACAGTACCGGTCGCTTCAGCTAGGATCGCAGGATCCTTCGGCTTACGCGCCTCAAACAAGTCTGCTACACGCGGCAATCCGCCAGTGATATCTCTTGTTTTGCTTGATTCTTGCGGCATCCGAGCTAAAACATCACCCACACTTACTTCCTGTCGTTCCGATGTAGTAATGACAGCATTACCAGGTAGAAAGTGATGAGCGGGGATGTCGGTGCCAGGAATTTTCAATTCTTTACCGTTCTTGTCGACTATTTTAAGCATCGGACGCAATTCTCTAGCATGAGAGGCTCTTTGCTTAGAATCTATAACCACTATGCTCGATAATCCTGTGATATCGTCTAGTTCCTTTGCCACAGTGACGCCCATTTCAATATTCTCAAACTCTGCCACTCCGGCAACCTCAGATATTATCGGATGGGTATGCGGATCCCAGGTAGCAACAACCTGTCCCGCGTGAACTTCCGCCCCATCGGCAACACTAATCTCACTACCATAAGGAACTTTATAACGCTCTCTTTCCCTTCCTGAGTCATCACTCACAACTAACTCGCCAGAGCGAGAAACAGAAATAAAATTATCTTTGCGCGCTAGCGTTTTCATGTTTTCCAACTTCAAGGTGCCACTTACATTAACTTCAACACTATTTACGGCCACGGCCCTAGAGGCCGCTCCACCTATGTGAAAGGTGCGCATAGTAAGCTGAGTTCCTGGTTCACCGATAGATTGTGCCGCAATAACCCCAACGGCTTCTCCTCTGTTGACTTTGTGTCCTCTAGCCAGATCTCGTCCATAGCACGCTGCACACACTCCGTAGCGTGTTTCGCAGGTTATAGGAGTTCTAACAGTGACCTCATCAACCCCATTTTCATCTAATATTTCAACCCATTTCTCATCGATCAAAGTACCGGCTGGCAATAATATCGCGTTATCAGTAGCTGATTTTAAAACATGTACCGCAACGGTCCTTCCGAGGATCCTATCCCCCAGGGCCTCAATCACATCTCCACCCTCAATCACCGGTCTCATGACTAACCCATTGGTGGTGCCACAATCATCCTCTGATACAACCAAATCTTGAGCTACATCTACTAATCTTCTCGTCAAATATCCAGAGTTCGCAGTCTTCAAAGCCGTGTCTGCGAGTCCTTTTCGAGCCCCATGGGTTGAAATGAAGTACTGTAAAACATTGAGTCCTTCTCGGAAATTGGCAGTTATTGGCGTTTCGATAATAGACCCGTCTGGCTTTGCCATCAGGCCCCGCATTCCAGCTAATTGCCGAATTTGCGCGGCCGAGCCTCGCGCGCCTGAGTCCGCCATCATATATATCGAGTTGAACGATGCTTGGTCGATTTCTTCGCCACTATTTGTCGTGACCGTCTCAGTACCTAACTTGTTCATCATCGCCTTCGCAACTTGATCATTGGTATGAGACCAGATATCCACTACCTTATTATATCGCTCACCAGTTGTTACCAAACCCGAAGCGTACTGATCTTCAATCTCGTTAACACTTTTTTCGGCATCGGAAATAATAGTTTGTTTCTCTTCAGGAACAACCATATCGTCAATACCGATCGATATTCCAGCTCGCGTTGAGTGACTGAAGCCAGCATACATAAGCTGATCAGCAAAAATGACCGTATCTTTCAATCCTACTACTCGATAACACCTATCAAATAATTTAGAGATGGCTCTTTTATTCAGAACCTTATTCACTAATGCAAACGGCAGTCCCTTGGGAACAATACTCGACAACAATGCTCGCCCTATTGTCGTATCAACAATTTCGGTGCGCGTTTCAAGTTCACCGTCATCATTGAATTCAGAGAGTTCCATCCTTACCTTACACTCTGCGTGAATATCGACCTGATTAGTCTCAAATGCTCGATGTACTTCGTTTACGTCAGAAAATGGACGTAAGACCTTACTTCGAGCCGACTTCGATTCTCGGGTCATATAGTACAAGCCTAATACAACATCCTGACTAGGAACTATAATCGGATCTCCATTTGCTGGAGATAAGATATTATTAGTAGACATCATGAGGCTACGCGCCTCTAACTGTGCTTCCAAAGCCAAGGGTACATGTACCGCCATCTGATCGCCGTCAAAATCGGCATTGAACGCTGTGCAAACTAACGGATGCAACTGGATTGCCTTTCCTTCAATCAGCACCGGCTCAAAGGCCTGAATCCCCAGCCGATGCAGTGTCGGCGCACGATTAAGCATTATCGGGTGCTCTCGAATTACATCCTCGAGAATATCCCATACCTCAGGACCTTCCATTTCAACGATCTTTTTTGCTGCCTTGATAGTCGTCGCCATACCCTGCAGTTCTAACTTACTAAAGATGAAAGGTCGGAACAGTTCAAGAGCCATTTTTTTCGGAAGCCCACACTGGTGTAGTTTCAGAGTAGGCCCGACAACTATCACAGAACGTCCCGAATAATCTACTCGTTTTCCCAATAAATTTTGTCTGAACCTTCCTTGCTTCCCTTTAATCATGTCGGCTAGAGATTTCAACGGTAACTTATTTGTCCCGGTTATCGCTCTACCACGCCGACCGTTATCTAATAGAGCATCAACAGATTCTTGAAGCATCCTTTTCTCATTTCTGACAATGATGTCCGGCGCGTTTAAGTCTAATAACCTTTTTAGTCGATTATTACGGTTGATGACGCGACGATATAAGTCATTTAAATCAGAAGTAGCAAATCTTCCGCCGTCAAGAGGCACTAGCGGACGAAGCTCCGGGGGTAAGACAGGTAAAACTTTCAATACCATCCACGCCGGTCGATTTCCCGAACTGACAAAAGCCTCTAGTAGTTTCAGACGCTTAGTATATTTTTTGATTTTAGTTTCGGAATTAGTTTTCGGAAGACTCTCGCGGATACTCGCTATCTCTTCTTTTAAGTCAACGCTTTTCAACAATTCATAAACTGCTTCCGCGCCCATCCTCGCATCGAATTCATCACCATACTCTTCTAGTGCGTCTAGATAGGCCTCCTCGGATAGCGATTGGCCCTTCTCTAAATCCGTCATACCAGGCTCAACAACGACATAAGCTTCGAAATACAAAATTCTCTCTATCTCTCTCAAAGTCATGTCGAGTAGAAGACCCATACGCGATGGAAGCGACTTCAGGTACCAGATATGCGCTACTGGCGAAGCAAGTTCAATATGTCCCATTCTTTCTCTACGCACTTTCGCTAACGTAACTTCAACACCACATTTTTCGCATACAACCCCTCGATGCTTTAGCCTCTTATACTTGCCGCAAAGACATTCATAGTCTTTAATAGGACCGAAAATTTTCGCACAGAACAAACCCTCTCTCTCAGGCTTAAAAGTTCTATAATTTATAGTCTCCGGCTTCTTTACCTCGCCATAGGACCAAGACCGAATTTTTTCAGGGGAAGATAAGCCAATTGAAATGGCATCAAAATCATCTGTAGTGCCCTGATTTCTTAACAAATCTAGTAGGTCTTTCACAATAAGTGCTCCTTAAAAAGCGAGTTTTGCAATAATTTCTTAGATGTTCGTCTCAGTCGTTTTCAAGCTCTATATCAATTCCGAGTGAACGCAACTCTTTCAGTAAAACATTGAAAGACTCTGGCATACCAGCATCCATCTCGTGATTACCATCAACTATATTCTTATACATCTTAGTACGCCCATTAACGTCGTCTGACTTAACAGTTAGCATTTCTTGAAGGGTATACGCTGCTCCGTAAGCTTCTAACGCCCAAACCTCCATTTCACCAAATCGTTGGCCACCGAACTGAGCCTTTCCACCTAAAGGCTGCTGTGTGACCAAACTATAAGGTCCGGTACTGCGGGCATGCATCTTGTCGTCTACTAAGTGATTTAACTTAAGCATGTACATATAGCCAATCGTTGTAAGTCTGTCGAATTGTTCTCCCGTCCTGCCGTCAATTAACTGCGTTTGTCCAGAAGAAGGTAGACCAGCTACATCTAACATTTTCTTAATCTCGCTCTCGGCTGCACCGTCGAACACTGGGGTAGCCATAGGTACGCCATCTTTTAAGTTATCGCACAAGGTAAAAACCTCGTCATCAGTAAGTAGATCTAGATCTTCCTTTTTACCACTAGTATTGTAAATAGAATGCAGAAAACTCCTAATTTCTTCGGCGCTTTTCGCGGCAGCAAGCATCTCTCCGATCCTTTCACCACAACCTTTAGCAGCCCAACCCAAATGAGTCTCCAAAACCTGGCCAACATTCATACGGGAAGGAACTCCCAAGGGGTTTAACACTATATCGACAGGTCGACCATCCTCAGTATGAGGCATATCTTCCACGGGCACTATCATCGATACGACACCCTTATTACCGTGACGACCAGCCATTTTATCACCAGGCTGCATCCTTCGCTTCACAGCGAGATACACCTTAGCCATCTTTAGGACACCGGGAGCAAGATCATCACCTGCTGTTAATTTAGCGCGCTTTTCTTCTAATTTTTCGCGCAAGCTTTTGCGGTGATTCTCTGCGAGTGAAGCTAGCTGTTCCAGCTGCTCTGAAGCCGATTCACTTTTTAGTCTAAAATCAAACCATTGTTCTCGAGCGATTTCTAGCAAGTTCTGCTTAGTAATCTTAGCACCTGATTTGACTTGTCCAAGACCTTTATCTACTACCTTGCCAACGAGCAACCGCTCTACTCGCTCGAATAAATCTGATAAAATAATCTTTAACTGGTCATCCAAATCCTTTTTTACGCGCGCTATTTCAGCTTCTTCGATTTCTACTGCCCGCGCGTCTTTCACAACCCCGTCCCTGGTAAAGACTTGTACATCTATCACCGTTCCGGTCATTCCAGACGGCACTCTCAGAGAAGTATCTTTAACGTCCGACGCCTTCTCACCAAAAATCGCCCGAAGTAGCTTTTCTTCTGGTGTTAATTGAGTCTCACCCTTCGGAGTAACTTTCCCAACTAAAATATCACCCGGGTTTACCTCGGCACCGATATAAACGATACCTGATTCATCTAACTTAGATAAAGCACTCTCGCTAACATTAGGAATATCGCCTGAAATTTCCTCAGAACCTAATTTAGTATCTCTAGCAACACAAGTAAGTTCTTCAATATGAATCGATGTATATCGATCTTCCTGGACCACCCTCTCTGAAATTAAAATAGAATCCTCAAAGTTATAACCATTCCAAGGCATAAAGGCGATCAACATATTTTGACCGAGCGCGAGCTCACCAAAATCAGTCGAGGGGCCATCCCCTAACACGTCACCCGACTTCACAACATCTCCTACCTTGACAAGCGGTTTCTGATTTATACAGGTGTTCTGATTTGATCGGGTATACTTTGTAAGATTATATATATCTACCCCAGACTCTCCAGCTCTGGTTTCCTCGTCCGCAGCACGAACGACTATTCGACTTGCATCGACCGAGTAAACTTCGCCGCCTCTCCTGGCAACTACTGTCACGCCAGAATCTTTCGCTACAGCACGTTCAATACCAGTTCCAACTAATGGCTTCTCTGAACGCAACGTCGGCACTGCTTGCCGTTGCATATTTGAACCCATTAAAGCCCTATTCGCATCATCGTGCTCTAAAAACGGAATCAAAGCCGCAGCTACCGAAACTATTTGCCGAGGAGAAACATCTACATAATCTATCTTTTCCGAAGCCGCCATCATAAACTCATTTTGATAGCGAGCAGACACCATCGCATCTTTTAACTTGCCTTTCGTGTCAACTGTGGCGTTCGCTTGAGCTATATGATATTGGCCTTCCTCAATCGCTGAAAGATACTCAATATCATCAGTTATACTTCCATTCTCAACTTTCCTGTAAGGCGTTTCTAAGAATCCGAACTTGTTTGTTCGCGCATAAACCGCGAGAGAGTTAATTAATCCGATATTAGGCCCCTCGGGAGTTTCAATAGGACATACTCGTCCGTAATGAGTCGGGTGTACATCCCTCACTTCAAAGCCTGCTCGCTCTCTAGTGAGCCCGCCTGGGCCTAATGCCGACACTCTCCTCTTATGAGTTACCTCAGACAGTGGATTGTTTTGATCCATAAACTGGGATAATTGACTAGAACCAAAAAATTCCTTAATTACAGCCGATACCGGTTTCGCATTAATGAGCTCCTGAGGCATGTAGCCTTCCGACTCGGCAAGGCTTAGTCGTTCTCTGACGGCTCTTTCAACCCTGACTAAACCTACTCTAAATTGGTTTTCTGCCATTTCTCCTACGCTGCGCACTCGGCGATTACCCAAATGGTCTATATCATCGACCACACCTTTCCCATTTCGGATATCTATCAAGACTTGCAAAACATCTATCAGATCACGTTCTTCTAGTACTCCGGAGCCAACTTCTTCACTCCTTCCTACTCTTCTATTAAATTTCATTCTTCCGACCGCAGAAAGGTCGTATCTATCATCGACAAAAAATAAGTTTCGAAACAAATTTTCCGCCGCGTCTTTGGTTGGAGGCTCACCAGGTCGCATCATCCGATAAATCTCTATCTGCGCTTCCAACATAGTGGTAGTGGAGTCAATACGCAATGTCTGCGCCATATACGCACCTTGGTCGAGATCGTTTTCGAAAATAGTCTCTAGTTCGCGAATATCATTTTCAACTAGCGTGTCTAATAACTCTTCGTCAATCAGCGTGTTGGCCGCTACCAAAATTTCCCCCGTTTCAGTATTTAAGACATCATGAGCGCATGTCTTCCCTACTAAAAAAGATCGAGGAACTGCAATCTCTTTGATGCCCCTATCTTCTATCTCTTTGGTATGCCGCGCCGTAATTCTTCTCTCGGCTTCAACTAATATTTCGCCGTTTACATCAACTAAGTCAAACTCCAAGGTCTCTCCACGCAGCCTTTCAGCGACGATTTCGACGCGCATGTGATCGCCATCAAAAGTAAATCTGTCTCGCTCAAAAAATGTATCGAGAATCTTCTCCGTACTGAAACCAAGAGCTCTTAACAAAACTGTCGCGGGAAGCTTCCTACGTCGGTCAATTCGAACATACAAATGATCCTTGGGATCGAATTCAAAATCTAACCAAGAACCTCTATAAGGTATTACTCTAGCAGAAAATAAGAGTTTCCCCGAAGAATGAGTTTTACCCCGATCGTGGTCAAAGAATACGCCTGGCGAACGGTGCAATTGGTTGACTATCACACGTTCAGTCCCGTTAATAACAAAAGTACCATTTGGAGTCATGAGTGGCAGTTCGCCCATATAAACTTCCTGCTCTCTCACATCCTTTATTACTTTCTCGGAGGCCTCTTTGTCATAAATCTCCAGCCTGAGGGTTACCCGTAATGAAGTGGCATATGTGGCGCCTCTTACTTGGCATTCTTTGACATCAAAAACTGGGACTCCGAGTCGATAACTAACGTAAGCTAAGCTTGCAGTCCCAGAATAACTTTCGATTGGGAATACAGATTTAAATGCCGCGTGCAAACCTGAGTTAAGCCTTGCCTCAGGCTCAAAACCTTCCTGCAAAAACTTTTTGTAGGACTCTATCTGAGTTCCTAA
Source organism: uncultured Pseudomonadota bacterium (assembly GCA_913047675.1). Classification (GTDB taxonomy): domain Bacteria; phylum Pseudomonadota; class Gammaproteobacteria; genus UBA4457. The sequence goes on along the minus strand of CAJWTO010000073.1, from coordinate 3,597 downwards.
CAAATAGGGCACGTCAAGTATAGTAGATGCCTTACTAAAGTCTTTCCGGATACGCTTTTTTTCAGTGTAAGAGTACGCCATTTTTATCCCGTCCTAATTAAGCCGACATTCACGTCAGCGTTATCACTCGAATACAAAAAATCAAGCCACATAGGTTGTCAATTCAACAACAACCTACAGGCCAATATCTCCTAAAATGCTATTTTAGTTCTGCTGAAGCGCCAGCATCTTCGAGTTGCTTCTTAATATCTTCTGCCTCACCTTTAGTGGCAGCCTCCTTTACAGTAGCAGGGGTAGATTCGACCATGTCTTTCGCCTCTTTCAAGCCTAAACCTGTAATAGCTCGTACCGCCTTAATACAGCCTACCTTATTCTCTCCGAAGCCTGTTAAAACTACGTCAAATTCGTCTTTTTCTTCCACAGCCCCGGCATCACCAGCGGCGGCAGGCGCCATAGCGACTGCCGAAGCAGCCGAAACGCCCCATTTTTCTTCTAGTTCACTAACTAGCTCAGTGACTTCGATTATGCTCATGCTACTGAGCGCTTCTACTAACTCTTCTTTCGAAACTGACATTTTTAATTACTCCTAAAAATTCATTTAAACAATGTTAACTCAAGCGGACGCTTGTTCTGTCGCATAAGCAGACAAAACGCGAACAAACTGTCCTGACGGAGCCGCTAAGACCTTCACTAGGTTTGTCTGAGGTGCTTTTAGAACTGATAGAAACTGTGCTCGTGCCCCATCCAGTGTGGGCATTTTAGCCAGAATCGCCAAATCCTCAGCTGGCCTCAGTTTTCCAGACAGCACTATGGCTCGCGTAACAAGCTTCTCATTCTCTTTTGAGAAATCTTGTACTATTCGCGCGCCAGCTCCGGGATCCTCGTTAGAAAAAACTAATAGCAAAGGGCCTTTAAGTGACTCATTGATACATTCAAATTCTGTCCCTTCAAATGCTCGTCTAGCAAGAGTATTTTTTACTACTCTTACCGAAACACCTTGCTCTCGCGCCTTCGCCCGAAGCTCCGTCATTTGTCCTACACTAAGACCAATGTACTCAGCAGCAATTGTCGTTTCCGCCTTCGCCGCAAGTTCATTTACCTCTGAAACAACCGCTTGTTTTTGAGTGAAATTAAGACTCATATTGGTTATCTCTCCAAGTTTAGCCCAAACCTATAAGGCTTGAACCACACCACTATTATGAGCACCTCTACCATAGAGACACTTCTTTTACGGTGCCCTGAACTGACGATTTCGTCAGTCAGGGATGCACCATCTACGTGGGCCTAAAACTTTGATTAACCGCACTGGCGGACCCACGGTCTATGACGGCTACTGGTATAACCAATAACCCACATTCATCACTCACGAGTTTCTCGAGAGTTTTTTATATTTTACTAATTCATATCTAACGAGGCTTTATCAACACCAATGCCAGGTCCCATCGTGGATGACAAGGAAAGTGAGCGTAAATAAACACCTTTAGCCGAGTTTGGCTTAGCCTTAACTAAATCTGCCAATACAGCCAAAAGGTTAGCTTCTAAAGCATCAACTGAAAAAGAGGCCTTGCCTATCGGACATTGAATAATTCCAGCCTTATCAGTCCTAAACTGAACTTGACCTGATTTCGCATTTTTCACGGCCGTAGCCACATCAGCAGCAACGGTGCCAACTTTTGGGTTAGGCATTAGGCCTCTAGGACCCAAAACTTGACCTAGCTGACCAACAACTCTCATCGAACTGGGGCTAGCAATTACGAGATCAAAATCTATATTACCCCGTTTTACATCTTCCGCTAAGTCGTCCATCCCAACAATATCAGCGCCGGCTTCTTTCCCGGCGTCTGCGTCGGCTCCTTCAGCAAAAAGTGCTATACGGATAGTTTTACCACTACCGTGAGGCAATAGAGTAGACCCACGAACCACTTGGTCAGATTTTCTAGGATCCACTCCTAGATTAACCGAAATATCTATTGACTCATCGAACTTAGCAGAGGCAAACTCCTTGACCTTAGATAGAGCTTCGGCGAGAGGGGAAAGCTCGCCTTCTACCATCTTTTCACGAATAGCACGCAATCTTTTCCCAGGCTTACTCATGATTGAACTCCTTCCACTTCAAGCCCCATACTCCTGGCCGTGCCGGCAATTGTTCTTACCGCCATCTCTACATCTGCCGCAGTTAAATCAGGCTCTTTTGTCTTCGCTATAGCTTCAAGTTGTTCTCTACTAACCTTACCCACCTTTTCGGTATTAGGGGTGCCACTTCCCTTTTCGATTCCCGCAGCTTTCCTCAACAAGACTGAAGCAGGAGGGGTTTTAGTTACAAACGTAAAACTTTTATCAGAAAAAACTGATATAACGACAGGAATTGGTAAACCAGGTTCTGTTTCTTGAGTCTTCGCATTAAAAGCTTTACAAAAGTCCATTATATTGACTCCATGCTGCCCCAAAGCAGGGCCTACAGGAGGGCTAGGGTTCGCCTGTCCAGCTTTAACTTGCAGCCTTATATAGGCATCAATTTTTTTCGCCACTTACTTTTACTCCTCGGGTTCAAACGCTTTATTAAGCTCCCCATTAAATCCTAATTTCTTAGTCCTTACTGACCTGACCAAATTCAAGCTCTACCGGCGTTGAACGACCAAATATAGAAACAGAAACCCTAAGTTTACTCTTGTCATAGTTGACTTCTTCGACAGCTCCATTGAAGTCTGAAAATGGTCCATCTATCACCCGAACGACTTCCCCAACTTCAAACAGAGTTTTAGGTCGAGGTTTCTCAGAACCCTCTTGAATTCTATTAAGTATAGAGTCGGCTTCTTTGTCAGTTATCGGGGTGGGGCGATCTTTTGTACCACCTATGAATCCAAGCACTTTAGGACATTCTTTGATTAAATGCCACGTGTCATCTTCCATTTCCATCTCAACAAGAACATACCCAGGGAAAAATTTTCGCTCGCTCTTTCTCTTTAATCCTTCCTTCATCTCCACTACTTCTTCAGTCGGGACTAATATATCTCCAAATTTTTTATCCATTCCGTTACGAGAAATACGATCTTCCAATGAACGTTTGACTTGATTTTCGAAACCCGAATACGCGTGGACCACATACCAATTCATACTCATATCTCTAGGTCCCTCTTCCGATCAGGCCCTGAATAGAGCTACTTAGCCCTAAGTCAAGAACCCACAATAAAATAGCGAAAATAATCACAACAATAATTACAAACAAGGTAGTTTGGCTCGTTTCTTGTCGAGTAGGCCAAACTATCTTTCGGACCTCTACCTGTGCCTCTCTGACAAAGTCTATCGCCTGTCGACCCTTTAATGTCTGACTTACAATTACTAGAGAAACAATGATTCCCGCAAGTACACCCAGAACGCGAAAAATTTTCGGTGCCTCCGCGTAATAATAAAAACCAACTAGACTTATAGTCAAAACACCTAGGGCCACAAGAAATTTAAAAATATCTATAGATCCTTGTTGAGTTTCGGTTTTACTGTTCATAATTTCCTGCTACACAAAGTTTCTAGAACCACCAAATTCGTTGGCAGGCCAGGAGGGAATCGAACCCCCAACCTGCGGTTTTGGAGACCGCCGCT
>CAJWTO010000072.1 GCA_913047675.1 uncultured Pseudomonadota bacterium | reverse complement strand
TAGAAAAAGGTATTGATATCGAAACAGTAGAGCATGATTTGTTGGGCGGAGAAAATAGAGCGGCAGCGTATACGGCCAAAAACCCTGGTGGTCAAATGCCTGCGTTGGAGTTGGATGACGGTAGTGTTATCGGAGAAACTGTTGCAGTATGTGAATACCTAGAAGAAAAGAATCCGAGTAATCCTCTGATCGGAAGTAGCGCGGAGGAGAGGGCAGAAACAAGAATGTGGGTTCGGCGTGTGGAGCTGAACATAACCGAAAATATGTATAACGGATTTCGTTACGCCGAAGGTATAGATATATTTCGAGATCGGATGTTATGTTTCCCCGAGTCTGCAGACAGCCTTAAGGCGAAAGCGAAAGGCGCTCGTGAGTGGCTTGATGATTTGATGGCGGGGCGGAATTTCGTCGGTGGCGATAAAATGACTTTGGCTGATTTGATTCTTTTTTGCTGTCTTGATTTCATGAATGGAGTTGGGCAGCCTCTAGAGCCTGAACTAAGCAATCTATCGTCTTGGATGGAACGAATGAATGGGCGCGCGAGTGCCGCTGCTAGTTTGCATCCAGGCGCAGCAGAGACTGGAATGCAAGGTTAATAATGCCTATCGGTTGGCCGCCTGTGCATTAGGCGCGCGGGTGGCGAGCCGATTTTCCCTGACTGTATCCTCACTAAAAAAAGGCTAACGCTCTCACTTCTATACTTTTGCGCCCTATTGGCGACGTTGGTTGGTCAGGCTCGTAGAAGGAGGTATGGGCCGTATATTTGGCTATATCAGGTCCCGCGGTGTCAAAACACTTGATGAGTACGATTTCTTTATCTTCCATCGCAGCTAGGTAACACCACCGATGGCTTTGGTTATGCTTTACGGAAAAGACTTTGCCACTGCGATCTGGGTACCTTAGGTGGGCTGATATAAAGTCTTCGAACTCGACGGTTCTTGCGTCACAGATGGCTAATGGTTGCGTATCGACTGGTCCCCTTAACGGACGCCAAATGTTGATAAACGCGTACCTTCGAGCCAGTAGTTCTTGAGCCCTCCCGGCCATTAATTCCTTTACCCGTGCAGGAGCTGATTCATTGGTGTAATCGTTGTGAGCATTCCTGGCTGGAGGAAAAATACCGCTTTTACGCTCGCCAGTTTCTCTGACATTATGATCAAAGACATATACTTCCTTGCAGCCAGTCTCCATTTTTACTAGATCTGCACATAGAGGGTAGTACTTGGTTTTCACTATCCCAGGGTCTTCATAGTTTAGTTTTGGTAAGTTCTGTAAAGAGAACGAAAAACCATTGTCATCTAAACTAATAAGCCCCATGTATTTGCGTACGTCGTGTATCAGCATTTGGCGTTTATCGGCTTTGGGTGGTAGTGGACGACCGTTGGGCTCGGGATCATAAAGAAAAAATTCAGGATTTTTTACAGACCCATCAATGTAATTGATCGTAGCTGATATCTTAGGCAGATCTGCATAGTTAATTTCTGTCATTACGAAACAAAACCCAAAATAAGTAATTTGATTTACAATTTAACACTAGTCTTAGAATTTGGTCGAGTTATCGTGTAGATCCCTCGACAAACGAACTGATTGGTTTAAATAAATTTGTATGAATAAACCCTACATAGGAGCCGCAGACAGGAATAAAGAAGCTATATTCAAAGTACTGAAGCCTTTTTTACGCAAGGGTGAAAAGTTACTTGAGATAGGCTCTGGGACTGGTCAGCATGGCGTATATTGTTGTGAGAGACTTCCGCATCTCCAATGGCAACCTACAGAATTGGAATATAATATTCATGGCATCCGACAATGGATTGCTGATTCTCAAGCGCGCAACATTCTTGATCCGCTGGTATTGGACGTAACCAGTCATAATTGGCGCGAACGCTCTTACGATTTTGTTTTTACCTCGAATACAGCGCACTATATGAGCTGGTCGAACGTCACTTCCATGTTTGCGGGTGTGTCTTCCACGTTAACAGACTCTGGTTTGTTTTTTATATATGGACCTTTCCACAGGTTGGGGTTTCCGGTTTCTGATGGTAATAAAAAGTTAGATGAATGGCTGCAAGAACAGTCTCTAGAGTTCCGGATCCGGAGCATTGACGAGTTAGAAAATTTAGGCGGAGAGTTTGATTTTCGTCTGGAGCATAGTTTTCTCATGCCCGCTAATAATTACATTTTAGTTTTTTGTTGTAGATAATCTTGAATACTTCAAGCATTATATTTTTTTGTATATTAAGTTTTTATTAAATCACCTACGGAGAAAATTGTGGCGAGACTGAGTAAACTTAGCAGAAGTATCGAAGGAAAAATTGCGTTAGTAACTGGCGCGGCCAGTGGGATGGGGCGAGCCACAGCGCATTTGTTTGCCGATGAGGGTGCACATGTCGCGGTGACCGATCTAGATGCTGACAAAGTCAGTCGTGTTGTTCGAGAGATCGATGAGGCCGGAGGTAGCGCCTTTGGTTGGGTATTGGACGTGAGTCAACGAGCTGATAGGGTCGCTGTTGTGTCCGCTATCGTCCAAAAATGGGGTGGGCTCGATATATTAATTAATAACGCTGGGATCGTACGATACGAGCCAATCGACGCGCCCTCATTTGAAGAGGGTTGGGGTCGCAGCTTGGATATTTTGTTAACGGCTCAGGTTATGTTAGCGAGAGAGTGCTTGCCACATTTAGAAGCTTCTGGAGGTGGGCGTATAGTTAACATAGCATCTACTGAGGGGCTTGGCGCAACTAAAGGCGTTAGCGCGTATACTGCGTCGAAAACAGGTGTTATCGGTTTAACTCGTTCGCTAGCGGTAGAGTTAGGGATGAAAGGTATAACCGTCAATTGCATTTGTCCGGGACCAATAAATACGGGAATGACTGCCGACATTCCAGACGAGTCAAAGGCGATATTTGCGGCAAGACGGTCGGCTTTAAAACGCTACGCGGAGCCAGAGGAAGTTGCGCATGGGACTTTAAACTATGTGCTGCCCGCGTCCCAGTATATTACTGGCACGCATCTTGCGGTTGACGGCGGACTGACAATCAAAAACGCCTAGCAAACCTAATCGCCGGCTATATCACGAAGTCCTTTGGGGCTTAGTATCTCAATCCAGTACCCATCAGGGTCTTTAATGAAGGCTAATCCCTTCATTTGTCCATCGTCCGGGCGCTTCACAAATTCAACCCCTAATTTCTCAAACCGCTCACTCGCTTTATAAACATCAGGTACCGAGATACCAATGTGTCCGAAGCCTTGGGGCTGTTGATTGCCATCATGGTAGCCAGTGAAAGCAGGATCAGTCTCAGTACCCCAGTTGTGTGTCAGTTCCACGAGAGCCGGCCGAGCAAAAATCCATTCTGATCTTGCCTTGTTGTCTTCAGGGATTACCTCGCCTTCCTCTAAGTACCCCATAAAATAAAGCGAGAAATTCATTTTCGCAAAATCAAATTTACCCAATAGCGTCATGCCGAGAGTGTCTTGATAGAATGCCACGGATACCTTCGGATCACGGATTCGCAGCATTGTCTGGTTCATGACATAGCCAGCTGTTGCATTATTTGTCATTTATTTTCCCCTAAAGAATTACTATTTAATTAAAAATGTGTCGTCGACGTCTACTTGCATTGACGTCACTAGCCCATTTGTCTGATGTGCCATTCCGATAATAGCAATCAGCTCATTGTGCTGTTCATCTGTCATGCCCTTCATTCGTGCTTGGGCAGTGTGTGAATGCGTGCAATAAGTACATGAATTCGCGACGGAAACTGCAATATAAATCATTTCTTTCGTCAACGGATCAATTGAACCTGGCCCCATGACTACTTTTAATTGAGTCCAAATTTGCTTCAGCTGACTGGGATTGTTTGCTAGCGCCTTCCAGAAATTATTAATGAAATCGGTACCGCGTAACTTTCTTATATCATCATAAATTTCACGCACATCATCACAGGCATCTTCATATTCAATAAGCTTCACGGTTGTCATACGATATCTCTTTGATTAAATTTTAAGTGTTAGATTTTTATTATTTGTGTCCAATTATTAGTATCTTCAGTCTGACCTCTTTGCAAACTCGTCAGTTCTTTATAAAGGTGCGTGGCGATTGGGCCAGGCTTTCCGTCCTTTACTACGATCGCTGTATTTTTGTAGCTTAACTGACCAACAGGCGCTATAACGGCTCCGGTACCCATGCCGAATATTTCAGTGACTGTACCAGATGAAAGACCTTCTATAATCTCATCAATACTGATTCTACGTTCGGTGATCGGATAACCTAATTGAGGGGCGAGATCTAATAACGACCTACGCGTCACACCATGAAGTATCGCGCCTGTAAGACTTGGCGTCACGATTTCCTTTCCATTGAGCACAAAAGCAATATTCATTGCCCCAACTTCGTCGATATACTTTCGTTCCACACCATCTAGCCAAAGGACCTGCTGGTAACCTTTCTTTAGAGCGACTTCAGTCGCGGCAATTGAGCCTGCATAATTCCCTGGCGTTTTAGCTTGGCCCGTACCGCCTGGGACAGCACGGACGTAATCATCAGAAACTAGGACCGACACCGGACTAAAGCCGTCCGCAAAATAGGGGGCAACCGGTGTTAATATGATAAAGTGTAAATACTCCTTGCTGGCTCGGACTTCCAAGGTTTTTTCTATACTGATCATAGTTGGCCGAATATAGAGTGCGGTTCCTTCCATGTTTGGCACCCATTGCTCTTCCAACCTCACTAGTTCTCGGATAGCAGTTAAGTGACTTTCCGCGTTGACTTCAGGCATTCCCATTCGCTGAGCCGACAAGTTGAAACGCTCGACATTTAATTCTGGCCTAAATAAATTTATGTCGCCATCTTTTCTGCGATAAGCTTTCGTACCATCGAAGATCATCTGACCGTTATGGAATACCGTCGTAGCTGGATCGAGCGATATTTGCTGGTAAGGTCCAATTTTTGCGTCGTACCAACCTTTTATAGGACTAAAACGTTGCGAAAACATGCGATCAGTGAATATTTGGCCGAATCCAAGGCTATCAGGGAACTCAACCTTTGATGTCGTCTTGGTGGGCTCAACTGTAATCTTGGGTACCATGAATTAAGTCCTTAGTATACTGAGGTTCAAGTTAACCTCTTATAATTTTTGTTCTAAAAGTTCTTCTATTGCTTCATCAATTGTGTCGTTGTCACTAGCATTCATACCGAAACCCGCGGCATGTCCCCAGTCAGACCTAAGTGGGGTTAACCTGGCGTCAGGCATAGCCAAAACTTCTCGCGCATTATCCGATACGCGAAAGTATAGATCGGTATCACAGGGCATTATAATAGTTTTAGCAGTTATGGCGCTAAGCGCCTTGCTGAAGTCACCTTCAAACTTGGTATTTTTACTGATATCAAATGCGGTCCACGTGTTGGCCATAGCGATTAGATCATTTGCATCAGATTTTTGAAAGTAGGTCTGGGTGAATTGTACGACATCCTCTGGCGACGATAGACCAAGCGAGGTATAGATCTTTTGCGCAAAGAAATCCTGTGAGAATAACCAAGCCGCATAAACATGACCAAAGGCATCAATTGCATCGAGAGGAGGGCTTGTATAGTTGCCCTGGTAGAAATCCGGTATTTGTTTGAGCACCTGAATAGCACTTTCTATGAACAACTTATTATGGGGAGCCACTCTAGCGGCGCCACATACTGGCAGCAGCGCGTTGACCATTTCTGGGAACAACGCTCCCCACTGCATAGCTTGAGCCGCACCGAGCGAGAAACCTGTAACTAGTCGCAGCTTTGGTATTTTAAGCCCCCTAGTGATCAATAGGTGTTGGCACATTACGTTGTCGTAGATTGTTATGGTGGGGAACTCAGCCCCCGAATATTCATTTTTAATATTGCTTGGAGAGGTAGAGTAGCCGTTACCAAACATGTTTACGGCGATTATAAAGTGTTTTTCGGGGTCAAGAGCTCTCCCAGGTGCGAACAGGTACTGCACGTCTATATCATTCCCTCCATAGAAAGAGGGAATTAGCACTGCATTCGAGCGATCGGATGATAAGACTCCGTAAGTCCGGTATTGAATTGTTAGATCCAGTTGGCAGCCACTCTGAGTTGAGTAGTCTTTAATAACAAATTTTTTGATTGGCTCCATCAAGGGCTACGACGTTTTATTACCGAGATCGCTTTAGTGTATTTTTATCAAAATCTCTGTTGGTCAGTCCAACCTGAAATTCGTAGTCCTTCCAAAGCAGTTCGGTGCTTTTTTCAGTTTGGTGATTTGTCATTAGCATTCTACCAGGTCGCCAATATTTTGATAGATACTGAGACCAGTCTGAGCTGACTAGCGTCTTGAGTAAGGTATTTTTCCTATCGTAGAAGTCAATCTTTACCGCTTGGTACATTTGGCTGTCAATCCATACCACTTGGCGTGTATATCCAGAGTTCTCATACGCCGGGTATGCCTCGACGATAAAATGATTCTTCCCATCAACTTCTTCATCTTTCAGCCACTTGTAGGTGTATTTTTCTACCTCTTGAGACGTTAAGTCCTCATAGGCGAATTCACTTCCTACAAATGGACCAGACTTGTTAGCGGACGCAATACGTTTGACTCGTTTTAACGCGGGTAAATATAGCCATTGGTCATCAGGTTTTAGGGAATGGGTATAGCTAAGAAAAGCTGTGCCCTTGATATCTTTTGGGGACCTAAATATTGATAGGCTCTTGTCACCATCGCCAATTACTTCTTGCGAAACTATCTTAATAGAGCGCTCACTTTTCTGACCTTGCTTGTTTGTCAGGATCATCTGCAGATTAGCTTTGGAGTCGACCCAGCCAGTGTCACGCGTATCAGCCTCTTGGACTATCGAGAGTCCTTTTTCTTCTGCGGTTTCTGCTCCGACATCAAGTAAGGTCAGGCACAGCAGTATTGTTATTAGTCGGCGCATTTTTATCCTCTATTTTAAGTAATAATGGTGGAAGTAGGAGAAATACGGCGACACACGCAACTAGAATAATCATTGCTGTCATCTGCCCCATCCCTGCGTTGAAATAAAATGTTGATGTGCCAAGTATTCCAAAGCCGATCACTAGAATCATTGTAGTTACCAGCAGTGCCTGACCAACCGTTTTAAATGCGTAGCGAACCGCATCCTCAGGCATCATTCCTTGCTCCCGTTTGGCTCTCAGATATTTTGACATAAAATGCACGGTGTAATCGATAACAATGCCAAAGCTCATTCCAGTCACGAGTGAAAGGGACAAGCCTACTTGACCCACGAGAAGCCCCCATATACCAAAGCCAACAGCCGCTGGGATCAGATTGGGAATCAAGCTAAGTGCTCCGAGCTTTAATGATTTAAGCGCGAGAATTAATATACCCGAAATAAGTATCAGAGCGATGACGGTGCCGAAAAGCATCGTTTTGATATTTCTCTGGCCTATATTAGAGAACATTAGGAAGGTGCTTGCACTATCTACACGATCAATTTTTGTTGTATTTTGTTCTACCCATCGCTTAGCCCTCGCGTCCAGCGCGATACCTTCTTTACTCGAAATTGTACGAAGAGTGCTTTTGACATTTGTCGACGACTTGTCGACGTTAATTTGATTGTTCAAATCTAATCCATATGGTAGTGACATTTCATATAAAAGTAGGTACTGCGCAGCGAGTTCTCTATTGTTGGGTAATACGTAGTAAGCTGGATCATCGCCATGCATATTCTTATTAAGTCGTTTCATTATTTCTGTGAAACGAGCCACGTGTATAGTTTCAGGCTGGTTTTCTAACCAGAGAGAAAAATTTTCTACATCGGATAAAAAGTCTGGATCGCTGATACCACCTGACTCAGAAGCTTCGAGTGAGAAATTGATAGTATAGGCCCCAGTCATGTTTTCGACCATGAAGTCAGTATCAGTTCTAAAGTCGATTTTTTCGTCGAAGTAATGTACGAATACATCATTCAATTCATTCTTAGGAATGTTAATAATTGCAAGTATGATGCCGCCCACCATGAACCAAAGGCAAGCTTTCTTATTAGCTATTACGAAATTAGCAAATCTTGTTAAAAACTCCCCGTCGGTATCTGATAATTTAATATTACTCTTGGGCAGCAGAGTAACTAACGCAGGTAAAAAAGATATCGAAAGTAGGAATGAAATGAGTACCCCCACCGCGACCAGTGTCCCGAGATGGTTGAACGGAGGAACCTCCGAAAAATTCATCGTGAGAAAGCCTATCGCAGTGGTGACACTCGCAAGAAAGACGGGTTGAAGGTTTATTTTCAAACTGTCATGCATTGCGTCTTTTTGATGTGCCCCATTTTTTAGCGAGTGAGCATAGGTTGTAAGTACGTGAACACAGTTAGCGATAGCTACTGTTAAAATTATGATGGGTGTTGAGGGACTCGAGCCAGTTAAAGGATAACCAAGATAGCCACCAACTCCGAGTGCGCTGAAAATAGAAAAGACGATAATTATAAACGTTGCTAGAGTCCCAAAAAACCTGCCTACTAAAAATGCTAGTAGGAGCATCATTACAGCAAAACTAACTGGCAAAAGTTTCGTGAAATCGTTTATCGCGCTTTGATTAAAAGCATCATCCATCATTATCATGCCGCTCAGGTACACTTTTACTTGCGGATGGTTTTTTTCTATTTTATCCTGCAGTTGGCGTGCGAAGGCTGCTATTTCTGGCGTAGCAGCGGTGAGCTCAGCCGGCGGTATGGTTAGGGTTACATTTACTCCGGTCACATGGCCAGATTCTGAAACTAATTGATTGATTAAAAGAGGCTCCGCCAAGACTCGTTGTTTAACTTTTTGGATTTCGTCTAGTGTTAACGAGCTCGAATTTTTGGCCATATCCCGGACAATCAGATCATCTTCCATAGCTTCGGTAAATTGGAAGTTAGTAATGCTATCCACTCTAGTTGAAAAGGGGATCTGCCAGGAATCAATTGTTAGTTCTTCGACAATACTTAAAGTTTCTCCAGTGAAAACATTTTGATTTTTTGGTGCTAACACGAATATGACATTGTCATTTTTTGTATAAGTGTCCTCGATTTTTTCGAACGCTATAAGTTCGGGGTTATCCTCACTGAAGTAAGCCTTGTAACTGGTGTCCGGCAGGAGTTTTACACACCCATAGGAAAGTAATCCAACTAAAACAAGCGAGACAGAGATCACTAATAGTCGATTATCCAAAACAAATTGCGCGAGTCGCGCCTCAAAAGCATGCATTGATTTTCCTTGATATATTAGTTATTTGACGGACTTCAATGCCGCAGTTAGCAGCTTGATAGTCTCTTTCGCCATACTTTGAAACTCGGTGAGAGAATACATGTGTACTAAAAAGGGGTAGCGAAACATCGTTAAAGCCATGTGAAATCCATTGATTTCCGGTGCCTTTAGACTGCGCTTGAACTCCTTATTAGAAACCCCATCATCGATGATACAAGCGAGCAGCGAACAGTGCTGCTCATTAGTAGCATGAATTAGTTCTGGATATGCTTTTGTAGCGATATTCAATACTTCCAGTATTTGCGAATCACCGCTGGCTAACTCATAGGTTCTTTTACTCAAGTAAAGCGTATAGGCTTCAAGTTTTGTCTCAGCACTTTTACCTTGCTCGTCAACTATCTGTTGTAAGTCGGCTAGTCCTTCTTTAAGGCTGCGTATCGCACATGCTTTGAGGATGCCTAGCTTGTTTGCGTAATGTCTATATAGGTTAGCCGTAGACATATCGAGATCTGAGGCGATTTCGCACATTGTTGTTTTGGTATAACCATATTTAATGAGCCTTTGGGTTGCTACACGAAGGATGTCATTTTGAACGGTCGAGTATTGAGTGTTCAGTATCGATTGAGGCATAAGATAAGCTTAACATATCCCAGTGAATAATAAATAAATTGTTCATTTTTTATAAAATGGTGCGCTCAGTTCTCAGTTCTCAGTTCTCGTGTTATCTTTACCGTCTATATTTTCATCGCAATTGATACTTTTGCTTACCGGTGCATTACCAATTAATCATGGCATGCATTTCAGTGGAAGCCGAGGGTGGCGTACTTAACTTTAGGGGGTGGATAGAAACAATGACTAGCTTATTGCAGCCAGGGAACACGTATGAGGAGATATACGACAACTTTAGTTGGGATATTCCCGCTCGCTACAATATCGCCAACGACGTTTGCGATCGATGGGCAGACGGAAGTGGTCGGATAGCGCTAGCCTACGAAGACGATAATAAGGAACTTACAACTTATACTTTCGATGAAGTCCAGACGTACGCCAATAAGTTAGCGAATACCTTTTTATCATGGGGTTTTTCTGTAGGGGATCGAGTAACCTTATTGCTAGCTCAGAATCCTGAATGCGCAATTTCTCATGTCGCGTGCTGGAAGGCTGGGATGGTTTCTGGCCCATGTTCAGTACTTTTTGCTGCAGATGCTATAGCTTATCGATTAAATGACTGCGGAGCTAAAGCGGTTATTACCGATGCGGCAAATTATGACAAGGTGGCTAGTTTACGTGCAGAGTGCCCATTATTAGAGAAAATTGTGGTAGTTGATGCCAAGATTGAGGGCGCACTAAATTTTTGGTCGATGATCGACGGACAATCTTCTGAATTTCAAAATGCGGATACTTCCTCCGAAGACGTAGCTTGGATTAGTTATACCTCGGGGACCACAGGTATGCCTAAAGGCTCGGTTCAACCTCATCGTATGATGCTTGGCCATATGCCAAGTCTTGAATTCATTTACGATTTTTTCCCCAGGAAAGGTGATGCCATTTGGTCACCCGCTGACTGGGCATGGATGGCAGGCTTAATGGATGTCCTTATGCCAGGTTGGTTTCATGGGTGTAAGGTAGTTGCTACGGCTATGAAAGGCTTCGATGCCGAGGATGCTTATCGAATATTATCGCAGCACGAAGTTACTTTAGCTTTATTGACACCCACGATGCTGAAGCTCATGAGACAGGTCGAAAAGCCATTAGACCGTTATGACTTAAAATTACGAGCTGTGCTCTCGGGTGGGGAAGCGGTGGGTGCAGGTCTGCTTGAATGGGCACAGGCTGAACTGAATCTGGCTATTAATGAAGGATTTGGTCAAACCGAATGTAATGTCATCTTAGGAAATAATGGCAATATATTCCCAATCAAGCCAGGATCTTTGGGTAAGCCCACGCCTGGAACAGTGGTGAAAATAATTGACGATGAAGGACATGAGGTGAAGCCGGGAGTCGAGGGGCACATAGCTTGTCAGAGACCTCATCCTGTAATGCTTCTGGAGTACCTTAATAAACCTGAAGCGACTAGGGACAAGTTTATTGGCGATTGGCTTATTACTGGCGATGTCGGACATATGGACGAGGATGGTTACTTTTGGTTTCACGGCAGGGGGGATGACGTTATCACGAGTTCGGGATATCGTATCGGACCTAGCGAAATTGAAGATGCGCTGTTAAAGCATGATGCGGTACAGATGGCTGCGGCTATTGGGATACCTGATCCTGTTAGGACTGAAATCATAAAAGTATTCTGTATATTGAGCCCGAATACGTTGGCGCACGACTCGTTGGCAGACGAGCTCAAGGAGTTTGTTCGGTCGCGATTGGCGAAACACGAAGTGCCGAGGCAAATTGAGTTTGTTGATAGC
>CAJWTO010000071.1 GCA_913047675.1 uncultured Pseudomonadota bacterium | reverse complement strand
CAATAGTCACGTGAACATTTTCAATAAAAAGTCGTTTTTCACTAAAATCTAAATCAATCAACATGTTGTTTGAAAATTCATCAATGATTTGTAAATTAGTTATTGCAGCTAATTCATCTTGCGTAGGTTCAGTATTCGTAAACCCTTGTCTACCTAACTCAGCACTAAAAGCACGCGTAAGCCTGTCCATACTAGTAATATCATCGCGCTCTAGTATGGGCTGTAGGGCTGCGTTACGATTTTGCGCCGTTCTTTCTTGTTATGCGTTCCGCTCCGCTTGTAACGACACTGATACGGGGGAACCACCCTAGAGGTCGACCTCCACGTCCCCAAAGGCAACATGCGACGGAACATCCGGCCAACGTGCAAAAATAGTTTTACGCTCAACCTAGGACCGGAATCAAATATATGGTGTGTGCAGCACAACCCTTTCAATTTTACTTCAAAGTTTTGAACGTTCCGCACTTCGGAAAAAATCGTTGCGTTGTTGGCCCAATAGTCTTCTTACTTTTTGCTTTTCCCGCAGCTGTAACGCGTAATCAGATTGTCTTCGACCGCGCGCATCGCCGTGCTGACCGGGTGGCTTTTCAAGCTGACATTTCGTTTCAATGGGTCGAGTGCGACTCTTTAAGCCCAAATCCACACCTTGCGACCTGCTTAATTTACATTTTGGACCTATATAGCGTGCCATTCTTTTACACCCTTCTCTTTTTAGGAGGTCGACATCCATTGTGAGGAATCGGAGTGACATCCGTAATATTTGTAATTCTAAAACCCGCATTATTCAAAGAACGCACGGCGGACTCTCTTCCCGGTCCTGGACCTTTGATACAAACGTCGAGGTTTTCCATCCCAAAATCGTCTCTTACTGACTTTAGTCTCTCCGCTGCAACCTGCGCGGCAAACGGAGTACTTTTGCGAGATCCGCGAAAACCACTTCCACCCGCTGTCGCCCATGCCAGTGCATTACCTTGACGGTCCGTAATAGTAATAATTGTATTATTAAAAGAAGCATGCACATGCGCGATACCATCTAACACAGTTCTTTTCCCTTTCTTTTTTGTCACCGGAGTAGTAGCCATTTAAGTACCTTCCCTAATTTTATCGCTTGAGCGCACGCTTTGGACCTTTCCTAGTACGCGCATTTGTTTGGGTCTGTTGTCCTCTAACAGGTAATCCACGTCGGTGCCGAACTCCCCGATAACAACCCAAGTCCATCAGTCGTTTTATACTCATGTTCACATTGCGTCGTAGGTCACCTTCCACGTCAAATTTTCCAACTTCGTTCCGAACTGAGTCCAATTGTCCTTCTGTCAGATCTTTAACGATCGAATTCCTTTCAACTCCGGCGGCGTCGCAGATCGCCTCTGCGCGAGTTCTACCAATGCCAAAAATTGACCTGACCGCAACAACCAAATGTTTACGATCGGGAATATTTACACCTGCAACACGAGCCATAATTTCTCTCTCTCAAATACCTTGTTAAGTTTACTAACCTTGACGTTGTTTATGACGAGGGTTCTTACAAATAATTCGAACCGCTCCCTTTCGTCTAATCACACGACAATTTCTACAAATTCTTTTCACCGACGCCTGCACTTTCATTCTAAAACTCCATAATCACCCTAATTACCGGCGACCAATTCCCTTCAAGTTTGCCTTCTTCATCAAGCCATCATACTGATGTGACACCAGATGTGACTGTACTTGAGACATAAAATCCATTACCACTACAACAATTATCAGAAGTGAAGTGCCTCCAAAATAAAATGGAACGTTCAACTGTAAGATCAAAAATTCTGGTAATAAGCACACCCCGGTTATATAAATTGCGCCGACAACAGTAAGTCTACTCATTACGTCATCAATATACCGGGCGGTCTGATCCCCAGGCCGGATTCCGGGTATAAATGCACCTGACTTTTTTAAATTATCTGCCATTTCCCTTGGATTAAAAACCAAAGCGGTATAAAAAAAACAGAAAAATATGATAGCGGCCGCATAACACAATACGTACAACGGCTGTCCTGGTGACAACGTGGTACTCAAGTCTTGTAACCAGCCCATTCCTTCCGCATTTCCAAACCAGCCAGCTATAGTAGCAGGAAATAGAATAATACTCGACGCAAAAATGGGGGGTATTACGCCAGCCATATTAAGTTTAAGGGGTAAATTGCTTGATTGCCCTCCATAAACTTGTCCTCCACGCTGCTGCTTAGCGTAATTAACGGTAATTCTTCTTTGAGCTCTTTCGACGTAGACAACGAACCCAGTTACTGCAACAGCTAAAAGCAAAAGTAACAAAACCAGTATTATAGATAGCTCTCCCGTCCTAGAAAGTTCTAATGTACCTGCAACAGCCGCTGGCAAGCCAGCGACTATACCAGCAAATATAATCATCGAGATACCATTACCTATCCCGCGTTCAGTTACTTGTTCTCCAAGCCACATTAAAAACAAGGTCCCCGAAACTAGGGTTGAAACACACGTAATCTTAAATGCCAAACCCGGAGTTATGACTAGCTGAAGACCCGCCGCGGTCTGTTGTTCTAGCATAATCGCAACTCCGATGGACTGAAACAGACACAATACTACGGTAAAGTATCTAGTGATTTGATTAATTTTCCGTCTTCCTGATTCACCTTCTTTCTTCAACTGCTCTAACTTCGGATGCACAACCGTTAACAGTTGCATAATAATAGACGCTGAGATGTAAGGCATAATACCCAACGCAACCACTGAAAATCTCTCAAGAGCGCCACCAGAGAACATATTAAACATGTCCAATATCGATCCGCGCTGTTGCTCAAACAGAGCGTTTAACGCCACCGGATTTATCCCCGGAACCGGTATATGCGTACAAATCCGAAAAACCAATAATGCTCCTAGCAGAAAGAATATCCTCTGCCGCAATTCGGTCATCTTTCCGAGTTGATTAGCCGTAGTTGCCACTTTATTCCGCCACTTCCCCGCCAGCCGCCTCTATCTTCGCGCGAGCGCCCTTCGTAACCAATAAGCCTTTTAATTTTACTGGTCGGTTAACAGCACCAGAATCAATGATTTTCACTCTGGTCACATCGTGAGCTACGAGACCAGCGGCACGCAAATGTAACAGGTCAATGTTGTCGACATCCATAGAATCTATTTCGTGCAGCCGAACTTCATCACTATAACGTGCGGAGCGCGAATGAAATCCAAATTTAGGCAGCCGTCTCTGTAAAGGCATCTGTCCGCCCTCAAACCCAACTTTATGATAACCACCAGAACGAGATTTTTGGCCTTTGTGACCTCGACCACCAGTTTTACCAAGACCGGAGCCTCCCCCGCGACCAACTCTCTTTCTTAATTTTTTAGAACCATGCGCTGGTTTCAGACTATTCAACTCCACGACCTAGATCTCCTCCACTTTAAGCATATAGCTAATTTTATTCACCATGCCTCGATTCTCTATCGTGTCAGTGACTTCGACGTTTTGTCTAATTCGCGTCAAGCCTAAACCACGAGCACACTCCTTGTGCTTCAGCAGACGTCCGTTAAGACTTTTCATAAGCGTCACACTTAATTTTTTAGTAGCCACAAAACTAACCTCGAATCTCTTCTACTGTCTTCCCACGTTTTGCCGCCATCCGGTCAGGAGAAGACATTGATCTCAATCCATTAATCGTCGCTCTAACAACGTTTACAGGATTGGTCGTCCCTATACACTTCGCCAAGACGTTATTAACACCTAGGACCTCAAAAACGGCACGCATCGCTCCCCCCGCAATTATGCCGGTACCATCAGAAGCTGGTTGCATATAAACTTTAGCGGCCCCATGAGTACCAACTAAGGCATACTGCAACGTTGAGCCATTAATATCTATTTCTGTCATATTTTTTCTGGCGTTTTCCATCGCCTTCTGAATGGCAATTGGAACCTCTCTAGCTTTTCCTCGTCCAAATCCGACTCTTCCTTCCCCGTCGCCCACAACTGTCAACGCGGTGAAACCAAATATTCTTCCGCCTTTAACAACTTTAGCAACACGGTTAACGTTAATTAACTTCTCAAGATAACCGTCGTTATTATCAGAAGATCCTTTTTTAAAACTCATAAGCTCAACTCACTCCTAAAATTTCAACCCGTGTTCACGGGCAGCGTCGGCAAGCGCCTTAATTCTTCCATGGTATTTATATCCGGAGCGATCAAACGCTACTTCTGTAATCCCTATCGCCACCGCTCTCTCGGCAACTAATTTACCAATTTGCTTAGCAGCATCGACGTTACCATGCCCTACTCCTTCATCGCCAAAACCCTTTTCAACTGTAGAAGCACTTACCAAAACTGCGCTCCCATCGGAAGAAAAAATTTGCGCATAAGTATGTTTAGGGGTCCGATTCACGCACAGACGTAAACTATTTTGTCTACGAATCACCGCCCGTATTTTCGTGGCTCTACGTTGACGAGAATTTATCTTTTTCATCTTAGTAACTATGCCTTTTTAGCTTCTTTTTTCACTATAACTTCATCGGAGTAACGTACGCCTTTTCCTTTATAAGGCTCCGGCTCTCTGTAAGCACGAATATTTGCTGCCACTTGGCCAACCTGTTGTTTGTCAATCCCTTTAACTATAATTTCTGTCTGGCTAGGAGTCTCAATTTGCACCCCTTCCGGAATTTCATAAACGACCGGATGCGAGAAACCTAAGGACAAGTTCAGCTTCTTACCCTGCACTTGCGCCCTGTAACCTACTCCTACTATATCTAGCTTTTTTTCAAAACCAACTGTCACTCCGGTAACCATGTTATTTAACAGCGATCTCGTTGTCCCCGAAAGAGCCGAAGCCTCTATCGACTCTTCTTTCACACTTACGGTCAGAACGTCATTTTCAACATTAGCACTCACCAAGCTGTGCATACGATGGTGAAGCTCGCCCTTTGAACCCTTAACATGAACGTTTTCTCCGTCTAATTTAACTGTTACCGAACTCGGTAGCTCGACCGGCATTTTTCCTATTCGTGACATTTCTTTATATCCCCTAGTAAACCGAGCAAATAATCTCGCCGCCCACACCCTGAGCACGCGCCTTACGATCACTCATTAAACCTTTCGAGGTCGACACAATTGCCACTCCCAAACCTCCGACCACAGTAGGAATTTCATCTTTGGACCGATAAACTCTCAGCCCGGGCCGGCTAACTCTAGTGATTTTCTCAATTACGGCCTTACCATCATGATATTTGAGTTCTATCGTTAACGATTTTTTGCCGGCATCACCAGCGACATCAAAATCAACTATATAGCCCTCATCTTTTAATACTTGTGCTATCGCTACCTTTTTATTAGACGAAGGCATTGAAACCAATTTCTTTAAGCGAGAATGTCCATTTCTTAGCCTAGTCAACATGTCACTTATAGGATCTTGCATACTCATAAAAAATTTCTACCTTTACCAACTTGCCTTAACTAAACCAGGAATATGACCTTCCATAGCCAGTCGCCTAAGCTCATTCCTACCTAATCCAAATTTCCTGTAGTATCCATGAGGGCGTCCAGTTAACTTACACCGATTTCGACCCCGCGATGGACTAGAATCACGGGGTAGTTTCTGGAATCGCAATCTCGCTTCCTCTCTCTCCTCAAAAGATTTCTCTTGATCACTCATCACGAGCTTTAATTCTTTTCGCTTTGCTGCAAACTTGAGGGACAGTCGTGCTCGTTTTAATTCGCGGTTTACCATTGACTTCTTAGCCATTTATCTAACTCCTAAAAGGAAAGTTAAACGCTTCGAGAAGCGCCCTACCTTCTTCGTCATTGCTGGCGGAGGTTGTTATACATATATCCATACCGCGCAAAGTATCTATTTTGTCATAATCAATTTCAGGAAAAATTATCTGTTCCTTAATGCCCATGCTGTAATTACCGCGACCATCAAATGCCCTTGGGCTTAAGCCGCGAAAATCACGGATTCTGGGTATCGCAATATTAATCAGCCTATCCAGGAATTCATACATACGCGTTCGGCGCAACGTGACTTTTACCCCAATCGGCATACCATCTCTTATTTTAAAGCCCGCTATAGATTTCCTGGAAATAGTGACAACAGGTTTTTGTCCTGCAATTAACGTCATGTCCTTAACCGCGTGTTCGATGACTTTTTTGTCCGCCACTGCCTCACCAACCCCCATATTCAAGGTGATCTTCGTTACTTGAGGTAATTCCATACTACTAGAGTAGTTGAACTGGTCCATTAGCTTCTTAACGACAACTTCTTGATACTCTGTCCTGAGGCGAGGGTTATTTTGCTTTACATCACTAGACATCTATAACCTCCCCATTTGATTTAAAAAATCGTACTTTTTTACCATCTTCTAATGACCGAAACCCAACCCGATCTGGTTTTTCTGTCACTGGGTTAAATATCGCGACATTAGAAATATCCAAAGACGCCTCCTTTTCAACAATACCACCCGGCTTGTTCAGCTGAGGGTTGGGCTTAGTGTGACGTTTAACGACATTTATCCCTTGTACGATAACCCTACCGTTAGGCATTACTTTTACAACAGAGCCTCGCTTTCCGCGGTCTCTCCCGACTCGTACAAAAACCTCATCACCTTTTTTAATTTTATTCATGTAATTTTCCTGCGTCTTTCCAATATCACAGCACTTCAGGTGCTAACGACACTATGCGCATAAATTTATCACCACGTAACTCACGAGTAACTGGACCAAATATTCTTGTTCCTACTGGAGCAAGCTGCTTATCTAAAAGCACCGCTGCGTTCCCATCGAATCTAATCAGTGAACCGTCCGCCCTTCTCACACCTTTTCTGGTCCTAACAACAACAGCGTCAAATACCTCACCTTTTCTAACCTTACCTCGAGGAATCGCCTCTTTCACCGTCACTTTAATTACATCTCCAATACCCGCATAACGTCTTTTGGAGCCACCCAAGACTTTTATACACATTAGTCTTCTAGCGCCGCTATTATCAGCGGCATCCAGCATTGTTTGCATCTGGATCATATCTAACTCCGACACCTTTTTAATTTGATGTTCATTTTAAATTACAGTGGCCTTTTCTATTATCTTCTGAAGTCGCCAGCTCTTTTTCTTGGAAAGAGGTCTGCATTCCTCTATTGATACTATGTCACCATCTGAACAACTGTTTTCTTCATCATGCGCGAATATCTTTGAGGACTTTCTAACGAATTTTCGATATAGAGGGTGTTCCACTTGACGTTCTACTAAAACTGAAATGGTTTTATCCATACCCGCACTTACTACTTTACCTACAACACTCCGAGGTGCGCTAGCTACTTCACTCACGATCCGCCTCCATTCCTTAATTCGGTGAGCAATGTTTTGATCCGCGCCACATCTTTCCTAGCAGCTCTGATCTCACTTGCTCGTGCTTCCTGGCCAAAGCCGGTCTGCATCCTCATTCCAAATTGCTTCTTTCGAGTTTCTATCAGTAGTTCGTCTAGGTCTGCTATCGATTTCTCTCGCATTTCTTTCATTTTCATTAGAGAGCTGTCCTTATCGCAAAAGTGGTTCTCACCGGAAGTTTGGCACTAGCTAATCTCATAGCTTCTCTCGCTAATTCTTCGGAGACACCTTCCATCTCATATAACACAGTACCAGGCTTAACTTGTGCGACCCAATATTCCACATTACCTTTACCCTTTCCCTGTCTCACCTCCAATGGCTTTTTAGTAATGGGCTTATCAGGGAAAATTCTAATCCAAACTTTAGCGCCTCTCTTTACATATCGGGTTATGGCTCTACGCGCCGCCTCTATTTGCCTTGCAGTGACTCGCCCGCTAGTAGTCGCCTTTAGCGCGTATTCGCCAAAGCTTACTTTGTTACCGCGACTGGCTAGTCCTCGGTTACGGCCCTTCATCTGCTTTCTAAACTTCGTATTTTTCGGTTGTAACATAACTTTTTATCCTGTTTCGCGATAGGTGAAAAACTAGGCACTTGCGCCGGCAGTAATTTCAGCCTCTACTGGTTCAGCTTCCGATTCAGGTGATGCAGCTGATTGCACTACTTCACCTTTAAAAATCCAAACCTTCACTCCTATCACACCATATGTCGTATTTGCTCTAGCTATACCGTAATCAATATCTGCTCGAAGAGTATGTAATGGGACTCGCCCCTCCCTATACCACTCAGATCTAGCTATCTCCGCTCCATTCAATCTACCAGAAACAAATATCTTGATGCCTTCTGCTCCAAGTCTCATGGTATTCGCGACTGCCCGCTTCATAGCTCGTCTGAACATAATTCTTCGCTCTAATTGCTGTGCAACCGATTCAGCGACTAACAAAGCATCAAGTTCAGGCTTTCTAATTTCTTCTACACTCATATGAACGGGCACACCCATAAAAGCAGAAACTTGCTTTCTGAGCGAGTCAATATCTTCCCCTTTTTTGCCTATAACTATCCCCGGCCGCGCTGTATGAATAATAATTCGGGCATTATTAGCAGGACGTTCTATCTGTATCCGGCTCACCGAAGCATGAGCTAATTTCTTCCTTAATAAGTCTCGCACGGCTAAATCAATATTCAAGTACTCAGCATATTGCTTGTTATCAACATACCAAGTAGACGTCCAGTCTTTAACTATGCCTAATCTAATTCCGTAGGGATGTACTTTTTGACCCATAATTACTGCCCCAGTTCTTCAACTTTTATCGTGGTGTGACTAGTTCTCTTTAAAATCTGCGCTGTTCTCCCCCGCGCGCGAGCTCTCCAGCGTTTCATAGTAGGTCCTTCGTCTACGGAAATATGGCTAACAACCAACTCATCTATGTCAGCTCCGTCATTATTCTCCGCATTGGCGATAGCGGACTCCAGCAATTTTTTAATTAATGCGGCAGCTTTTTTTTCACTGAACATCAAAATATCAAGAGCCTTCTCCACCTTTAAACCACGCACCTGATCAGCCACTAAACGTACTTTTTGCGCCGCTATACGTGCATTTTTTAATTTCGCCACAGTAGTCATCTATATCACCTGCTCTTAATTTATTGCGCTTTTTTGTCGCCAATGTGTCCACGAAAGGTTCTGGTCGGAGCAAATTCACCCAATTTGTGCCCGACCATATTTTCATTAATAAAAACCGGCATATGTTGCCTGCCATTGTGAACCGCAATAGTCAGACCAATCATATCGGGCAACACTACCGATCTTCGAGACCATGTCTTAATGGGACGTTTTTCATTACTCGCTATTGCATCCTGAATCTTTTTGGCCAAATGATGGTCAACGAAAGGTCCTTTTTTAATCGAACGTGGCATGCTTATCTCAACCCCTATTTCTTATTGCGTCTGCGAACAATCATATTATTTGTGCGCTTATTACTTCTAGTTTTAGCACCTTTAGTCGGCTGACCCCACGGACTAACTGGGTGCCTGCCACCCGAAGTACGTCCTTCACCACCGCCATGTGGATGATCCACCGGGTTCATTGCGACCCCCCTGACTGTGGGTCGAACGCCTCTCCATCTTTTGGCTCCTGCTTTACCCAAAGATCTTAGCGAATGCTCCTGATTACCCACTTCTCCTACTGTTGCCCGACATTCGATAGGCACTTTTCTCATTTCCCCAGAACGCAGTCTTAGGGTGGCATACGCGCCTTCTCGCGCAAGATATTGCACACCGCCTCCAGCACTTCGAGCTATCTGTGCTCCTTTGGACGGCTTCATCTCCACACAATGCACCATGGTACCCACTGGGATATTTCTAAGAGGCAAACAGTTACCCGACTGAATCGCCGCATCGGGACCAGAGCGCAGCGTATCGCCAGCTTTAATGCCTTTGGGTGCAACTATGTAACGTCTTTCTCCATCACTATATAACAGCAGAGCTATATGCGAAGATCGATTAGGATCGTACTCCAGACGTTCGACTTTTGCGTCAATGCCATCTTTGTCTCGCTTGAAATCGATTACTCGGTATCTCTGTTTATGTCCCCCACCTCGGTGTCGCACTGTAATACGACCAGTATTATTTCTACCAGACTTTCTAGACTGTTGCTCCAATAGTGGTCCATAAGGCTCACCTTTATGTAACTCAGTATTTACAACTGCCACCACGCCGCGTCTACCGGGGGAAGTTGGATTAGCTTTCTTTAACACCATATCTTTTAATCCCCGCCCATAAAGTCTATTTCAAAACCATCTTTAAGAGATACAAATGCCTTCTTCCAAGAATTCTTAACACCTATCCGATTTCGAAAACGACGCGTGCGCGGTTTTACCATTGCTGTAGTAACAGAGGAAACCTCAACTTTAAAAAGTTGCTCGACCGCTGCTTTTATTTCTGGCTTAGAGGCATCATTTAGAACATGAAACATATATTGCCCATGCTTTTCCGATAATCTGGCACTTTTTTCTGTCACCTTCGGCTCGACTAATATTTGCAAAATCCTCTCTTGATTCATTTCAACATACTCTCTATCTCTGACAAGGCTTGGCGAGTTACTACAATATTCTTAAAAGTGACAAGTGCAACTGGATCAATTGTGCTTGCTTCTATCAACCCTACATTGGGAATATTTCGAAATGCATAAATTAAATTTTCACTTGGCTCGCTGCAAACGATCAGCGCCTCGTCGAGTCCCAAATTTTTCAAACTATCAACTACCAACTTTGTCCTTGGCGACTCAATATCAAAGTTTTCTACAACAACCAGTCTATTGAGTCTTACTAACTCGGACAATATCGAACGCATGGCACCTCTATACATTTTTCGGTTGACTTTTTTGCTAAAGTCTCTCGGCTTCGCCGCGAAAGTCTGTCCCCCGCTTCGCCATAAGGGACCGCGACTGGTACCAGCTCGCGCTCTCCCTCCTCCTTTTTGATTCCAAGGCTTTTTCCCACCACCCCTCACTTCGGAGCGTGTCTTCTGAGCCTTTGTGCCGCTTCTCCCAGCTGCCATATAAGCAGTTACTACCTGATGTATTAAAGCCTCGTTATAATCTCTACCGAATACCGTTTCTGACACATCAGTTTTCCCGACTGGGGGACTATCTGTAATTGTTTGAAGTTGCAATTCCATTTTATTCACTTATTTCCGAGTTTTTATTCCTGGCTGAATCAGCAGCTCTCCGCCCTTAGCACCGGGCACTGCACCTTTCACTAAAAGCAATCTTCTTTCCGTATCCACCTTAACGATCTTCAAGCCTTGAACAGTACACTTTTTGTTACCCATCTGCCCAGCCATCTTCTTACCTTTGAAAACTCGACCGGGCGTTTGACATTGGCCTATAGAACCGGGTACTCGATGTGATATGGAGTTTCCGTGAGTGGCATCCTGCCCTTTAAAATTATGTCGCTTTATGGTTCCAGCGAAACCTTTACCTATACTGGTCCCACTAACGTCGACTGCCGCTCCTTCCTGAAATAAATCTAGAGGTATCTCTCCACCCGGGGCTAGCTCATCACCCTCTCCAGCATCTAACCGAAATTCCCATAGACCTTTCCCGGGAAGCTCGCCAGCTTTCTTGTATTCCCCCGCTAGCGCCTTATTAATTCTGTTCTTATGAATTTCCCCGTAAGTAACTTGAACCGCTCTATATCCATCTGAGTCAACTGACTTGGTTCTAACGACACGATTAGCTAACACCTCAAGCACAGTGACCGGCGTAGAAGCTCCGTCCTCGGTAAATATACGAGTCATTCCTCGCTTTACACCAATTAATCCTAAACTCATTTAATTATATCCCCCGCCAACTAATTAAGCTTTATCTGAACATCGACGCCAGCAGCGAGATCTAATTTCATTAACGCGTCAACAGTTTTGTCAGTTGGGTTGACAATATCCAGTAACCGCTTGTGAGTTCGGATTTCGTACTGATCCCTCGCATCTTTATTAACATGGGGGGAAATTAGAACAGTAAACCTCTCCATCTTTGTTGGAAGAGGTATTGGTCCTTTTATTTGTGCCCCAGTTCTCTTAGCAGTCTCGACAATCTCTCGAGTCGACTGAT
>CAJWTO010000070.1 GCA_913047675.1 uncultured Pseudomonadota bacterium | reverse complement strand
ATGATTAATATTTACGTAGGCAATTTGCCTTATAGCGCAAGGAACGAGGATCTAAAAGAACTTTTCGAAGAGTTCGGAGAAGTGAGTTCGGCAGAAATAATATTCGATAGGCGTACAAAAAGATCTCGCGGCTACGGCTTCGTAGAGATGGTCACCGAGGAGGACGGAAAAGAAGCTATCGATGAACTGAATGGATCAGAGTACGACGGTAGGCAACTGAGAGTAGACCAGTCGCAGCCAGGATCAAAAGACCGAAATAAATCAAAAGGAAGTAGGAATCGACGAGGGCAAAGCTCGAAAAATTCGGGTGGAATAGTTGGTTTCATAAAAAAATTATTTAATTAATAAGGCTTATTAAAAAGTTGAAAGAGCTCTCTGACGTCGCCAGAGAAGAATCATTGCGAAGTTATATGGCAATGAAAAAAAGTAAGGAAGAACATCTGAAGTTTCTCATTGCCGTAGACAAAAAGCGAAAATCTGGGCAAAAAATTAGTTTTGCAGAAGAAACTCGCCTAGCAACATTGTTGCAGCAGCACTCCAATAATGTGCAGTCTTTCGCAGAAAAAATGGCTCATCTTAAGGAGTTCCATCCTGGGGAAGAAAAAGTATTACTAAAAGAAATAGAATACTCGAGTCGCTAAAAGACTCAACTAATTATCGCTTTTAGAGGGTTCGTAAACACGAGAGGCTTCAAGAAAATGTTCCGGCTTCTCTCCTGCCCAAATTTCGCCCCAATGACGGCCACCTCCATCTACAACTAAAGTCTCGCCGTTGATAAATGAGCCTCCGGGACCTCCAATAAAAATAATTGCTTCGGCGATCTCCCAAGGACTACCAGCTCGCATCATGGGGTTAGTTTGCGGGTACCGGGCGCGGACTTGCTCAGGATACACTTTCCATCCCTCCGTTTTGATAGTGCCCGGTGCCACACAGTTAACACGTATGCCATAAGGCGCCCACTCTACTGACACCTTCTCCGAAAAGGCAATTGTTCCGGCACGCGCAGCGACAGTATGCGCGATTCCATGCAACCCCTGGTCCACGACTACAACGTTGACTATACTTCCTTGGGCACCTGTTTTCTGCCATTTCTTTGCAGCACAGTCCATGACGTTCCAAGTTCCGTTGAGGTTCGTATCAATTACAGATCGCCACCCCTTTTCGGAAAAATTAATGGCTGGTTGCGGGAACTGTCCTCCTGCATTGTTCACTAATATGTCTAGCTTTCCGAAAGAATCATGAACACTATCAATAACGTTTACAACTGAGTCAGAAGCTCTTATGTCCATTACCCGATAAGCCATGGAATTACTCCGCGTTAAGCGCTTCATCTCAGCTACTGTTCGAGCAAGCTTATCCTCCGATCTTCCAGCTATCACTACCGATGCACCAAGCCGCATAGCTAGCCAAGCGGTCGCACGCCCTATGCCACTGCCTCCGCCGGTGACAAGCATAACCTTGTCCTTCAGTATGTCAGCGGCATAAATCGTCCTATGAGCGCTTAGATCCTCATCCGTCTCAGGATAAATCATCGAATCAGTCATTTATTTTAATAATTCTCTGCTAATGATCATCTTCCTAACTTCGGTCGTCCCTGCACCAATTTCGAGAAGCTTATTGCCTCTGTATAATCGATTGATTTCGGACTCCCAGATATACCCAGCACCGCCATGTACTTGTACTGCTTCATCGAGAACACGATTCAACGTGTTCGCAGCGTACATGATAGACGCTGCAGTATTAGCATGAACCATGCCGCGACCACCTTCCCCAACTTCTAGCTCGTTAACTTCGGCTAGTACCTTAAAATTTAACGCTTTGATTGCCTCCACCCATACATACATATCCGCAATCTTAGACTGTATCATTTGAAAACTTGCAATAGGCTTACCAAATTGTTCTCTCGTTTTAGCAAACTCTATAGTTAACTCGAGAGCGCGCTCAGCCATTCCGAGGCAAATTGGTGCTATGGTTGCACGTTCCAAGTCCAACCCGCTCATGGTGATGACAACACCTTCATTTTCTCCGCCCACCATGTTTTCGACGGGAACCTCACAATCATCGAATACCAATTCACCTGTCTGACTACCACGAAAGCCCATCTTCACCAGTTTCTGCGCAACACTGAAGCCAGGGAAGTCTTTTTCTATTATAAAAGCAGAAATACCATGCGCCCCTTTTTCAGGTGCAGTCTTAGCATACACAAGCAATACATCCGCTACGGGGCCATTAGTGATGTAGAGTTTGCGGCCATTTAGTACATAGACATCACCCTCAAGCTTGGCGGTGGTAGCCATCGACCCTAGGGCATCTGATCCTGCACCAGGTTCGGTAAGACCCAATGCACCTATTTTTTTTCCAGAACAAAGTCCTGGAAGATATTTATTTCTGAGAAACTCATTGGCATTCCGATAAATATTATTAAGACACAGATTTTCATGTGCTATCCAACTGAGAGATAACGCGTAGTTCCACCTTGCAAATGCTTGGGCGACAATACCACTTGTGAACAAATCAAGTCCTTGTCCGCCATATTCTTCAGGCACTGTGAGACCAAAATAGCCCGCTTCTCCAATATCTTCAAATACATTTTCTGGCCACCACTCATCATCATCCATTTTGGCAGCTAAAGGATATAGCTCATTACGTGCAAATCGATCTGCCTCATCGAGCATTAGTTGTTGGTCTGAACTGAGAGCGAATGCTTTACCTTCAACATCTGGTGATACTGCCTCACTAGCCGCGATTTGGACCATTTCAAAACTCCTATCAATAAATGAAACAAATGATGCCAGAGCAGGCCCAGCAAATTAACAACGCACACGTTAACACAACCATTGCGCATCCATAACTAGTTTAAACACTAATAGTATTAGATAATTTAATCTAATCTCATCGATTTACGAGTGACACGCCCTCTTTTACTCAAAATAAATTTAGTGCATCATTATGATTTTAAGATAACGTTAAAAGATTTATTAATACTAAGCTTTGAGCGCACTCCTTGCGCAGTGATATTGGAAAGTTAGAGTGTTTCCAGATAAAAGGAATTTTTGATGAAGACAGAATTTACGGATGAACAATTAGCTATTAAAGACGCTATCGAGAGGATCTGTGCCGACTTTAGTGCGGATTATTGGCTTGAAACAGACCAAAGCGGTGTATTCCCGCAAGAATTTGTTGATGCAATCTGCGAAGGTGGTTGGTTTGGGATTGCAATGCCGGAAGAATTCGGCGGAAGTGGAATGGGAATCACTGAGGCATCGATACTCTGCCAAGCAATCGCGCAGTCTGGCGCAGGATATACTGGCGCCTCATCTGTACATCTCAACCTCTTTGGTCTGAACCCTATCGTCGTTTTCGGTTCCGAAGAACAGAAGCAACGATGGCTACCTCCCATGATTGAAGGTAAGGATGTCTCTTGTTTTGGCGTAACAGAACCTAACGCCGGTCTTGATACGACAAGTCTGCAAGTAAAGGCGGAGAGGAAAGGCGATGTGTATGTTATTTCGGGACAAAAACACTGGACTTCTATGGCCCAGCGCGCGAATAAAGTTCTGCTCCTAGCTCGAACTACCTCAAAAGACGAAGTGACACGAAAAACAGACGGCCTCTCGTTATTCTATACCGATCTTAATCGCGATCACGCCGAGATCAGAGAAATCGAGAAAATGGGACGCAAAGCTGTAGATTCTAACGCAGTATTCTACGACGATATGCCCGTACCTGTAGAAGATCTTATTGGGGAGGAAGGAAAGGGATTCCATTACATACTGCACGGGCTAAACCCAGAACGGATATTGATCGCTGCTGAAGCCGTAGGCTTAGGCCGGGTTGCGCTTGATCGCGCAGTGGAATATGCAAAAGATCGAGAAGTTTTTAATCGGCCTATTGGTATGAATCAAGGAATTCAGCATCCTTTGGCAAAAAACTGGATGGAACTCGAAGCCGCAAACTTGATGGTATTTAATGCCGCGACAAAATATGACGCTGGAGAAGAGTGTGGAGCTGAAGCCAATGCCGCTAAATACTTGGCTGCCGAAGCAGGTTACCGTGCGTGCGAACAAGCAGTTATGACGCACGGAGGCATGGGTTACGCTAAAGAGTATCATGTTGAAAGGTATATGCGAGAAATAATGATTCCTCGCATTGCTCCCGTTAGCCGCGAGATGATCTTTAATTTTATCGGCGAAAAAGTGTTAGGCTTACCTCGCTCATTTTAAGTTTTATAACATTTAGTATAGGGGTATTGTATGCGATTTGGTGTAATGGAAGATTTTCGAAATCCGATAGAATGGAGGAGACCCTTCCCTAAATTTTACCGAGACATTTTGAGCCAAATAGAAAAATGTGAAGAACTAGGGTTCGATAACATATGGCTGACGGAGCACCATTTTACAGACGATGGATACAACCCATCTTTGATGACAACAGCGGCCGCTGTGGCAATGAAAACCACTACTATTAGGATAGGAACTTTTATCGTAATACTACCTTACCAGCATCCCGTCCTAATGGCTGAAGAAGTAGCTAATGTTGATATTTTGTCTGATGGGCGATTTGAGTTCGGCGTAGGACAAGGCTATTCGCATTGGGAGTTCGATGCTCTTTGCATGAATCGGAGTGAACGCGGTACAAGAACCAGAGAAGGAATTCGATTAATCGAGCGTCTGTTTAACGAGGAATTTGTTACCTTTGATGGCAAATACACTCAAGTCAAAAATGCTCGATTGTCGCCTAAGCCCGTACAACAGCCGCATCCACCTATCTGGGTAGGCGCTCGCGGGCCGAAAGCTACAAAAAAAGTAGCTGAGATGGGACATCACTTAATGGCGACTCTGGGCCCTGATCCCGCGCCACTTTATATTGAGACTCTCAAAGAAAATGGTAAAGATCCCAATAACTTCAAAGTAGCGCAACTGCGGATGGTTTACTGCGCGGAAACGGAAGACCAAGCGTGGGAAGAATGCCAGGATCATCTGTTCCATATGTTGGATTTTTATCGCGATATTATTGAAGAAGCTGGAGACGCTGAAGGTGATACCGAAATGGGGAATTCTCTTACAAAACCGGAAGATATGCGAAATTCGGTTCTAGCGGATGTATTTATGATCGGAACGCCAGACCAAGTCTCGCGAAAGATGGAAAATTTTGTCTCAGAATACCAATGCACTGACTTTATATTAAATTCGCAATTCCCTGGATTAGACCCCGAAAAAGGAACAAGGGCTCTTGAGTTGTTTGCGACGGAAGTGATGCCTCGATTTCAAAAGGGATAACAATTAAAATCGAGGCCTCTGGGCTACTACCCAGCAGCTTCCATGCCGTCGATTATGGCGTTGTATAAGCCTTCTAGAGCACCCTGTACTTCATCTTCGGGGGCGCCACCAGTTGCGTGCCAATTACTGCCCCACTGAACATTAGTGCCGCCATCGCTAGTATCAGACAATGTGACCACCGCGACATAATTTTCCACAGGAAGAGCGTCATTGGCTGTAATGGAGTAAGCAAATGTCGTGTCGTCATGAGCGGCCTCCATTCTTTCTACTACTGTACCACTTCCATCGGCTAGGGCGATCGTTCTAACAGCGCCAATTCCTTCGCCTACACACTCGCACGAACCTATAGCTTCCGGAAGGATTTTTTTAATACCTCCAAAATCGTAAAGCTGCGCAAATACCTTACTACGCGAAACCGAAATATTTCTCTCTACTAATGCATCATAAGCCATGATGGGGACCTCCAACTTCATTATCGTTTATTTAACCAGAAACCATCCGTTCTGGCTGGTTTCCTATCCACTCCTAAGATATTAGCCGTAAGTGTCACTTGAGTCGATAGTCAGTTGGAGGAAACAGCAAACTAGTAAGTCCGCATAAAAGTTTATATAGAACCACACGGCTGTGGGATTCCGTGATATTCGACCGATGCCTAAAAATAGCGGTAAACTAACTTCAAGCGCGATATATGGAAAAAAACCTCATGCCAATTGAAAACTTAGATCACTATTTCATCTACTCCGCGGACTTGGAAAAGTCGCAGGAATTCTATTCCCAAATACTAGGCTTACAAGATGGGCCTCGACCGAGTTTTGACTTCGAAGGTCACTGGTTCTATCTCGATGGCAAACCAGTCGTCCATGTTGGAACAACAGGATTTCCGGGAGGAATACCTGCCGCTAGCACAGGTGAGGAAGTGGACAATCTACCTAAGGTAGGAACCGGACGTATCGATCACATAGCTTTTAAGGCAACAAATATAGCGGAGTTTTTAGCTCGATTTGAAAAAAGATCGCTGCCGTATCACAAGAATTCAATCCCTGAATTCAACCTAACTCAGTTATTTGTAAAGGATCCGGACGGAGCGACCATAGAACTAAATTTTTTTGCGACCGACGCCTGAAGCTATTATTATAGAGTTAAATTACATCACTGACCCTCATATGGGCTCAGTCAATATTTGTTCCCTAATCGTAGTGTAGAAAATTAGAAAAATTAAAGGACATTAAAATGCACGTTGGAATGACCACTATATTTCAAAATACGAACCAAATTGAAGACAATATCGTTTATCGTAATGAGCTCCGTCTCGCAGAAATGGCCGAGCCACTTGGGTTTGAATCTATCTGGGGCGTTGAGCACCATTTCACCGACTACACTATGTGTCCCGACCCTCTCCAATTTCTGACCTACATGGCAGGAAAAACTCAAAAGATTAAACTCGGGACGATGGTAGTTGTCCTCCCTTGGCACGACCCGATGAGAGTCGCAGAGCAAATTTCGATGTTGGATAATATTTCTAACGGTAGAACTATATTAGGACTTGGTCGCGGCGCTGGCAGGGTGGAATTTGATGCATTCCGCCAAGATATGGCGGACTCCCGTCCTCGATTTATTGAAAGTGCAGAATGTGTTTTGCAAGGACTGGAAAAAGGCTACTGCGAATACTCCGGTGACTTTGTACAGCAACCGAAAGCACTGATTAGACCAGCTCCATTTAAGAGCTTTCGAGGCAGAACTTACGCTGCCGCGGTATCTCCCGAGTCCATAGATATCATGGCAAAATTAGGAATAGGTTTACTTGTTATACCTCAAAAACCATGGATCCAAGTGGAAAAAGAAATTGCTGAATACAACGAAACTTACGAGCGACTAAATGGTGAGAAGCCGCCTGCGCCAGTAATGGCTGGCTGGACCATGTGTAATCCGGACAAAGACGCGGCTTATGAAATGGCCCGCAAATATATTGGCGGTTACTGGCAAACCGTACTCGACCATTATAATTTTGATACTGGTCACCTCAAAGGACAAAAGGGCTATGAATACTACGGGAAATTTGCGGAGAACATGGACAAGTCTGGAGTTGATTCTGCTATTGAGTTTTTCATGGAGTTGCAGACTTGGGGAACACCCGATGATTGTTACGAAAGAATAGTCGCTAATGCCGAGCGCATAGGAGCTGAAGCGTATCTGGGTATTTTTAGCTATGCGGGTATGCCTTGGGAAGAAGCGGAGCGTAACATGATATCTTTTTCCGAAAAAGTGATGCCTCTTCTTCAGGCCAAGAATAAAACCGGCAATATCTCGTGGGCGGCCTAAATTAAAAATACTCAAGAAAAAATTCTAAGTGGAGTATTACTAGCGATACTTTCTTTTACTCTAGCAAGTGATGACTTTATTCTCGATCTAGAAGAGCTAAATGAAATAAGTCCGACGCCTGGAATATTGATAAATTCGCAAAACATCGAGAATTTCCGTCATATAATTGACTCAGATTTTGGTAAATTTGTCGCAGGTGATTTCTACTC
Source organism: uncultured Pseudomonadota bacterium (assembly GCA_913047675.1). GTDB lineage: Bacteria > Pseudomonadota > Gammaproteobacteria > UBA4457. The sequence goes on along the minus strand of CAJWTO010000070.1, from coordinate 4,273 downwards.
TATTACCGTAGGTGCTCCAAGTAGCTTCGGACCGCATCAACTATTCACTAATGCAACTCGGACATTTGGCGGCGAAGCAACTATTTCCGAGAATGAAGGTACTTTAGAAAACTTCTCACAAGGTCTGCCGTTTCCAGAAAGGCTGTCGCTAGAGGACCCCCTCGCAGGTAACAAGCTAGCTTGGAACATGCGCTACGCGTATCAGGGCGACAATGGAGATATCCCCGAGATGCACTGGAGACTGATTGACTGGCGCTCAGAGAAGACTGAATTTGAAATGCGATTCAAAGCGAAATTAATGCGTTTCATGTACCGCCATATTCAAGATCCCAAGCCATTCTTAATGAACAATGTAGAGGACGCCTACGGTGCTTTTCGGCTAGAAGCCATAGACGCGGGAAGTTATGATGGAACGCAAGCATTAGTATTCGCCAATAGAGATGAATCAAAACCTTTAAATGGCTGGGTTTATATCCCGCAGCTAGGCAGGACACAAACGCTGGCTTCGTTTTCGAGCGAGGAATCGATGTTTGGTAGTGATGTCACAGCTAAGGACTTCCTTTCCTATACTGGAAAACTAACGGATTTATCGTGGAAATACAAAGGTCGTACATTTATGTTGTTGCCGATGTATAACCATACTGAAGCTCTTACCTCTAAACTCAAGTCTAAAAGATATGACTATTGGCACACCGACTTCACAGGAAGAGCAAGTTGCTTTCCTAAGGTGAGTTGGCAACTGCGAGAAACATTAATTCTAGAAGGCATCACCAAAGATCCTGAGGTAGCAGTCACAAAACGGATTCTCTTTTTAGACAAGCAAACACATTTGCCCCTCATGTGGAAGCTATATAAAAAAAATAACGGACTCTGGAAATTCGCAATTAACGCGTATTCTCATCCAGATCATCATATCGATAGCAATAATGGAAGCGGCGCGCCAATTCTTACCGCCTTCTCCTCGATAGACATACAAACTAACCGCTGCACCACCATACAGACTCTAGTTCGCGTAAATGTTGACGACGTCAATATGGACGATTTTGATGTTGGGGACATGCGTAGCGCAACTGGCCGAGACTACCGGCGACGTTAAGCTCTTTTCAAGCAAGTTGGAAATTCTCCTAAACGGAGATAGTCCCAAACATCAATTCGAGCTAGTTTTAAAACCACCGAAATACCACTATATTAAGTATCTTATATAGGGCGAGTAATTAAGGGGAGAACAAAAATGGATTTTAGCTTAACGGTTCAAACACGTATAACAGATTGGCATTTTATAAAGTACCTAGAAGATCTAGGTTACGATGCCGCCTGGATACCTGACACCCAGATGATGTGGTCCGACTGCTATGCCACAATGGCATTAGCCGCGCAGAATACATCAAAGATCAGACTTGGAACCGGAGTGGCTATAGCGGGTACACGAATCGCTCCGACAACCGCAGCGGCCATCTCCTCAATCAACGCATTAGCCCCCGGTAGAGTCTTCCTCGGTATAGGTACCGGGCATACAGCGATGCGAGTAATGGGTCAAGATCCAATACCAATTAATGAATTTAGGGAGTATTTGAGAGTGGTGCGTGCCATGCTGCATGGTGAGGAGACAGAGTATACCTATAACGGGAAAACCACCTCCATAGTATGGCAAGAGCATGGGGATGGTTTTAGAAATATCGAAACTCCTATCCCTATATACGTGGCTGCGAATGGTCCGAGAGCACTCCGCACAGCGGGGATGTATGGAGATGGACTTTGCTCCATCTTTAATGAGCAGATACCAGTTTTGGACTTTAATCTAACCCATGTGGCCGAAGGGGCAAAAATTGCTAAAAGAAGTACTAAGGATTTTCATACGACAACCTTAACAAATGCAGTTATCTTAAAGGCTGGAGACCGGCTCCAAGACGACGCGGTGATCGAACGAGCTGGCTCATGGGCGGTAACCGCCCTGCATTTTGTCTATGAAATATGGCGGTACACTAAGGACGACAACGTGGTTCCAGAATATATGAAAAATATCTGGGAAGAATACAGCGATCACGTTGCCAACTTCCCTGTGCCAGAAGAAAAGTCTCATCAGCTAATTCACGAGGGCCATTGCAGTTTCTACACCCCTGGCGAAAAAAAATTCGTGACCCCTGAAATGATAGAAGGGACTTCTCTAGTCGGCAGTCCGGCGGAGATAGCTGAAAAAATCAATCTTGCCGGAAAGCACGGATTAACAGAAGTCAGCCTCCTACCGCCACTCGCCAACTTGAGAGAAGCGGCCAAGGATTTCGCGGAGCAAGTGATACCGCTCTGCTAGAAATGTATGTCAGAGTTAGAGGGGGCAGACTAGTTCACTCTAGTATGACGTGTTCAGTCGCTATGACGAAGTCCAAAGGAACTGTAACAAAGTTATCCTCGTCGGCGCGAGTATCGTCGTACTCTGATGTTTTAGCCGAAGCCCGCATCGCGTCCGTATCGGCAAACCACGTCAGCGCGAGTCCATCAATTAGAGGCTCCCTCCCACTCTGATAGGCTGATAATCGCGCATGGTTTTGGACGTATCGATCAACCTGAGGTATCGCGGCACCTAATGGCCCATGGGTCTCTAGCCAATGTGTCTGAAAAGCCTCCACTTGCATCCCTGATTTCCTGCGAACGATCTCAATGTTCTTGACCCCTGCACCGGATATCCCCTCACCTTTAATCACGTGCTCTTCAACCAATAATTGGACCTGAGAGCCAATATCGATAAATTCTTTTTCATCCTCAGCCACTAGACCTAACAGCGGCGAAGCCTGAAGAGCGCTAAGCGCATCAGTATCATCGAACCACAACTCGGAAATCCCATCGACTGCAGGCTCACGATTTTTATATCCTGATAATCGGGTATGAGACTGTACGTACCTTTTCAGACTAGGCAACTGAGCTACAAGTCCGGAATGCTGATTAATCCAATAATCTTGAAACGCCTCTACTGACATGCCAGATCGTCGTTTGATCACGGACACCACCTTGATCATGATACTTCCCCTATCTCAGTTGTGAACTCAACCGATAAGATACCGTTAATCAGCCGTATTACTCAAGTCGACAATGGATTATAAGTCTTCAAAAATCTCCAACACTAAAATTATCTGACCTCAAAGCCTTTATAGCCTGACGCTGCTACTTCAAGACATTTCTCTCGGTAATTTCCGACTCCGCCTATGTAAGAGAGCAAGCGTCGGGGTTTACCCTCGACATTACCGCCCATATACCAAGAATTTGTTTTAGCTACTAGGGTCGCATTAGTCATTTCATCATGGTGGGCAACCCACTCATCTTGAGCAGTGCGACTGGGCTCTATCACGTTCTTTCCTTCGTTACCGACATAGGATATGCAGTCATTTATCCATTCCGCTTGCTGTTGTAGGCAAGTCGTCATATTACAGAGGGCTGCAGAAGGGGCTAGTGGGGCCCCTGTAGTAAATAGATTAGGATAACCATGAACCTGCAGGCCCATGGTTGTTCTGATGTCTTCCTGCCACTCTTCTTTCAAGGACTGACCATCACGACCTCTTATGTCAATACGCGTCAGTGCCCCGGTACCCGCGTCAAAGCCGGTAGCTAAGATGATGACATCTAGTTCGTAGTCGGTCCCATCCTGCAATCTAATACCTTTTTCAGTCACGCTAGTGATAGGATTTTCTTTCACACCTACGGCACTCACGTGCGGAAGATGAAACGTTTCTAAGTATCCACTCTCGAGTGGCACCCGGTGCAATCCAAAGCCATAATGTTCTGGAATCAAAAGTTCACAGAGTTCGGGATCTCTTAAACGTTCCCTCATTTTCCCTCGAACAAATTCGGAAACCTCATCATTGATTTTCTGATCAAAAAACAGTTCTTTGAAAGAAGCCAACCATAACTCCAAAGAACCATTCTCGTAGATCCGCTCTAACACAGCTAACCGCTCTTCAGGGGTGTTATCAGACCAATCTCCGTCTCTCCATTCCCACTCGAAGCCACTAAATGTATTTGGCAGATTATTTTGGAACTCTTCGTACCGAGATTTATACCATTCTTGTTCTTTCGGTCCGTACGAAGGATTATTCATCGCATTCGTATACTGCGGTGTTCTAATAAACACATTAAGACTTTTGCAGGATGGTGCTATAGTTTGTATTACTTGAATGCCAGTCGCGCCATTCCCTACTACTCCAACGCGCTTGTCGCTAAAATCAATATCTTCTTTTGGCCAGCGCGCTGTATGAAATACTCTACCCTTGAAATTCTTTATTCC
>CAJWTO010000069.1 GCA_913047675.1 uncultured Pseudomonadota bacterium | reverse complement strand
CTAGTAGGAGGTTACCATTCTCTACTAGCCGCAAAGTCTCAATCGCAAAGGCAGAAAAAGTGGTGAACCCGCCCAGTAACCCGATAAACAATAAAGGTTTCCAGATGTCGTCAAATAACGGCTTCCCAGCCAAAAAGACAAATAGCGCGCCGATAGCCATTGAGCCTGAGAGGTTTACAAACAAAGTGCCATACGGGAAACTCTCGCCTAAAGTACTTGCAACCCAAGAGGATAAAGAGAATCTCAGGACCGCACCGACACCTGCTCCCACAGAAATCAAGAGTATATAAACCATCATTTATTGTGCCTTGAGGCATCAGCAATCGCTTGACGGATAGATTCCAAACGTACCTTTATTTTCTTTTCTAAACCATTATCTGTTGGATTATAGTACACCTTGCGTTTATGCGAATCAGGAAAATATGATTGTCCTAGGGCAATATTTGATGGCTCATCATGATCATATCGATATGAAGCACCGTAACCCATTTTCACCCCGAGATTACTAGAAGAATTGCGCAGGTGTAGAGGCACCAGATCCGAACCATTATTCTTTACATCATCCACTGCGCTTATAAGGGCACTGTACGATGCGTTACTTTTCGGCGCACACGCAAGGTAAATCAAAACCTGTGCCAATGCCAATTCTCCCTCCGGAGATCCCAAGCGCCTCCATGCATCCCAACCATCTAGGGCGATTGATAACGCTCTAGGATCCGCGTTGCCAATATCTTCAGACGCGATCCGCGTAAGACGTCTTGCTATGACTGACAAATCACAACCTCCGTCCACCAATCTAGCGAACCAGTAAAGGCCTCCATCCGGACTGGAACCACGAACAGACTTGTGAAGAGCTGATAGCTGGTCATAGAAGGAATCTCCATTTTTATCAAATCTGCGATATTTCCCAGTCTTTGTGAGTTTTTCTAGCATCTCTATATTTAGTGACGCACTAGAGCCGGCTTGTAAAACCAATTCCAGTAGATTCAGCGCCTTCCGACCATCGCCGTCCGCCAACTCTACTAAGTACGCCAACGCATTCTCTTGAGCCGTTATATGTTTGTAACTCTCTGTACTAAGGGCTCGTTTTATAAGACAAAGTATAGCCTCCGGTCCTAGTGGCTCTAGGTGATAAACTGAAACTCGAGACATTAGCGCATTATTAATTTCAAATGCGGGATTTTCGGTAGTGGCTCCAATAAAATAAAACAAGCCACTTTCTATATGGGGTAAGAAAGCATCCTGTTGACTTTTACTAAACCTATGCACCTCATCTATAAAAACGACCGTTTCACATCCACGAGAACTATTTTCTTTAGCCTGCTTAATGGCATTTCTAATGTCTTTGATACCGCTCATTACCGCTGACATATTGATGAATTCGGCATCCGTATTTTTTGCTAACAGACGCGCCAGCGTCGTTTTACCAGTTCCAGGCGGTCCCCAGAAGATCATGGAATGCAGACGACCCGAATCAAACACCTCGGTTAGAGGAGTTCCTTTGCCTAACAATTTTGGCTGCCCCTCAAATTCTTCAAGAGTACTGGGTCTAAGTCGCTCAGCAAGAGGCATCATATATTAGTAACTCAACGCTGCTCGTAAATTATGTCGATATCAGAGGGTGGTACAAACTGGAAATCACTAGCCTTCAATCGCGGATTAGTTTTTGGATTCAGAAACTCAATCACAGTACTGAAGCCTGAGGGATCAATCGATCTCACAGATTTAATAATCGTGTCGATATATTCCACGTCTACAGAAAGAATTGAATCATCGGATCCTAATCGGAGTCTATACCAATTCGCGGGAGAAAGTTGTTCGACTGCATACTGCTGGCCTGACACATCATCCACACCAAAAATCTTTAAAATTGTCGAATTTTCTGCAGAATGACCTTGACGCACAAAAACTTGCTCGAGATCTGGCTCGTATACCCACAAGGTACTCCCATCACTAATAACTAATTGCTCTTCATTCGTATCGAGATAGTGCCAACGGAACATGCCCGGCCGCATAACTTTACACGTACCCTCTACCGACACGATCAACCGTCCAGCTTCGCTATAACGATGCTCCACAAAGTCCGATTGAAACGAATCTATACCTCTTAAATACTCAAGGAAATTAGTTTGAGCGGCCGTTACGTAAGAAGAATGGAAATAAAAGATTAGTACGAATACAGAGAAAATTTTATCCAGCAATGTAATCAATCCTTCGGAGGTGGCGGTGCTAATACGTCCCGTGTCCCGTTAGACTGAAGTTCTCCAACAACACCAGATCTCTCCATTTCTTCGACCATTCGCGCAGCTCGATTGTATCCAATCTTTAAGCGCCGCTGGACACCGGAAACAGATGCTCTTCGAGTTTCGGTCACAATCGCGACCGCCTGATCATATAGTTCGTCAATCTCCTCAGCTGACCCACCCATGGCAGTCCCACCAGCCAACCCGTCGGGAATCTCGGTCGGACCAGCTAACACCTCCTCAACATAGCTGGGCGTCCCACTCTTTTTCAACCTTTGAACAACTTTATGAACTTCATCATCGGAAACGAACGCGCCGTGAACCCGCATCGGGATTGCAGTACCGGGCGGCAGATAGAGCATATCACCATGTCCAAGTAAAGTTTCGGCACCCATCTGGTCTAAAATTGTTCTGGAATCAACTCTAGAAGAAACTTGGAAAGCTATTCTGCTCGGAATATTGGCTTTGATCAAACCAGTGATGACGTCAACCGATGGTCGTTGGGTCGCCAAAATCAGATGAATCCCTGCCGCGCGAGCTTTCTGGGCCAACCGTGCGATCAGCTCTTCGACTTTTTTACCAACCACCATCATCATGTCAGCTAGTTCATCTATAATAACCACTATATGAGGCAATTTTGCTAGCGAAGGCGCTTGGTCTCCCTCTAACTCTAAGTTAAATAAAGGGTCGCTAATTGGATTCCCACTATTTTGGGCTTCGACCACTTTTCGATTGTACCCGCTGAGATTCCTTACTCCTAAGGCAGCCATTAGCTTATAACGGCGCTCCATCTCAGCAACACACCAGCGCAGAGCATTTCCAGCTTCCTTCATATCGGTCACAACAGGAGCGAGCAATGCGGGAATGCCCTCGTAAACCGAAAGCTCTAGCATTTTAGGATCTATCATTATTAGACGAACATCATCAGGCTTAGACTTGTAGAGCAAACTTAGAATCATAGCGTTTAAAGCGACCGATTTCCCGGCTCCGGTCGTCCCTGCGACTAACAAGTGCGGCATCTTAGCCAAATCAGCAACAGTCGCCTTACCAGATATATCCTTCCCTAAAGCCATTGTCAGCTTGGAAGCGCTGCGGTCATAGACTTCAGATTTTAATATATCGCCCAAAGACACAATCTCTCGCTGCTCATTGGGAATTTCTAAACCAATACAGGTTTTACCAGGGATCACTTCTACTACGCGCACACTAATTGTCGAGAGTGAGCGCGCCAAATCCTTAGATAAGTTCGTAATACGACTAGCCTTAATGCCCGCAGCTGGTTCAAGCTCGAAACGCGTGATGACTGGCCCAGGCTCAACCGCAATAACCTCGACATCAATCCCAAAATCTTTTAGTTTAAGCTCGACTTGTCGAGACATCGCTTCAAGTGCTTCATTAGAAAATCCAGTATTACCAGTACCTTTATCAACATCTAACAAACTGAGCTCTGGTAATTCCCCTACTGAGGAATCCTCGAAAAGTACTGTTTGCTTTTCTTTTTCAGTCCGGATACTCGATGGAATATCCTGAATTCGAGGTACGATTTTTCTGGGTTCCCGTTTACTCTTTTCTTCTACATCCTTCTTGATTACAGTCTCTCGCTGCCTTTTAACTTTATAGCCTTCGAATCGATCTAATAAGCTATCTAGCTCTATCGACAGCCATTTTTGTAGACTGATAGTGCGTTCGCCCAGTATCTCCGCCACTCTTAGCCATGAAAGTCCAGTAAGTAGGGTCGTCCCAGTAAGAAAAAAACCAATTAGAATAATCGGCCCTCCGACCCCACCAAATAAATTCAGCGCCGTTGATCCAACTAAATCACCCACTATACCGCCCGCATTTTGAGGCGAGGTGATCGACAATGCAACACCGCGAAACCAAAAAAGCCCGCATCCACCAATCAATACGAAAATACCTCCGATCAGTCGAACTATGATTTGGATGTAGTCGTCAAACACACCTGTCGTGCCCTGACGATAAATCACAACACCTATCGCTAGAAATAATAATGGTAACGAATATGCAAATTGACCCAAGAGAGTTAAAGAAACATCTGCACTCCAAGCACCCACCGCACCCGCATTATTCGCCACAGTTTCGTTTAGGCCCGCATTTGACCAACCAGAGTCATAGGGATCGTAGGAGACCAACGATACGAAAAAGAAAATGGCACTGGCACAAAAGCTAATCAGGATGGCTTCTTTCAATCTCTGCACTAAATGTTTACCAGCCTCTGGTATTTCCTGAGGTACTTTACGCTTAGCCTGTGCCATAGATTCATCTGATTTATTGAGTATATCGTGTAACTATATAAAAATAATATAAAATTGCAAGGTTGTAGTTATTCTGACCTGCGAAATCTGACTTTATAGTAATCGTCTAAATTTAGCCTAAAGTTCCTATACCGCGATGTAACTAGTATAATTGGATGTCTAAATGATAACTTATCTGTCTAAACGATAACTTATCGTTGATTTATCAAAGACTATTGGGTGAGCTGCATGAGTCAGAAGTAGCACACTACAGCTTAACTTGAACTAAAACATTTTTAGACGAAACTAAATTATGAGTAATCCAAAGAAAACCTATCGCCTATCTTTCTTCAATCAAGGAAAGATATACGAGATTTATGCCAACTCTATTTTACAAAGTGAACTTTTTGGCTTCATTGAGGTTGAGGGTATTGTGTTTGGATCTAAAACTTCTTTAGTTGTGGACCCTTCCGAGGAGCATCTTAAGACTGAATTTGATGGTGTATCCAAAACTCATATTCCGATGCAGGCAATAATACGGATTGATGAGGTTGAAGAAACTGGGCAGAGCAAAATTACTGACGGTGACGGTAAGAATAGTAATGTAGCTAACTTCCCTGTATTTGCGCCGAATGGAGACCGGCCAAAAAAGTAGGCCGTATCCATGGCTTACTTCGTTTCAAATTTGAATTGAAAAAAATCAATAGGCTTGCGCATAACTAAAAGTAGTCGGCTCGATAATAAAACACCTCAAAAGTATGGAATACGTACCAATATCTCGGCAATGGAAATAACCTCACACGATTCCCTTGAAGCAATAAACGCGGAAGAATGGGATGCCTTAGCAGGTAGTAACCCATTTCTCAAGTATGGGTTTCTTCGGTTACTAGAAACCTCTGACTGTCTGCAGTCGCAAGGATGGTACCCGCAACACATCGTAGTATCGTCGAACGGCTCAATGGTCGGAGCAATGCCTCTCTACGTTCGAGATAACTCTTATGGTGAATTTGTCTTCGACTGGGCGTGGGCTGAAGCTTACGAAAAAGCAGGAGGACGCTACTACCCAAAATTAGTATCAGCAATACCATTTTCGCCGGTGAGCGGCAGTAGGCTCCTCACCAACAATCATGATCCCGAGAAAAATAATATAGAAAAACTGCTAGTCAACACCGGCATAAAATTATGTGCTGATAATAATCTATCATCTTGGCATTGCTTGTTTATAGATCTAGAACCTCACGAAATTTTTACAAATAACAATATGTTAGCTCGCTTGGGATGCCAATATCATTGGTTTAATAGAGACTATCGGGATTTCCAAGACTTTTTGAATGCGCTCTCATCAAAAAAAAGAAAAAATATCAAGAGAGAACGTCGACTTGTCGAGAAACTTGATCTGCATATAGAGACTTTAGTAGGAGCCGAGATCTCTGAAACGCATTGGAAAACATTTTATACGTTTTACTGCGCAACTTTCACAAAGAAATGGGGAGCTCCTCGATTGACGCTAGAATTCTTTCTTAACCTAGAGAATTACCTTCCTGGAGCTGCCGTGTTGATCCTGGCGCGGGACGACCAAAACTATGTTGCGGGAGCATTTTCTTTGCAAAGTGAAGACGTCCTATACGGGCGACATTGGGGCTGTGCACGCGACTACAACAATTTACATTTTGAACTTTGTTACTATCAAACCATAGAATATTGTATTAATAATAATTTTAGCAAATTAGATGCTGGCGCGCAGGGAGAGCATAAGATTGGCCGTGGTTTTGAGCCAGTCGAAACCTGGTCAATGCACTGGTTAAAAGATGAAAACTTTAGGACTCCCGTCGCAAACTTTTTAAACCATGAGACAAAAGCAATAAAAGACTACATATCACAACTAGCTGAGCACTCGGCGTTTCGTAATCAAAAATAATATGTAAATAGTGAATCACAAAAATGTCTCTACAATCTGATTATTTTTTTTCATTCAAACAAAACAAGACAGTTCAGAATTTCCCTGAAACATCTGAGACCATTGCCCATCCTGACGGCCTACTTGCCGCAGGAGGCAACCTGAATGAGAAAACACTGATCACTGCTTACAAAAAAGGCATATTTCCGTGGGGAGAAAACAACGGTCTACCACTTTGGTGGGCGCCTGATCCTCGGGCAGTCTTATTCCCTAAAGAACTAAAGATCTCTAAAAGTTTATCCAAAACTGTCAAGCGCAATGACTTCCGTGTTACGTTTGATAAAGAATTTGATACGGTTATAGCTTCTTGTGGGCCTGATAGAGGTGAATCTACCTGGATTAGTTCTGACATACTAAACGCTTACACGAAACTCTTTAATCAAGGTTATGCTCACTCGATAGAATGTTGGTCCCAAGGCGAGATTTGTGGAGGTTTATATGGAGTTAGTATCGGGCAAGTCTTTTTTGGCGAGTCTATGTATAGTAAAAAGCGAGACGCCTCGAAAATCGCGTTGATTTTTCTATGCGATCGGCTTTTCCACTGGGGATACCAACTTATAGACTGCCAAGTCCATAGTGAACATTTAATGAAGCTGGGTGCCGAGACACTGTCAAGACCTAATTTTGAAACCCTTCTGCATCAACATCTAGAAAAGAGTCCTAGTGATGAGGCGTGGCGAGCATAGTGAACAAGCCTCGCTACCTCAGATCACGACCACACAGCTGTGGCTACGTGATTGGTCAAAAAGCAATAACAAAATTTTTTCATCCGTCGAGGAGAATGGACAACGATATATATAGCGAGCTCGCAGAAAATGGTTTTCGACGCAGTGGCGAGCATGTCTATGCACCCGATTGTCCCAGTTGCACTAGATGTATTCCTGCAAGGCTTAAAGTATCGGAATTCGATCCAAGGAGGAGTCACTTAAGAACAATTAAAAAGAATAGTGATCTTACTATCACTCAAGAAAGCAGCACGTTCAACAACGAGCATTTCCGACTATTTCAATCTTATATCAGTACTCGACACGCTGACTCACCGATGGTTACACTCTCAAGGAAAGATTATATTAATTTTCTAACCGCATCATGGTCACAAACTTTTTTCTTAGAATTAAGACACGGGAAAAAACTACTAGCCGTTGCCGCTATAGACATTCTTCAAAACGGAATATCTTCCGTATATACTTTTTACTGTCCAACATCATCCCACAGAAGTCTGGGCAATTTCGCTATTCTTAAACAAATCGAAATGGCGAGGGAGCTTAATCTAGAATGGCTATATCTTGGGTATTGGTTACACGATTGTAAAAAAATGTCTTATAAAACCAATTTTCGGCCAATCCAGTTTATGACTAGCGGGCAATGGGGCTACCCGCATCAAGAATAAAGTTCTCACTTCGAACAAATATTTTGCCGTTAACGCCACTTACAGGCATAATCCCATGGCACTTGCTCTTTTGAGAGCAACTTGTCTTAAAAATCTAAGGTGGCTGGAAGTATATGGCGAAAGAAGAACACATCGAAATGCAAGGTAAAGTGATTGACACATTGCCAAATACAGTCTTCCGAGTGGAACTAGAAAACGGTCACGTCGTGACCGCACACATATCGGGTAAAATGAGAAAGAATTACATCCGGATATTGACCGGAGACGCTGTGACCGTCGAGCTCACTCCCTACGACTTAACTAAGGGACGAATTACCTATCGAGCTCGCTAGTTATTAATCTGGAAAATCTTTCTGACCAATATATTATTAACAAATCATTGTGTTGAGACCATAAGGCGAAATCGTTGCAATTCCTCAGGTGTATCGATCCCAATTCCACAGGGCTCAATAACGTCGACAACTCTTATAATATCACCCCGAGACAATCCTCTTAGCTGTTCAAGCTGTTCAAGCCGTTCATAGTCAGATTTTGGGGCCACAACAAAAGTCTTTAAGTAAGACACCCTATAAGCATAAATCCCCACGTGTCTTTTGTATGCCGACAATGCGGATTGCAGATCTCCAGTCCTTTCTCTATTAAAGGGAATCGACGACCTACTGAAATATAATGCGTTCAACATGTCGTCTCTGACAACCTTCACTACGTTTTCATCTTCTAAATCTTCCACGCGAGACAATGGTTCGCACGCAGTTACAATATCCGCGTCACTTACTGAAAGCTCTTCTGCAACTTGATCTATCACCCTACTCGAAATTAATGGCTCATCAGCCTGAACATTCACAATAATCGTATCTTCACACTCCTTAAGTTTACAAACAGCCTCATAGATTCTATCCGTTCCCGAATCATGTTGCTCAGCGGTTATAGATACACGCGCGCCGAATTGCTGCGACACACTGGCGATCCTTTTATCATCAGTAGCGATAACAACCTGATCGGCACTACTCTGCGTAGCTCTCTCATAAGCATATCGAATGAGAGGCCAATTCCCCACACTCTCTAGAAGTTTTCCTGGTAATCGAGTCGAATCGAATCTAGCGGGGATATAAACTTTGAAACTCACGGACGGTATTTTTCCAACTCTACTTCGTCCATTACCCGGGCCTCATCTACTAACATGACCGGGATCCCTTCCTTAATCGGATAGGCTAACTTAGCACCTACTGATATCAACTCTTGCTTAGCTTCATCATAAGCTAGAGCTTCTTTAGACTGCGGGCATACCAAAATTTCAAGTAATTTTTTATTCATCGGCCACTCCTTGTAGTAATGCTTTCAGTCGTCCTTCAAACATATCAGAAAGTTCCGCGCGAACAGGCAGACACCAAATGTCTTCGCGATCAAAAACTTCACACTTAACAGAATCTTTCTCGGTCATTATCACAGGCAAACCATCGCCAAAAGTCAAATCCTCGGCTGTCAAGGCATAGTGATCAGGGAATATATGCTCATTCAACTCAAATCCAAAGCTACGGAGTAACGTAAAAAAGCTATTGGGATTACCTATACCCGCCACCGCATGCACTATTCTTTGGGGGAAATCAGCAACTCCTACTTGAACCTCAGGCCTATTCACTGCTCTCAAATAATGTGCGCTGAACTTCATTGGGAATTCTCCCCTACCCGCGATCCCTTTACACACAATCAAGTCAACATCTTCTAAACGCGCTGGCGATTCTCTCAAGGGTCCGCTAGGCAAACAGCGCCCATTACCTAGTCTCCTCACACCGTCGACAACCGCTATCTCTATATCTCTCTCCAGTGCATAGTGCTGCAGACCATCGTCAGACACGATGATATCAACATCATGCTTGTCAACCAAAGCCTCTACCGAGTCCGCTCGAATAGGTCCAACCGCCACAGGTATACCTTCTACTTGCCGAGCGATTAAAAGCGCCTCATCACCTACTACCGTCCAGTCACTATCCGGTCTAACCTGTTGAGGCCAAAAGTCTGCCTTACCTCCGTAACCACTGCAAACTATACCGGGCCTATATCCATACGCTAACAATTTCAATGCCAGCCAGATACTTAATGGAGTCTTCCCAGTACCGCCTACTGAAATGTTACCAACCACCAAGACGGGGACGGAAGGTCGGTAGGCACGAAACAAACCTTTGCTAAAGGCCAGCCGACGACAACGACAGATCACCTGATAGGCAGCAGAAAAGGGGATCAAAAGGAGCTGCCAAAAATTCTTATCGTACCAAATATGCATAAAGATGCGATTAATGACTACGATAATTCTGTTATATAAACTCATTTGACGTTGGAATCATTGTCTCGCGTTTTAAATGTAACTCTGAAGAGTTTAGCTTTCCGAGCTGCATCCATCACACTGATTACAGCTTGGTGGCTTATGTCAGAATCAGCGCTAATAACAATTATTGGCGATTCTGCTTTTTGCGCAACCGCAGTCAAGACAGACTCAATTTTTTCTGGGTTAAAAGCTCCTAAAGAGCGCTCACCTATAAAAACAGTACCATCCGATTTCAACGAAAGTTCTATGTTTTTATTCACATCTATTGTGGTATCCGCAGTAGCAGACACGGGCAAACTGATATCAATTGACGACTCAGAAATAAAAGTAGTCGAAACCATGAAAAATATCAAAAGGAGAAAAACAACGTCGATAAGAGGTGTTAGGTTTACCTCGACGTCCCGTTGTCTTTTTAAACCGAAATTCAACCTTCATTTCCTCCAGTTTCTATGTGGTCTCTTACTGGCATATGATTTGAATGTAGTACCTCCACTAGCTTTAATGCCTCTTGTTCCATTAGAACCACCAGTTCTTCCACTCGAGCTACAAAATAACGATAAAACATTAGAGCTGGTATCGCTACAGACAACCCGGCCGCCGTGGTAATAAGTGCCTCAGAGATCCCTCCAGCCAAAACCGACGCATCCCCTGTCCCCACAGCATTTATCGCGGTAAAGACTTTAATCATGCCGACAACCGTACCCAGTAACCCTAATAAAGGCGCTATCGAAGCTATTGTACCAAGCGCATTCAGGTATCTACCCAATTCATGATTAACATGACGCCCCACCTCCTCGATAGAGTCTTTCATGGCATCTCGATCCTGATCGCGATTACTTAGCGCTGCGGCAAGTACTTTTCCAAGATGGGACTGACCCTTTAACTGCTCTACTCGTTTTTTATCTAAGACGTCATCAGCAGCCCATTGCACAACATGACTCAACAAATTTTCTGGCGCTACTAACTTTGTTTGCAGAGACCACAATCTTTCACATACTATCGCCATGGAAATAACAGAACAGATACCGATTAGGGGCATGAGCCAACCCCCAGCTTTAAAAATTTCTAACACTGCTTTTCAACCTAAATATCGCTAGTTAAAAGATTATATTAGCAGAGCGAAATAAATTCGCATATTGCTTATTCACATTTTAATTATTCCGTCAAAACGCTTCTGCTATAATCTCCGAAAAACTAAAAATAATGCCTAGTAGTAGTTTAGTAGTTGAAAAAAATGTCCGAAAACTAAGAACGCGAGTAAAGGGCTAACAAGTTGTGAACATCAGAAACCGGTTAAAAGAGCGCTTTGCGCAACGTTCGGCGCATGATCAGACATCGAAAAAAGCTTGGTTAGGAAGATACCTAAGACAACGCAATGTTAACCATTTTGGTAGAAGAGCGGTAGCGGGAGCAGTTGGCCTGGGGTTTTTTTTAGCTTGTATTCCAATCCCCATACAAATGTTTTTAGCTATCCCTGCAGCACTTGCTATGAAGGTAAATCTCGCGGTAACTATGGCCGCAACTTGGATAAGCAATCCGATAACTTTAGTGCCACTGATGGTCCTCGCTTATAGCACAGGTTGCCTCATACTAAGGTTAGACAGCGCGTTTGTTTTTTCGAACTTTGAACCTACGACGGAATGGTTTCGCGCTATGCTGGAACATGTGTGGCTACCCTTGATCACGGGCTCACTTGTATGCGGGGCTATCGCAGGAGCCGTAGGCTACTACGCTGTCCTTTGGTTATGGCGCTTTAACTTATTGAAAGCTAGGCGCAATCGAATTAGATCAGGAAGAAAATAGTTTCCCATCTCGCAAAATCAAAGCTCTGTGCATACTTTTGGCAACATGCGTATCATGAGTGGCCACAATGATTGCAGTTTTATTTTCGGCACACAACTCAACCAGCAAATTAATTACAACTTGGGCATGACGAGCATCAAGATTTCCTGTTGGTTCATCAGCAAGC
>CAJWTO010000068.1 GCA_913047675.1 uncultured Pseudomonadota bacterium | reverse complement strand
GTTCAAAATTAAAGCTCATGTTATCCCGTAAGTAGTCAAACCCGAACTCATTGTTGGTCCCGTAAGTAATATCACATGCGTAGGCCGCTTTCCGATCTTGGTGCTCCATACCACTAACTATTACTCCAACAGATAGTCCAAGCGCGTTATATAGTTTCCCCATCCATTCTGAATCACGCTGAGCCAGATAATCATTAACAGTAACTACATGTACAGATTTGCCAGACAGCGCATTTAAATATACTGGTAGCGTCGCCGCCAAAGTTTTACCTTCTCCGGTTCGCATTTCTGCAATTTTCCCTTCATGTAGCATCATCCCTCCAATCATCTGCTCATCAAAGTGACGCATATCTAACACTCGACGACTAACCTCCCGAACCACAGCAAAAGCTTCCGGCAAAAGGCTATCTAAACTAGCTCCATTGACAAACCTCTCGCGAAAAAAATCAGTTTTTCTTTTCAGATCATCATGGGATAGTGGCTCTAGTTGACTCTCAAAATTGGCAATCTCACCGACTACTTTACGCGCACGTTTAAGGGTACGATCATTACTACTACCGAAAAATTTTGACAAAATCCCTTGTAGGAAAGATGTAGAATTGATAGCCATTTAAGAATTTACCATACCAAAATTTAGTGGGAATAATACTAACTGCTGTTTATGTAGTATATTGTAGCAAATCGAAATAATTTAGCTCTAACTAAAAATATAGTGTATTGAATGCATCTTACGTGTCCTAATGTTGACGCGTCTCAGGAATCTTATGAGTGACAACAAACCGAAACCAATAGAGAGTGCTGCGGATCCAGCTTCAGTTATTGGGCAGCTGCAACTGAAAGCAAAAAGACTTCATCAACTGAACAAAATATTCCAATCAGCCCTGCCAGAATTCTTAACTAATCACATAACACTAGCAACTCTCAAAGACGGTCTGCTGGTAGCCTTCGCAGATTCGCCAATTTGGGCCACCAATATGCGATATGAAACGCCTGACGTTCTGAATAAATTAAAACAATTAAATAATTTTCCTGAAATTCGCGAAATTAAAGTAATACAATCTAGAACCGCGGACGCACAGGTAACTAATATCAAAAAAGAACAAGCCCAATTCGTGTCTGAGTCAGTCAGAAACCTACTTACCGAGCAAGCGTCAACTCTGAAAAATAGAAAATTGCAAAATGCTTTGCATCGACTAGCTAAAAATATAAAACGAATTTAAATCAAAAATCGACTTAGGTGATCGGTTGTTGAAATATAATAGGTGAAAGATCCGAATCCTCTAAGGAGACTAACTCCCAGGCATCAGTTGTACCTAAAATTTTTCTAATCAATCGATTATTAAGCTCATGCCCTGATTTAAACCCGTGAAACGCCCCGATTAGCCCATACCCGAGTAAATAAAGATCACCGATAGCATCTAGTATTTTATGCTTCACAAACTCATCTTCATACCGTAAGCCATCTTCATTTAACACACGATCCTCGTCAACGACCACAGCATTATCCAGGCTCCCGCCAAGTACCAAATTTTTTTCGCGCAGGGCTTCAACATCTTTCATAAATCCGAAAGTTCTGGCTCGACTAATCTCTTTAACAAACGACGTAGTTGAAAAATCGATCTCGGAACGACTAATTTTACCGTTGAAGATCGGATGCTGAAACTCTATTGCAAATGAAACTTTAAAGCCATGAAATGGCTTAAAACTCGCCCACTTATCGCCATCAGAAACTACAATTTCTTCTTTGATTCTTATAAATTTTTTTGACTGACACTGTTGTGTTATGCCAGCAGATTGCAGGAGAAAAACGAATGGACCCGCACTACCATCCATAATAGGAACTTCAGAGGACGTGAGATCAACATATGCATTGTCAACACCTAGACCTGCAAAGGCCGACAATAAATGTTCAACCGTCGAAACTTTAACTCCATCCTTGACCAAACTAGTAGACAGATTCGTTTTGCCCACATGCTCCGCGCGGGCCGGTATTTCCACTACTGGGTCCAGATCTTGTCGACAAAACACTATACCGGTATCTACGGGAGCCGGCCTGACGGTCAAAAATACTGTTTCTCCAGTATGTAGCCCAATACCAGTCGCTCTGATGGCATTCTTCAGGGTTCTCTGTTTGATCATTTCCCTGACGGTTCCTGATGTTAGTTACGGCAAGCATAACACATGAAGCCTTGAATCTGCTCCCTTCATTTTTCAGTCAGCCTGTCTCCTCAAAAAAGCCGGGATATCAAGATAACTGGTATCGCTCTCTTCGTCTTGGTTTGCTGAACCCAATTTTTCTTTCTTACTACCGGGTACTGAATCTATCTTCTCCTCATAGATACCTTGAGTCTCCGCGTTCTCAGACAGGGAAGATACTAAAGTTGGACTTGTGAAATTTTCGGTTTCAGTCCCGCCTATGCCAGTCGCTACTACTGTAACTCTAACCTCGTCTTGTATATCTTCATCCACCACATTTCCAATAACTACAGTAGCATTATCAGAAGTGAATTCAGCGACGCAATCGCCAAATTTTTGGAATTCACCGATTGTTAAATCAGCATTCGATGTAATATTGACCAAGACACCTTTGGCGCCAGTCAAATCTATATCTTCGAGTAGTGGGCTACATATAGCCGATCTTGCCGCATCTTCAGCTCTATTCTCTCCACGACCTGAACCAGATCCAATCATAGCCATACCTTTCTCAGACATAACTGTCCGTACGTCAGCAAAATCTACGTTAATTTTACCGCTACACGTTATTAACTCAGCGACTCCTTGTACAGCACCGAACAACACATCGTTTGCTGCGCTAAATGCGTCTAGTAAACTGATATCGCTTCCAAGTTCACTTAAGAGTTTTTCATTTGGTATGGTAATCAAAGAATCAACATACTGCGTCAATTCTTCTATTCCCTTATCTGCTATTTCGCCGCGCTTACGTCCTTCAAAAGAAAATGGCCGCGTGACAACAGCTACTGTCAGTACGTTCATTTCCTTAGCTAATTGTGCCACTACAGGAGCTGCTCCAGTACCTGTTCCACCGCCCATTCCTGCAGTAATGAACACCATGTCCGTCCCACGCAACATCTCAACAATCAAGTCCGTATCATCTAATGCGGCTTGCCTACCCACACTTGGATCGGCTCCTGCTCCCAGACCTTTAGTTACACTTTCTCCTAATTGCAGAACGTTCTTTATATTGCCACTTTCTAGAGCCTGTGCGTCTGTGTTAGCACAGATAAACTCCACATGTTCCAAATTAGAAGATGCCATATGCTGAACTGCGTTTCCGCCGCCGCCTCCAACACCTATGACCTTTATTACTGCTTTAGAACCAACTTCTTCTATCATCTGAAACATGGCTTATTCTCCATTTTCTATTTAAATGTTTACTAAATCATTTTCTCTCTAAATCAAGTGATTAATTCAAAAATTACCTTTGAACCAGTTTTTCATTGACGCTAAGACTGACGTGTGAGGCCCGTGATTCCCCTTTTTGACGAAACTCAAAGACTCTTCTAACCCGAACCTTAAAAGGCCAACTCCGGTTGCATAAATCGGGTTCCTTACAACATCGACTAACCCAGATACACCTTTAGGAACACCTACCCGCACTGGCATATGAAACACCTCTTCAGCTAGTTCAATCAGGCCCTCCATTTTCGCTCCTCCTCCGGTCAGTACAATTCCGGCCGCCACTACTTCTTCAAAACCGCTCCGCTTAAGTTCCGCACTAATGAGAGTGAATAGTTCTTCGTAACGTGGCTCTATAACTTCAGCTAAAGTTTGGCGCGTTAGTCTTCTGGGCGGACGATCGCCTACGCTTGGTACTTCGATCATTTCTTCGGGATTAGCTAATTGCGTTAAAGCGCAGGCATACCGAATTTTTATATCTTCCGCATGATGGCTTGGAGTTCTGAGCGCTATCGCTATATCTTTTGTGGCCTGATCTCCGGCTATGGGAATCACTGCTGAGTGGTGTATAGCACCGTTTAAAAAAACCGCAATATCTGTGGTACCGCCACCAATATCACATAGGCATACTCCTAACTCTTTTTCTTCCTCAGTCAGTACAGAAAATGAAGACGCCAATTGCTGCAAAATAACCTCGTCAACTTCTAAACCACAACGTCTTACGCACTTCTCAATGTTCTGTACGGCCGAAACTGCGCCAGTAACCATATGTACCTTTGCTTCTAGTCTTACACCCGACATACCTATTGGGTCGACAATACCCTCTTGTCCGTCGATGATAAATTCTTGAGCTAGAATATGTATAATTTGCTGATCAGAGGGAATCGCTACTGCTCTCGCAGCTTCCATAACGTGCTCGACGTCTCCATGCGTAACTTCTCCATCTTTAATCGGAACCACGCCATGAGAATTCAAGCTTCTAATATGTCCACCAGATATTCCGGCATATACTGAGTTTATTTGACAGCCTGCCATGAGCTCTGCCTCTTCGATAGCTCTCTGAATTGACTGAACCGTGGATTCGATATTTACAACTACACCTTTTTTTAAACCTCGGGACGGATGAGAACCTAAACCTACGACCTCCACTTGATCGTCTGATGAGAATTCCCCCACCATAGCCACAACTTTAGATGTGCCAATATCTAGTCCTATGATCAGTCTCTTTTCTGTATGTTTCATAATAAAACGAATCCTATATCCAATTGTTTACGCTCATAACTAATCATTCACACCAAACACTATTCCGCTACAACAACATATCAGTAGCAATCGCCAAACCGTTCGAATACCTCAGGTCTATCCGCCTAACGCTTGTCCATTCCTTAGATAAATTTTTGTGGTAGCCCACTAAAAATCTCTCTAGCCTTTGGTACAGAAACCGTTTGCCAAAAATTAGTTCTTTTCCACCAGATGTGATAAATGTCCAGGAACCCCTGTCCGTGAGAATGACTTCAGCAATTACTATCGAAGCGTTAGCTAGCTTCTTAGCAATAAGTCTGTAATGTTCTAGCATTACCTGCTCGAAACCCTCTGGTCCCGTGAATCGCACTAATCCAGGGATCATTGGGGACTTCTCAGGACTAAAAATTTTTCCGTCCCCGTTCAGATATGATCCATGTCTCCAAACTGCAACTGCAACTTGTTCTTTAATATTTATCAAGAGTGTATCTTTCCAGACTCGCCTCACTACTGCTTCATCAATCCAAGGTTGTTCCATTAGTAATGCTTGAATCTCATTAACATTCACCCGAAAAAAACCTCGTCCACCTAAACCATTCCGTACGATTGATTCTAAGTCAGTCTTCTGTAAGTGTTGAAGGTTACCCGACACGGCTACTTTGTTTATTGGCAATACTGAAGGATCAGAAATCTTCGCGGCCAAAAATAACAACAGAGTTGTGACTATCAAGAGTACGCCAACAGCGAAGACTAATACCAAAGAAGGCCAATTTTTAGTTCCCACACTAGCCAATACTTTTTTACTCATTGGTCATACTCGATGACAGAATACTTAATACTGCCTGCGTAATTTTTTTTCCAGAGCGATGTACCGACATCGGAAATAACGAGTGACTCGTCAAACCAGGGACAGTGTTCATCTCAATAAGCCAAAATTTTCCAAACTCATCTTTCATGAAGTCGATCCGTCCCCACCCACTACCACCTAGCGCAACGAAGGCTTCTAGGGCAATCTCTTGCAACATTTTCTCGGCGTCGGGCTGTAACTCACATGGACAAATATATTCTGTACTTTCACTTCGATACTTGGCCTCAAAATCATAAAATGCTCTAGGCGTTTTGATTTTTATCACGGGCAAAGCCTCGTCTAATAAAATTGAAACTGTGTACTCTTCCCCAGTGATATAGGATTCAGCGATTACCAAAGAGTCGAATTTTTTAGCATACGAGATAGCGTCTACAAGCTGACCAACTTCATCTACTATAGTGATACCAAAGCTTGAGCCCCCTCTGGCTGGCTTAACTATCAAAGGTAATCCTATTTTTTTTGCCAACGATGTCGAATCAGTCTCATAGTCGATCACCTCAAACGAAGGCGTCAATAAGTCTAAACCCAACCAAACTAGCTTGGCTCGGATTTTATCCATAGCTAATGCGCATCCCAACACTTTGGTCCCTGTGTATGGAATATCTAAAAGTTCCAGTACTGACTGGATCTTCCCATCTTCGCCACCAATACCATGAGTAGCAATGAAAATTCTATCGTATTGCATATAGTTCTCAGATAGACCGAGTTTCCCATCCCAATCGATGGGAGTAGCATTTACTCCAGATTCTTTTAAGCATGAGAGAACATGTGCACCTGTTTCTAACGAAATTTCTCTCTCAGCCGAGTTCCCTCCCATAAGTACGCCGACGTGACCAGCTTCCGCTACGAAAGTATCAGCAATAAAATGTTCTTTTCTTTCCATTAGTAGTAGTTACTCATATTCTTTCTCTTCACCCAAAATTTGTACCTCTTCTTCGAGCTTCACACCAAACCTGCTCCTAACTTTAGCTTTAACTAGTTCGATAAGACTCTCAATATCGCGCGATGAAGCCTCCCCATGATTGATGAAAAAGTTGGCATGTTTTTCGGAGACCGCGACGTCTCCAAGACGAAAGCCTTTTAAATCACACCTTTCTATTAACTCGCCCGCATAATGACCAATTGGGTTCTTAAAGACAGATCCGCACGTAAATTCGCCGGTAGGCTGTGAGACACTCCGCGCAGCTAAGACGCTCCTAATCTTTTCTAAAGCGTCAGGTATTTTTTGTGAAAGTCGCAACCAAGCGCCAAGAAATTGTAACTCTGGACCAGCGATACCTCGATAATATGGCCTATACTCCGAAGCACTGAGATGTCGAATTTCCCCGTCGACGTTGACAACCTCCACTTTATGAACAAATGACCAAATCTCACTTCCGATAGCACCTGCGTTCATTTTGAGCGCACCTCCCAACGTCCCTGGTATACCCGCTAGAAATGCTAGCTCTCCGAAATTACTTCGAGCAGCCTCACGCGCTATTTTCGCGCAGGACGTCCCGCATTGCGCATATAGTAGATCTGATCGCTCCCAAGAAAACGAAGATAAGTTACCAGCGGTCCGAACAACCACCGAATCAACACCGGCATCACGAAACAAAATATTGCTCCCTAAGCCAAGCCATAGAATAGGATAGTCTCGACCATATACTTTTATAAACTCGCAAAGCTTATTTTTATTCTCGGGCTGAAAGAAATAATTTGCCTTTCCTCCACAACGCCAAGACGAATGCTTGGATAGGTCAATATTCCTTTGTAGTCCAGAAATGGAACAAAAATCATGTTTTTTATTGATTGCTATCACGAGACAAAATCTCTCACTAAACCACTAATACTTCCAGCACCCAAAAAGACTAAAACATCATTTTCCTCAACAATCTCCTCGATCATTTCATGAGCCTGCCGTAAGTTTTCCACAAATATAGGCACCACTTTTCGCCTCGCTCTCACTGCTTCTGCGAGTGACTTACTATCGGCTCCGGACACCTTAGCCTCGCCCGCGGAATAGACTTCTAATAGTAGTAAAGCATCAGTACTCGACAGTACATTGACAAAATCATCAAATAATTCTTTTGTTCGAGAGTATCTATGAGGCTGGAAAACAGCAAATATACGCCTGTCTTTCCAATGATTCCTTACCGTTTCGAAAACAGCCAAAAGCTCATTGGGATGATGTCCGTAGTCATCGATTACTGTTAGCGTTTTATCATTTATTATTACTTTCTCAGTCACTTGAAATCTGCGATCTATACCTTGAAAGTTCCGTAATGCTCTGTCGATGGTATCAAAATTGACACCTAACTCTAATCCTACGGCTATCGCAGCAAGAGCGTTCTGAACATTGTGACGTCCAAAAAGGTTTAAGGTGAATTCTCTCTCAGGTCGGTCTTCCCCCTCAGTTACCTTAAAGGACTCTCCTTTTTCGGCGGGCCCCAAATAAATACCTTTTACATCTGCCTGAGATCCAAAACCATAAGTGATAACTTTGGCGCGAATTTCTGGTTCAATTTCAGCTATAGCACTATCATCAATACACACACAAGCGACACCATAAAAAGGTAAGCGTCGGGCAAACTCTAAAAATGACTGCTGTAACGTATGAAAATTGTTGGCGTAGGCTGATAAGTGATCGGCATCTATATTAGTGATCACCGAAACTACGGGTTGTAGTAATAAAAATGATCCATCACTTTCATCTGCTTCTGCTACTAGGTACTCTCCGTTACCTAGCCTCGCGTTAGAATTTGTACTCCTAACCAAACCACCTACCACAAAGGTGGGATCTAAATTTGCATCGGCTAAAATTGCTGCAATCAAACTAGTAGTAGTGGTTTTACCATGAGTTCCAGCTACTGCAATCCCGCTTCTAAAACGCATTAACTCGGCAAGCATCTCAGCGCGAGGTACTACCGGAATACGTCTATTGCGAGCCTCTATTAGCTCGACATTATCGCTGGGAATAGCGCTTGAATAAACGACAACATCGGTATCCTCGACACTTTCGGCCTCGTGCTGTAATTTAACTTCAATCCCCTGACTTTTTAGACGATCATAAGAGTCAGAGTCAGCGATGTCGGAGCCAGTTATGGAATAGCCAATATTATTGAGAACCTCTGCAATACCGCTCATTCCGGCCCCACATATCCCTATGAAGTGGATTTTCCTGACGCGATGCATTAAGCCAAATGAGTTATGCATTTACAAACTCCATACACTTGTCGACAACCAGCTCAGTAGCTCGTACGTGTCCAAGTGATCTCGCGGCGTCTCCTACAGTGTTATACAAAACATTATTGTTTATGATCTCATCCAGTAAGATTTTCAGTTTATTGGAGGTGAATTCATCCTCTTGGATCATAAAGGCGGCATTTCTTTTACTATAATACTCCGCATTTTTTGTTTGATGATCATCAACTGCATATTTATAGGGCACTAATACAGATACTAAGCCAGCTGTCGTCAGCTCGGAAAGCGTCATAGCCCCACTTCTAGAAATCACAAGATCGGCCCAATCATAGGCATCAGCCATATCATCTATAAAAGCACGAACTCGACTACTACCTATAAGCCCAAACTTTTTATACTCGTCTTTCAATGCCTCTTCGGAGTCAAAACCACATTGATGAAGAACGCTAATATTGCACCTAGCAACTTTACTCAACGC
This sequence comes from uncultured Pseudomonadota bacterium, assembly GCA_913047675.1. Lineage (GTDB taxonomy): Bacteria > Pseudomonadota > Gammaproteobacteria > UBA4457. Next base: position 2,946 of record CAJWTO010000068.1, on the reverse strand, counting down.
CTGAGGCACTACCTCATTTAGAATTCGGGCACCTCGACTCCCTCCAAAAATGAGTATGTTAAATGTGGTATCGGTGCCTCTTTTTAATCGCCGCTCGCCGACCTGAACGATTTCTTGACGGACTGGATTACCAGTAACCATTGTCTTAAATCTTGAATGAAAAGTGTTCGGATAGGCCTCGAGAGTGCAAGACGATAGGTATGCTAAGATTCGATTTGCTAACCCTGGAATTGTATTTTGCTCGTGAATTATCAATGGACACCTGCATATCCAAGCAGCCAATCCCCCAGGAGCGCTCACGAAACCACCCATTCCTAAGACAACATCAGGCTTTTTACAAAGCAAAATCCAAAGTGCCGACAAAACAGATTGCACTAAAATGAAAGGTGCTATTAACGACCGTACGAACCCGTTTCCGCGAAATCCTTTTACCTTAATCGAATGAAAAGAAAACCCATTTTCTGGTATTACGCGAGCCTCTAGACTAGATTCAGTCCCAACCCAGTGACACGTAACACCCATTTTTCTGAGCTGAGTCGCTACGGCCAACCCTGGGTAAATGTGACCACCCGTTCCTCCAGAAAAGATGACAATTGATCGTTTCATGGGGCGCGCCCTATCAGCCGAGAGATATCAGCATAGTCAATCTCACGCCCGACCCTTAGAACCAAAGCTAGAGCAATAATAGTAAAAACTAAATTGTTACTGGCATAGCTCAAAAGAGGTAAAGGCAATCCTTTTGTCGGGAGATATCCAACATTTACTGCGATATTGACCAGAGCTTGGATACCAAGCACAAATCCCACCCCGTAGGTTAAATAAGCACCAAAAATATTACCATTCCTCTCTGCCGCCGCTCCAATTCTAAAAATACGCCACACTACAAACATAAAGATTAAAATAATCACGACGGCACCTGACGCACCAAACTCCTCTCCAATTACGGCAAAAACAAAGTCTGTGTGCGGTTCGGGTAAATAACCTAATTTTTGAACACTGTTCCCTAGCCCAACACCGAACCAGTCCCCTCGCCCCATAGCAATTAGTGCATTGGTTAACTGCCAACTCGCTCCTCGCTCGTCCTCCCAAGGGTTTAAAAAAGAGAGTATTCTTTCCATTCGGTATTGCTCTCGGATGGCTACGAAGGAAAGAACAGAAGTGACTAGCGCGCCGCCGACGCAAAATTTCATAATTGGCACACCAGCTAAAAATAACATTCCGATACTCGTACCAAACAAAACTACGCATGCTCCATAGTCAGGCTCTAACAATAGTAATGCGGCAATCAATGTCAAAACGAGCATAGGCTTAATGAAACCTATGAATTCTGATCTAACTTGTAAATTATGCCTGACTAGATACGCAGACAAATAGATGATTGACGCAAGTTTGGTTAACTCCGATGGCTGAAATGAAACTGTCCCCACATACAACCACCTCTTGCTCCCATTGACCTCGTGACTAAACCCTGGGATGAGTACTGCGACCAGACATAACATCGCGAATAAAATCGCAGCGAAACCTAACCTAGAAATATTTCTAGTATCAATTTTTAGCAATAACAGTGAGACGAAACATCCAATACTTATTGCCACGACTTGTCGCCAAAAATAATAAAAGGGCGATAAACCTCTACTCTCAGCTAGCGATCCTGATGTTGAAAGCACCATAACTAAACCAAAAGAAATTAAAACTAGGATACAACCGATGAGCCATTTATCGTAACCGTCCAGGAACGTTGGTACATACGAGCTATCCCTAGTCGCCTGCGTCCTAAAGCTACGGGTCAATTTAACTCTCCTAAAGCCGCCACAGCAGCCCGAAAAGCAAATCCCCTGTGCATATAGTCATCAAACATATCGGTACTCGAACATGCTGGCGCGAGTAATACTTTGTCACCTATCCTTGCTAAGTCCATTGCAGAAATTACAGCATTCGACATCGTATTTGCGACAACACATTCAATCCGATCAGCGAATAATTGTTTTAGTTCAAGCGCTGTTTCTCCTAATAAAACTGCAGCTCGCAAATGAGTAATAACTTGCTCAACAAATTCAACGTAGCTAACACCCTTAGTCGCTCCACCTACTATCAAAATCAATGATTTACTAGATCGGATACTCAAAATACTGGCCATAGCGGCAGCAGTGTTGGTGGCTTTAGAGTCATCAATAAACTCTACTCCACTTTTTTGCCCAATAACTTGACCTCGATGAGGAAGACCGCGAAATTGCTTTAATGCCTGGATCGCTAGGTCAGGGACAGAACCCAAAAATATATCGATGATTCCTAGTGCCGCAATACTATTTAAATAATTATGATTACCTACAAGACCGAGCTCCTCCACCGCCAAAAATTCTCGCGAGACACTTCCTAAAAATCGAGTTCCATCTCTACTCCTAATACCATAACTGCTTTTACTGGGATTTTTTTGACTAAATCCTTTTATCTCTCGCCTATTCACAAGACACGCTAAAGACTCGTCCCCTGAATTAACAAGCGAACATTTAGAGTTTTTCAATATTTTTTTCTTGATCTTCAGATAGCATTCAAACGTTTTATGTCTATCCAAGTGATCCGCTGTTACATTTAAAATACAGGCAACATCTAATTTTAAATTTTCTACTAAATCTAACTGGAAGCTACTCAACTCAAGTACGTAACAATCCGGTACTTCCTCCTCAAGAAGTTCTATGGCGGGAGTTCCGAGATTACCACCACATCGGACTTTAAGCCCCGCAGCTGTGAGCATTAAGGAGACCATTGTAGTTACAGTGCTCTTTCCATTAGTCCCTGTTATACCGATCACTGGAGCGTCCGCATAATCAGAAAAAACCTCAATATCGCCTTTTATCTTATGCTCAGCTACTCTTACATTCTTAAAAATGTCACTTCGCCTATCAACGCCGGGACTGAGGATCAGCTCTTCGCAAGTACTCAGCAAGT
>CAJWTO010000067.1 GCA_913047675.1 uncultured Pseudomonadota bacterium | reverse complement strand
TGTTACTGGCTCCGGTTTTTTCAAGATAAGCGGTTTCATCTATCTCACCAGTATCTTCATCTTCAAACTGAGGGAAATCATTATAGAGTTCTGTCTCTGAGGAAAAGTCATCAGATATGACAGTATGAGTAGGTAGTTGAATTCCTTTGTGATCTCCCTCAAGAGGGCTTTGTTGTTCTAATTCTGGGTAAAATTTAAGGCAGAGATTTCTGTAAGTTCGTTGATAGAACTTCTCTTCTACATGATGGTATAAAACATCCTGGACTGCGTCCTTTTCAACGTTTTCAATATAAATAACGTTGACTTCAATTTCTTCATCAGATGACATGATAAGAACCATCAGTGAATTACCTGATTAGCATACTACAAGCCGTTAAAACATCAACGTAGCCAGTAGCAAAAAGTGCATATAGAACGCAAAAACAGCACGAATACATACGGGGCATATTTCTATATTTTGCTTTATATATAAGTATTAAAATACTGATATATCTATCTAAAAAATATACTTATTTTCCAAAAATTATATAAATAATCTCTAATCATGTAACAACAACACACATTAAAGATGGCTCTTGATCGCGGCCAGTTGGATTAAATCGCATAGAGTTTATAACTTAAATTGCGAAGTCATCGGAAATATCATTCAGTTTGCATGACATATTATAGGGGAATCGATAGTGATCAAGTTTCATAGTCTTGCGATCAACCTTGATAATTCTTGTAAACCCCGCTGAAATTGTTCCCTTAAAAGTTAGATATTGACCTGAAACTGTCATAGGCCATTCGTTTGATAACTCCACAAGCTCTCCTGCTCTATTGCAGCTTTGGTGAGTTTCACCAGCCACCCCTTTTTTTGTTTCTAAAACATCTGCTTCAAAGATATAAGAAGCCGTGGGCGGAGGATTTGTTTTGAGGCACTCTAAGATATCTGGAAAATCGTAGAGGAGGGCTTCCGCTTCCGCTATCGCACTCCTTACATCCGTGATACAAACTAATTGATAAGCAATCGGTTCCGGTTTTTCTATCTCAGGTTTGGGTTGCCCTTGGCAGCTCACCAAAAGTAAGAATGGAATTATAAGAAGTAAGGGTATCGCTTTATTCATTCTCTTCCTCCTCCTTTTTGAAGCACCCAATTTATTATCAAATGAAGTCCAACATCAAAAGGAATAACTATTCGTGGAACTATCATAGCGAAAAGTTCTTTCTTATTGACTTGCCTCTAAGTTAACTCATACTTATTAACGCTGTCGAGTATTAGGTATCTCGGATGGTAGAAGATTTGTGTAATCGTATTTAATTGGTCTATTAGGAATTCAGAAGAGGTAGATGGTTTAATCTAGTCATTCACTTATAAATAGTTTAGGCTCGTTGGTGATTACTCGCAAAGCAAGGATCGTGTCATGTTTAAACTGGTTTTTACTGTTCTGGGTTTATTAGGAGTTACTCTTGCCTCAATACCAGCAGACACGGCAACAATAAACACTTTTCTAGATCCGCCATCAGCAATATTCGTTTTAAGCTGGGCGGGCCTTTTTGCGGCTGCTGGATGCAAAGATTTTTCGACATTTTTTAATCCGATGGTTGATGTGCATACCGCGGGTTTTAGGTTAGGGAAACAATGAACGACGAAGGGTGCTTGGAGATTACTGTATCCCGGAATACCGTTTGAACACTTGTTCAATCCGCGGCTGTTTTCAGTGATAAGATATTTATGATGTCTTTAAATGAGACAAATTTGAAGTTTTGCCGCTTGAGTTTAGACTTTTTGTCTACTGTGTTTACATCATCCTGTATAACCATTAAACCCTCTGGAAAATGGCTATTGAAGTCTAGATTGATAACCTCAATACCATCGGTAGTGGTGATTTCATCGATAGGTAGTCGTGTTGCGCCAAGACCTGCTTTTACACTGAAGCTTCCCACATACTCATAGGGGGGCTTACGGTTGTACAGATTAAACTTTGAGTCGCCCTGAGAAGACAGCACAATAAACCCATCCGTATCATTGGTCTTATAAATCGCAACCCCTTCAGGATCACCGACGATATGACCTTTTCTGGAATCTACTGTGGTAAAACTTGAAAAATCCAAAGCCTGGTCAATACTGTAGGCTTTAAGTACTCCATTGTTCTCCTCCTCAGAAATAAACAGTCTGCGATTCTCATCATCGTATACACAGCCCTCAGACTCTCCACCATTATTAAATGTTGTCAGCAAGGATAACCCTGCATCCGAATACTGCCAAATCTCAACCCTAGGACCCTCATCTTCCGTGACAAATGCGATAAAGCCGAGCTCTGAATCGTTACCTGCACAGATACCATAGATATTGATTACCGAGTTAGCCCTCACTGACCTTTGGGTATCCAGAGCAAATTTATTTTTTTTTGAGCCCTCTTGCAGACGTAAATCAGAAACTAGCCAAAGATCTATAGTCTCGCTGGTTCGATTTGAAGCCACTATTTTAGTTACACCGTCCTGGCTGCGCAGGTCAATATTGTTGATATCGCCAAGTCCTGTGTAACCGATTTCCTGACCTTGCAAATTGTAGACATGAACACCACTTTTTTTATCGGTTCCAAAAACCAATGAGTTTTCAGGCTGGGCAACATCGACCCAAATGGCAGGGTCATCTGCCGCGTCATCATGGGTTGTTACCTGTGGCGTTTCGAATTTGGCTGTCACAGCTGGATACTGACTGCAGGCACCGATAAACGAAACAAGGCTGACCAGTACAATTGTATTGCAAATTTGTGATGTCATATAAATGTGTCCTAGTAATAACGCAAACTAATTTAGTCTGAACCTCTTTGATCGATAAATAAAAGACCGCTGCAACCAACACTATGGTTACAGCGGCCAGCGCCTCAGAGGGGGGAGAAAGTCCCTGGGGCAAGCTAGAACGTGCAGGTAAACCTTACTGAGTAATTTCTTCTGAAGAGGTCTTATTGAGACAGCTGCAACTCCTCGCCCCAGTAGTAATACTCTTCCTCGCCACCCATATTCACTGCCTCAAATTTAACTTCCATTGAGTCAGTCACTTTATATTTTGATGCTAAATCTATTCGCATATAGGCATCAACAAATCTTGTAATTATTTTCGGAAACGTCATCAACCAGACTTGCGCAACTATTTAATAACTATAACGAAGTCCAAATTTATATGTAGTTCCATACTCATCATATTGCGACAATCGACGTTGATTACCAAAATAATAGAACTCGGGAGAATCCGATAGATTGAGCGCTTCGACTTTCAGAGTCAAATTATCATTAATCTTATATTTGCCAGTTAAATCAACGGAAACATAATCATCAGTATATCTATCCTCTAAATCAGCTTCTCCAAGCTCATCAAGATAACTACTCCTGTAATTGGCGGCTAATCTTATATCCCAAGTTCCATTATCAAAACCCAGTACAGCATTTCCTGTAGAATCTGCCTGCTTAAAATAGGGCACACTCCTCATTTCACCATCTGCATTTTCTGCATCTGCAGGAAGATTCATGTCTCCATCAACATGCGTGTAATTGAGTGCAAACCAGAGACCATTCTCAAAGGTTTTGGTATAAGTCACTTCGAGCCCTTTTAAAGAGGTATTTTCGTCAATGTTAATGAAAGTCCTTGCCTCATCCCAAACTCGTCCGCGAAAAGCAAAGTTCTCCCGTCTAACTTGAACGATTGTATCTTCAATTCGCTTATAAAAGACTCCCATGTTTAGATAGTCTTGATCAGAGAAGTAGTAGGACCAAGAAGCATCAACATTCCATGCTTTGAATGGGTCAAGCTCGGGGTTTCCAGCGTCACGAATTTCATATTCATTATCGTCTGCGTTTATTCTTACGTCTGCGCCGATTCGAGATTCACCGAAGTTTGGCCTGACGAGAGACCGAGTCACGGCGAACCTAACATTGCTGTTATCATTTAGCAGATAGTTTATGTTTAATTGTGGCGATAAAAATCCATAATCTTGCTCAAACTGGGCTGGCTCTGGTGAGCCACTTGAATCGTTCCAAGTCGAGCCCGTAAACTTGGAATCTGTCTGTTCGTAACGAAGGCCATAGATCACCTTAAGATTGTCGAGATTAGTTGTTGCCATCGCGTAAACAGCAGAAACCTCCTCCTCAGTGTTCCATGTGCCTACTGTCGATTCAAAATCGATATCTCCGTCATCTATGACCAAATTTGAACCGGGTCCCGGGCAGACTCGGCCATCCTGCAACGCATAAGTCCCAGACATCATTTCCTCAAAACCGCGCACCGTATTGGGCGTAGGAGCTGGCGCATGGACAGTATTTAGATAAGGGTTTGCCGAGCTTGTTTCATAATCCGCGAGAGTTGTTGAATAATCATCTGCCGCTTCATAGGCACAAAATACGAAATCATTATCTTTCTCTCTGTCTCTATATTTCAATCCTGCACGAACGGTGGTGTACTCAGTTAAATCAAACTCAAAGTCCAGCTTAAACCCAATTTCTTCATCGGTAGTAAGAGCATATTCTTTTTCTACCGCGTCTAACAAATAGTTTGCTGGATCATAAAAATAGGGGTCGAGACCCACTGCGGGCTTTTTCGGATCGATGTTGTCATATGTAGTGGTAGTACCATCTACTGTGTCGGTGCGGAAATTTGCCTCAGTCCTGTCGGTATCATCTTGTTCTGCTGCCGAATAGAAAGCTTGCATGGAAAGCGTTGCAGAAGCAAAATCAAGCTCAATGCCGGCTACATACGATTCGATAGTGCGGGCCTCAATCCTCCACTTGCCCTCGTTATCCATTTCAGTTTCCTGGTCAACCCACGAAAAGACTTGACCCTCAACAGAAGTTGGATCATTTTCCAATACATCACGGGTTTCGAACTTCTGCCGCAACTCAGTATCGGTATAATCGTTATAAAATGTGTGTAGATAATATTCACTCCCATTTTCCGTCCGATAATCAAGATTAAGAACAATGCCTTCCCGCTCTCTCTCTAAATCATAATATCGCATCTCATAATCGTCATTTGGGTAAGAAGAACCCCATCCGCCATTTTCGTTGTTGTGTGCAATGATTCGGCGCGTGGAATCTGTTATCACAAATGCAACTCCCAACTCATCCTCGCCAAATTCAAAGCGGTTAGTTAACGTTAAACCCAGAGTTGGATTACTTCCATCCTTGGTCAATTCGTTATAGGAAGTATCCAGTTTGGCTTTCGCATGAATGCCATCAAAATTAAACGCACTGATCGTTTCAAGGTCAATAGATCCGCCAATGTTGTCCAGATCCTGAAATGGTTGCAGAGTTTTGTAAACCGTGATGCTGTCCAACATATCTGAAGGAACACCATCCAATATGACACCTCGGCGATCCTCTGGCGACATCACGCTGACGCCCCCTATGGTCATGGCATTAAGATCCGTGTTCATACCTCTCAAGGAAACATAACGTCCCTCACCTTGATCATTCTCAACCATAACACCAGGCAATCGCCGCACAGATTCGGCTACGTTGATATCGGCAAAGTTGCCAAGAGCATCCGAGTCGACGACTCCGATTACCTGATCTGAGTTACGCTGTTTCTCGAGAGCGCTTCTCAAAGCAGCTTTCGATCCAATCACTAGGATTTCTTCCATTTCTAATCGATCATCAGAAAAAACCGGTGTAGCAAAAATAAATATGGTTAGCATGGCTATCAAAAGATTACGCATTATACTCGGCTCCAAAAACTCTCAAAAACGTATCCATCAGCTTGGGTGCAACAGATGACAAAGAAATTACCGATTTAAGAAATTCTCATGGCAATGGTGTTTGATCTAGAAGCGATCGAGCCGAGTGGATTGACCTATCCTCCAAAAATCGCACCATGATCTCGATATGAAGAAGCGGTATACCGAATAACAAATTATCAGGGGCATCAAAGAGAATATTCTGAAGCTTATAAATATTGAGCAAGCGGGCCATATTAATCATATTGAAAAGGCAAAAACTAAGGCATTCGCAAAACTCATGCTTAGTTATGGAGCTGACACGCCTGCTAAACAAGGTAATCCACTGAGACCATCTGATGGTATTCCATTCCGGAAGACGGCACTTAATGCGACTAAAATGGATGACGGAGGCGTTGAGAAATATTTGAAAACGGAAATAGGATTATGGAGTCTTGATATTGCAATATTAAGGGCACAGTATATTTATTAAGAGGACTGTGCGCTTCCCATTTGAGTAAAATGGAAAAGGGATTTGAACGAAATTGAACACTTCAAAAACCTAGTCGGTCGCATATTGATCTGGCGAAAATGCGCTATTACACTGCGAAAAAAAGGTCTAAAAAACGTTCGCAAATGATTTTAAAAATGGAGAACTGCTCTGTCGTACTTTGTACTATTTAAGTTAATTTTGATAAGCCTTATTTTATCCTTTAATTTGTGCGCACATGAGAGTTGGGAGCCAACCGCATATGCTTCAATAGACGCTCATGCACCGACGCCATTACCAGATAGAGTTGTATTAACATGGGAGGAAGATACTGCAACCACTCAATCTGTCTCTTGGCGGACTGATACAACGATAAAGCAAGGCATGGCGCAATTGGCTGTTGCAAATTCTAATGGTAGAGCATTGAAACCAAAGTCTTTCAATGCAAAGACAACTTTTCTCCAAACTGATCTTAATGATTCGCATTATCATACTGTAATTTTTCGAGATCTAGAGCCGGACACACTCTATGCATATCGCGTCGGTGATGGTGTGAATTTTACCGAATATTATCATTTCAAAACTGCAACCAAAGGAGACGAACCTTTCAGTTTTATATATTTTGGGGATGCTCAAAACGAAGTACGGACGCATTGGTCTAGAGTTTTCCGAGAAGCCTTTCGCGATGCCCCCAGGGCCGCCTTTACGCTTCATGCTGGTGATTTGGTGAATCGAAAGTATAGCGACTCCGAGTGGGGAGAGTGGCATCAAGGTCCAGATTGGGTGAATGGCACTATCCCGGTGATTGCGACACCAGGTAACCACGAGTACTTTAATTATGACAAACAATCCAATGCAGAGTTTTACTGGACTGATAAGGGAGGAGATGATGTCGAAATTGTGGTGACTTCGATGGTTGAGGAAGCAAATGATCAGGGTATGATTTATAAAATATCATTATTGGCATCTGACAGCAAAAAGATATCCATAGAATTTAATGATTCCGGTGTAATAACTCAAGCAGACGATCAGATAGAAGTTGTCACTGGATTTTCAAAAAAACAATTACTAGGTCGAAATTTATACGGTCCACCACTTTTTAATCGACAACGCAATCCAGAGCAAGCTTCCCTGAGCAATCACTGGAGTGCACAGTTTGCGTTTCCTGTCCAGAATGTTCCTGACCCTGCACTTGCTGAAACTGTTTATTATATTGACTATCAAGGTGTAAGATTTATATCTCTTGACTCGAATAATGCACAGGAGTCCCAGGTAGAGTGGTTAAAAAAGGTGCTGGAGAGTAATACGAATATTTGGACAATCGTTACGTTCCATCATCCGATGTTTTCCCCGGGATCAGATAGAGATAATCCTGAAATAAGAAAGCTTTGGCAACCGATTTTAGATGAATTTAAGGTTGATTTGATACTAAGTGGGCATGATCACACGTATGCACGAACTGGTCATGTCGCATCCAAAAAAATTGTGAACATTCCGGACGGTTATGAGAAAGCTTACGATCCCAATATCGGTACTGTAAATGTAGTGTCAGTAAGTGGCCCTAAAATGTACAAAATCACTAAGGGTGCTTTTGCAAAACGGATGGAAGAAGACACACAACTCTACCAAATTATAGATGTGAATGATTCAAGATTACGCTTTAGAGCTTTTAAAGCGACAGGTGAGTTGTATGACGAATTTTCACTTAAAAAGCGGGAAAGCAAACCAAATTTACTCGTTGAAGGGTAATCTGAATAAAAACTGATGGGTAGTATCATCGTTTTGCTTGGTGCCCAGTGGTGGAATCGAACCACCGACACATGGATTTTCAGTCCTTGACTCCTAAGTAAAATATTAACAAAAACAATGGTTTATAAGTCATCTGTTCACCAAATTGGTGCGTTCGTAATAATTATGTCTCCTTTTTAGTGAACAGGAAAATCATTAGATATACCTGTATCTCTGTAGAAATCTTTATTCTTATAAATAGATATACAAAAAATAAATATAGGACACTCATATGATCCCAAATACTTCCTTTAGAATCCCTTTAGAGACAAAAAAACTGTTTTAGAGGGTCTCTTTATACCAAGGTAAAACTATGTCTCAAACCGTCAGCGGCGGGAATTGAACCCATATCCCAAAGCACCATATTTCTCAATCATTTACGAACAAGCGTTAGCCCATATTCATTGCAAAATGTAGCACAAAATGTAGCAAAATTAAATCTAATGGGGGAGGCAGGTGACCATGGGGGGGTACTAGGATAGTTAAAGGTATTCTCAAATATTTTCAATATTGTGAAGCTTGTAAACATTGAGGGAAATAAGCCACAGTTGGGACAAGACATCTGTGTTTATGTGTATGTACCTTGGCAGATACAAAAAAGTTAATCGACTGACTTCAATATCTGCTTTCTGACAAGTGGCTTTGTAGATGATCTAAGATGTGTCTCAAGAACTTCTGCTCAGTTATCGAAGATTGCAAAATTCCATAAACTCCATAACACGACTTTTTGGAGTGAGCGGCCCAAAACTCCATAAACTCCACCCCCCCTAGAGGGGGGGAGAGTATGGACAATAAAATAATTGGATATTATCTGTCGGGTAACCAGTACCATGAATCACCTGTTTCGCTATCGATACCAGACATTAAGAAGCCACCATTAATCATTGAATCGATCAGGGTCTTAGCTCTATTTTTTCTTTTTCCTTTCTCAACAGTGCTCAACGTGCCAGCTATTTCAGTCACTGCAGAATCTATAGATACACATCTGGTATTAGAAGGTGCATTCGCCTGATGATTGATTGGACTGTTTTCGATTAATTTCTTTAACGCATCAAAGGCTGGTCGTTGTTGAATACCACTGGGTTTTTGCCTTGGTTTTGGGATTGACTCCTCGGGCTCAACGGTGCAAGAGGTTTCAGGTTCACCATCCTCATCGGTGCCTATAATCCGTTGTTCGAGCCTGAAGCCAAAACTATCGTGATCCTTTTCATCTTTTAGCTTACCCACTGCCCAAGTTCTTAATTTATGTTTATCGACCTTTACCACTATCTCGGCATCTAACGCCGCATGGAGTGAGCTATGCCCTCGAAGACCTTTGCTGTGATCTTTGCCCGTGTGGTGAATAAGTAATACCAAACCCTCTATGCCTTGCTCAATACGCTTTGCCGAAGCTAGTATGATGCCCATATCACTGCTCGAATTTTCATCCCTGCCGGCCGAAGCACGATTGAGCGTATCAATCATCAGCACTGATCCTTTTGGTGTCTCTTTAACGATTGCCAGGGTATCGTCCGCCTTTGCGAGGTCGAACTCCCCAAACACTGCAGCAAAATTCATGGGTAGTTTTTTGCCTCTGCCAGCCTCCCATGCTTTAACTCTATTTTGCAGCCCGGCTGCCCCTTCAAGCCCCAAATAGACAATGGAAGTTTGCTTACATTTTTTGCCGAACCAATCAGTACCGAGGCAAATAGAAGCACCAAGGTCAAGTGCCAGAAAGCTTTTACCGCTTCCGCTTGGACCATAGATTGCTGCCACACCCCGGGCAGGTAACACATGCTTAATTATCCACCGCAATTTTGGTAACGCCAGCAATGCATCTCGATCCAAGAATGTGTATTTTTTCTTTCCGGGAAAGCCATGACCTTGGACATCCCTTTTAACAATTGCCTCATCGCGGCATTCGGGCTGCCATTCATTTTCTTGAATATCTTCTATGCACATGATTCAACCTCTTACGCTCGATAACGATTCATGCATTCGGCGCATTTTGCCTTGATGGCCAATTTTAAGAGTTTGGCTTTGCCAGGAATTGTCTGATGGGATTAGCGCGGCTCATTTGATGTCTTACTGATAAGCCCGCGGATATCTTCCGCCCGCCATACAGTCACCTTAGGGCTCAGCTTTAGCGGTTTGGGATATCGACCCTTGTTAACACCATCCCACCAACTGCTGCTGGATATGGGGATAATGGGGGGAGTCGGGGGATTGGATTTCGGGTTACCCAGTATCTGGGAGAGCCGGAGAAAGCCTGTTTCAGGAATAGACGTCATATATGATCCTCATATGGAAATTAATGTGCAATGAGGGCTAATAATGAAGCGGAAAAAACTATTTGTTTTTAATTCCTTTCTAAACTTGTTTTGACCAAATGATCAAACTCAGCCTGAGACAAGTTCTGCAAATTACCGAATATCGTTATGAAAGCCGTTACCTCTTCGGAATCGACTGTGTATTGTTTTTTAAGCGCTTCGACACGATCCGGACCAAGGATGGCTGCTCCGTCATTAGTACTTAGAAACTTGATCCAATGCTCTAACTCAGCTATCTCCTGTATCGCTGCATGTATTGTATATCCCTTGCTAGTGCGTCGCTCAATGTCTAATCCTAGGAATATTTTTTCAAGCATTCCCCATTTAAGAGGACGGCCTTGTTTAGTTTTATCTTGCAGACGCGGCTCATGTTTCCTGGCCAATTTGCCTGCAAACCTCTGCCAATCAATATCCTTAGCATCCTCCCCCATTGATGCAGCTAGCTCAGCCAGCCGATAATTAAATTCTTTCTCATAGCGTTTTACCTGACGTTCGTGGTCTCCTCCTTGAATCAAAAAACTCCGAAATATCGGCTCGATTCCTTCCTTAGACATAAATAATCTCCTCATGCTCACGCCTCTTCTCATCAAGATAATCAGCCCACCACTGCATCATTTGAGCGCGCTCCTCTAGATATCTAGCATGATGCGTATAAGCCGCCCTGACAGAGTTGCGCTCCATATGCGCTAGCTGCCGTTCAATGGCATCGGGATTGAATCCTTGCTCGTTGAGAATGGATGAGGCAGTCGCTCTGAATCCATGCGGTACGGCTTTGCTTTTACCCGGCGTATTGCCGTCATAACCCAAACGGAATATTGCCTGTCGCATCGTGTTATCAGACATTGGCTTGCGCCTGTTGACCACCGATGGAAAAAGAAGTCCTTTTTTTCCAGAAACGAGTTTCAATTGATTCAGAAGTTGGATAGATTGGGTTGATAGTGGAACAAGATGCTCAGTCTTCATCTTCATTCGGTTTGCGGGAATGCGCCACAGACAATCAGCACATTCAAACTCCCCCCAGGTTGCCTCCCGAAGCTCGCTCGACCTCACCATCGTCAAAAGTAGTAGCTTGATAGCCGTTTGGGTAAAAATTGAGCCTCTGTCAGCATAGCCTTCCAACTCGGTGAGAAACTTCGGCAGCTCATTCTTAGGCAGAGAGGGACGATGCTCGACTTTCCGATACTTAACAATTCCATCCAGATCGCTAGCCGGATTAGTGGTCACTACGCCGTGTTGAATAGCGTACCGATAGGTCGCTTTGATTGCCTGCTTAACCCTATTGGCAACATCTAATGCGCCTCGTCCTTCAATCTTCTTGATAACGTCAATCACCTGGAGAGGCGTTACTTTATCAGCACGCAGGTTCCCGAGAGCATAAAAGCTATTATCTGTTAAACGTTTGATTACACGTTTTGCATGACCATCAGTCCATTGTCCTTGTTCATGCTGCCACCACCTCAGGGCAATTTCTTCAAAGGTTGGCGCCTCTTCATTGCGCTTTCGTGCCTTCTTTTGTTCATTCGGGTCCACACCATCAGAAAGGAGTTTCTTTGCCTCAAAACGCTTTTCTCGTGCTTCTTTAAGAGAAACTTGAGGGTAGACACCAATGGCAAGGGTCTTTCGTTTGCCACCGAACCGGTAGTCCAGCCGCCAATACTTGCTGCCATTTGCCTTGACCAGGAAATACATGCCCTCACCATCAGACAACTTCTGGTCTTTTTTCGATGGTTTGATTTCTTTGATTTGCAGCGCTGTGAGCGACATATGACGGTATCACACTAAAAACGAACTGATGTACCGTCAAAAATACCGTCACTAGTTTTAGATGTCAATGGACAAGTGCGGACAGCATCACATATAAATATATTTTAAATCAATGTTTTATAACATTTTTATGCCAGTATTGGACCACAAAAAACTAAGATATGGTGCCCGGGGCCGGAG
>CAJWTO010000066.1 GCA_913047675.1 uncultured Pseudomonadota bacterium | reverse complement strand
CGAAAAATTTAATCTCGCCCACTCAAAATACTTATTATCTCATTACAAGCAATCCGAGAGCGCGCGCTATGATCGTTGGCGGACGCGCTCGATATTGGATGGGTTATAGTCACAAACTCAAATTGGCTCGCGCCAAGTACCCGCCCCATTAATGCCGCCGCACTTCGGAAAGGCTCGGTCATGACGCCAACAGAAGGTATGCCCAATCGCTCGCAAATAATCGCATCGTGCAAACTGCACGAGGAGCAACTGCCTCAGTCACCAATGCCGGAAATCATAGCGTTCCAGCGTTCCGCATCGTTGAGCAGTAGGTTGTCTGCTGGGGTGCTGTAATTAGATTTAGTTATACGAACTACCTCTGCTACTTGGTGGCGCTGCTTTAACTCGGTCTCTAAACAGTCGAAAAATGGAATGGTTCCGCGTTTTCCATTAGAAATAATCGCTACCACAGAATCCTTGAAAGACTTTAATCTTGGAGCATACTTGAAATCCGTAAGATTACTTTGATAAGTCGGATCTAAGAACTTTATTGACATACACCATTCTCCTATATCTCGCAGTCCACACACGCTCCAATCGCCATCGTAGTTGCTCGACTAGTCTTTCCAAACCACGGTGGTATTACCGCCCCGAATCCTCCCGCAGGTCCACCAGCCGCGATGACCAAAAGATCACCACTATTCTCCAAGGCAAAATACTTGCGTTCACCCTGATTAGCTATAACAGCCCTCTTCCCACATGACGCCCAATCCTTTCGCATCACCCAAGCCTTTGTTTTAACATATTCTCGAATCCGACGCTTGTCCCATCCAGCATGCTCAAAATGTGCGCGCAACTGAGGAGGAATTACTATAGCCCAGTCACCTGCATGAATAGAGTAATTGAGCATGGACGCCTTGATTTCAGAGACATAAGTATCCAATATTTCCTCAGGATTAGTAGTCCATTCATTCATTATCTGACGCGGTGAGCCAGCCGCAAACACCGTGATCGCCGACGTATTTAAAGGGATGCCTCTATCCTGCGCAAGGGACAGCCACGAAGTATTGCTCTCGTCCTCTCCCATGCAAAAGCTTATCTTACCAGGATGGCCCAAAGTCGATCTGTCGGCCTCCCCCGGACGCACGTCTAAAATATTCTTTAATGACAAACGAATTGCGCGACCGATACATGTAGTAGCCCGATCGCTCGACCCAAGTACGTTAAAGGTAGGGTCGATACCCAGAAACTGAACAGCCGGACCATTGATGACAATAAAAATCGCGCACCCTCCCGTACTGGAGGTCGCTCCATGCAAAACAAATTTATCTTGCAGCATCGCCGTGAACGCAGCTACTACAATAGGAAAATGTCGCGCTACACAGCCAGCCATGACTGCATTGATAGCAAGTTGCTCAGCTGTAATAGCTCGTTCTCTCACCGGTTCTACGCCAACAAGATGATCTGGTGGCACGAGTGCCTCGGCAAGAAACTTTCGAACTAAATCAGGCGTCGGTGGAATGATAGGTAAACCGTCTGTCCAACGACTAGAGTGACACAGTTCTTGTACCGCATCGTAGCTATCCACCTCATAGAGCTGCGCAGCAAAGACGTCATCATTAATTTCATTCATACTTCAGCAAACTCCTTCCTCTACTAGTCTGTCGTAATCGCTAGGGTCATAACCAACCTGCCCCAATACCTGCTGCGTATCTTCGCCAACTGTCGGTAACTCATCGGACGGCGCACCCGGCTCATTAAGAAAGCGCACCGGAGTCCCCACTCTCTCGACGCCATCCTTTCCTTTACTTATGATTCCCCTCTCTCTTAAAAATTTTTGCTCCCAAGCTTCATCCAGCTCTAGTACCGGCGCCCAGCACACGCTCCGTTCGCTGAACCATTCGCTCCACTCAGATAGTGTCCTAGTAAGAAACGTCCTCCGTAAAAATTCCTTTACAGGTTTTTGAGCCTCTCCCCATGGTTTCTCACACAATGGTATTAAATCGGGGCGCTTCAACGCGTTTAATAAATTTTCAACAAAGGTCATCTCAGATCCCGATAAGACCAGCCTGCGTCCATCTGATGTCTCATAGATATTATAAAATGCAGCGCCGCCATAAAGGCGTTCACGACCTAAGTTAGGCGCCGCATTATTAGCTATCACCTCGCTCAAAATATGGGGCGTCCACGACATCAAACTATCGGTCATAGACATGTCCAAATAGTCGCCCCGACCACTTGTCTCTCTCCTATACAGAGCCATCATAATACCGACCAATGCAAGAGAGCCTAAAGCCACGTCTGCAGTGGGGGAAGCTGGTAATGCTGTATCATCTGCACCTCGTGAGCCCAAACTGAGCACGCCAGTAATCGCCTGAGCACCCAGGTCGTGGGAGGGTCTCGTAGACATTTCTCCAGTTTGACCGAACGCAGACAAGGAACAAAAAATAATACCCGGATTTCGTTTTACTACCGCTTCGTAACCTATTCCCAGGCGATCAACGACCCCAGGTCGAAATGAGTCTATGATAATGTCAGTCTGTTCAGCTAGTTTTAGAAAGATGTGAACCCCTTCGTCTTCTTTTAAATTTAATTTTACGCTTAGTTTTCCTCTCTGTGTGTTGCGAAAATATGTAGTAAAGCCCTCTACTTCAGGACCAAAATAACGAGTAGGCTCGCCAGAGCCATGCTCAATTTTTATCACTTCCGCTCCGTGATCTGCTAACAACATACCCATGTAAGGCCCAGGCAAAAATCGAGACAAGTCTAGAACTCTGACGCCGTCTAACTTCACATTCAACTCCTAAAGATACTAATTTCCAGTTTAACTGTAGCTCGCGAATTGCATGCAACAAAACGCTTAATTCGCTATCGAAAATAATCACTATATATTTTTCTCGCTCCTTTCCAAGTAAAATAGGAAAATGTATCCGATAAAAATGAATACTGATGACTTCTGAACATACGAACCTCTTTCAGCGTGCGACAAAAAACTTTGGCAAAGTGCTTACAGGGAAAGCAGTAGGCGCGATAATCTCACTTATCTATCTGGCTCTCGCTGCGCGTGGGTTGGGAACGAATGGGTTCGGCATCATAATACTAATCCACTCGTATATGCTGATGTGCACGAGGGTAGTCTCGTTTAAATCCTACGACATTATAGTGAAGTATGGCGCCGAGTTTTTAGCTGCAAATGAAAGAAGAGAATTCCAAGACCTAATAAAATTCACATTTTTACTGGACTTATTTGCCGCAATTTTAGGAATTTTTCTCGGCGCGTTTATTGTATATCTTTGGGGTCATAATTTTGGAATCCCGTCCGAAGCAATCTCTCTTGCAGTGATTTATTGCATCCTCATTATCTCCAATGTTACTGACACCACGACAGGAATTCTCCGAATCTGTGATAGGTTCGATATTGTGGCTTTTCTAGCGATTGTAGAACCTATAATCAGGCTTCTAGGGGTTACCATAGCTTTCTATTCTGACTCGCCATGGCAAGCATATTTAATGGCGTGGTTCGCGGCACGGATCTCATACTTTTGTATATCATTAATAGTAGCAGGCTATGAGTTATCAAGAAAAAATCTCCTTCAATCTTTCTCTTGGAAGATGCCTCGACCCACTCTGCGAAATCCTAAAATCTGGAGTTTTTCATGGTCCTCAAACTTTTATGGATCCACCAACTCGATAGGGATCCAATTCACGACACTAGCAGTTGGAAGCTTAATCGGAGCTTCTGGCGCAGCGCTATTTAAAGTAGCTCAAGAACTTGCCGAAGCAAGCGCAAAGGCAGCGGTAGTTTTCAGTAGTGCGCTTTATCCTGAATTAGCCAGACTCGCGACATCTTCTCAAGGAAACTCTCAGATACGAAGTGTCGTCCGCAAAACAGCCAAATCATCCGTTTTTATTGGCTTCATCTTCACAGGATTGCTGGTAATTGCCGGTGAATTAATCTTACAGACCTTTTTTGGTCAACAATTCAGTGACGCCTACGGCACGATGATCATTTTAAGCATCGCGACATCCGTTTTGCTAATAACATATCCATATGAGGCCGCACTGTATTCAATAGGTAAACCGCATATTGCTCTTGTGATTAAATTATCTGTGACACTGACTCAACTAATAGTCCTAATAATAATGCTACAATCAGTGGGGATCGTCGGTGCGGGATACGCTGCCGTTCTATCAAGTCTATTGAGTGCTGTCGCTCTTATCTACATGACAAATCGCCGGATAAATTAAATGAGCACAGAGACGCAGTTATGAAAATCGGGTTTCTTCTGAATCATTATGACTCCCATCAGGTACCACACATAGTGCCATATGCATTCAAATTGTCCGAGCTATATCCTGACGCTGAAGTTATTATCCTTTCTTCTACTGAAGAGCAAAAAAACTTTGCTAAGGAGATCTCTTCTGACTATAGAAATCAAAAATGTAAATTTATTGATGTGAAAGCATCTCTAATAATTGAGCTAATCGATCCTATCTTATCCAAAATAGTCTTTGCTCGGAAAAGTGCAGTCATCAGAAAAAATATAGCGCTTTTTTCGAGCTTTGATGCGTTGGTGGTTCCCGAGGTGACAAGTCTTTCGTTGAAAAAATACCCTTCTTTCAAGGACGTTAAATTAATCTTTACCGGGCATGGATCTGGTGACAACGAGAATCTCGGCTCCTATGACAAGCGCCTTTCAGAGTTTGATCTCTGCCTACTTCCAGGGCAAAAATATGCTAACGGTCTAACTGAGCATGGCTTTCTTAAGCATAACAACTTTGCCATCTCAGGTTATCCAAAATTTGAAGCAGTCCGCGCACTACCGCACAAGCCGATAAAGTTGTTTAAAAATTCTAGACCTACTATTGTCTACAATCCGCACCACCATCCGTCCTACTCTTCGTGGCCGTTACTCGGTGAAGATATCCTTGAGTACTTTTATAGTAACCAAAATTTTAATTTCATATTCGCACCACATGTCCTACTCTTCAAACGCAAATGGGGGAAGGGATTCAAGCTACCGAGCAAATATCAAGCGACGGATAATATTATTATTGACCCAGGAAGTCGGCGCTCAGTTGATATGACCTACATGCGAGCCGCCGATCTCTATCTTGGCGACTGTAGCAGCCAAATATATGAATTTCTTGCGCATCCAAGGCCTTGCGTGTTTTTAAACACACTTGGGATAAAAACTGATGGACCAACTCTACCCTATTACTGCTGGAACTTCGGACCTATAGTAGACCGTGTGGAAGATCTAGGGATGACAATAAATACAGCACTTGCTGATCAATCAAATTACATCGATATTCAGCAGCGAGCGTTTACTCATACTTTCGAAATCAATGATATCTCCTCAGCTGAGCGGGGTGCACGGATTATTGAAGAGTTCACTCGAACTGGGAAAGTGGACCAAAAATGGGTTTAATTAAGTCACTCCATAAATTGAGAATAAAAAGTGTCATGGAGCTAGGATCCTCTCAATGAAATTACTGATAGTAGGCGGCGCGGGATACATTGGATCACATATGGTGAAACATCTCATGCAATGCGGACACGATCCAATTGTTTTCGACAACCTATCTACCGGACATCGAGATGCGGTCCGTGATGCACAATTGATCGAAGGTGATTTAGCTGACTCTCGTGCTCTTAAAAAACTATTCAACACTCATGAATTTGATGCAGTAATGCATTTTGCGTCATTTAGTCAGGTTGCTGAATCAGTTAAAAAACCTGATGTTTACTATTTAAACAATGTGGCGTGCACGATCAACCTATTACATGCAATGATCAATGCCAATATCAAGCAGTTCGTCTTTTCTTCAACCGCGGCTATTTTTGGCGAGCCACAGCGCATCCCCATAGACGAATCCCACCCAAAATTACCGATAAATGCTTACGGTCGGAGTAAACTCATGGTCGAGCATATTTTACAGGATCTTGATCAAGCCTTCGAACTTAAATCCGTAAGCCTCCGCTATTTTAACGCCGCAGGCGCAGATGAATCCGGCGATATTGGAGAGCGGCATCTCCCAGAGACACACCTGATCCCCATATTATTACAAACCGCATTAGGCATCAGAGAAAAGGCAGTTGTTTTTGGGTCCGACTATCCGACTCAAGATGGCACTTGTATTAGAGATTATGTTCATGTTTCAGACCTATGCGAAGCTCACATGGCTGCTCTTAATTATCTAAATAAAGAACAAGCCTCAAATTGTTTTAATCTAGGTAACGGCGAAGGGTTTTCTGTGGAGGAAGTAATAGACGCAGTAAAAAAAGTAACTGGTAAAAACTTTGATGTCGTTTATGAAAATCGACGCGAAGGTGATCCTGCTATCCTAGTCGCAGACTCCAAGTTAGCGAGACAAGTATTAGATTGGCGACCACGCTACACAGATCTTGAAACAATTATCCAACACGCCTGGCAATTCGAGCAAAAAAAATAATAAGAGGTTAATTTGTTCTAGAGATAGACAACCTCTGATTTCAAGCTGTATAAAATAAACAGAACTTCTTCTTTTTCTCTTTGCCCAATACCGTTCATATCTAAGGCTTGCATTACATCATCAAGAACAGCCATGAATTCATCATTATCGATATTCATCCCACGATGTGCGGCTATCATATCCTTACCCGTGTAATTATCTGGGCCACCCGTACCCGCAATAAAAAAAGCAGACACCTGTTTTTTCACTAAAACCGGATCTGAATTAGCATATCTAGCGGCGATCCTAGGATTCACAATATGAAGATCCGTCAGATCACTTGCTATTTGGGTAATATTTTCGCTGCCACCAAGCCTCTCATACAAAGATTGTTTCATTTCATCGGGCCCCCTTATAGACTTAACTTAACTTGTGCTTGCGTCACGACGCAACTATATTTAACTTACAAATACTACAACTTCTCGGGGAGTAATTGGTATGTTGGGAGTAATGCTTCTTTACGTTGGTTGTGTGCTGCTAATAAATGGCGTCGGAGGCTTGGGTAAAATAGAGCCTAGGTCGACAGCGGTTCTGAATTTCATGGTTGGTGGCCTAGGGTTGTTTGTAAGTCTACTGATGCTAGTCCGCGCAGAAACGCCTGGAGACTTTTTCGCAGTAGCCACTTTTTTTTTATTTACTTTCACCTACTTGTACGTTGCAATCTCGATGTGGTTCGATTTAGATATGCGTGGATTTGGTTGGTTCTGCTTTTTTGTTGCCGTTACAGCAATCCCTTGTTCAATTGTTGCGTTCAGCGGAGGCGACTATAGGTTCGGATCCTTCTGGATTATATGGGGTGCGCTCTGGTTCGGCTTTTATTTATCTAGCGCACATCAAAAAGACTTTGGAACTTTTCTACCATACGCCACGATATGCGTGGGAGTTTTTACATGTTGGATACCAGGCCTATTAGTCTTAACAGGAAACTGGTGAAGCGTTATTCTAAGATAGAATGTGAGGACGAACCTCCTCTACAAATCGCCGCATAGTATCTAAAGCGACTCCACAGGTTTCCGTTAATATATCAAAACAAAATTCTGTTGCACCGGCATCTTGATAACGTCTTAAACTATCAATAACCTCCTGCGAGCCTTTTTTGCTTCTCATGGACGCACCATCTGGGAAAACTAATGGAATCTTCACCGCTATTGGGAAGTCAATCACACTTCTTCCCTGTTTTTTTAGTTCCGCATCTAAAGTAACCCTTGAATCTGACAATTGCTTCGGACTGATCTTAAACGGATGCCATACATCGCCATATCGAGCTAACCGGCGAAGAGCTTGTGGCGTATTCCCACCAATGTAGATCGGCAATCGAGTTTGCTGCGGCTTAGGGCCCATTTGAGCATCAGTAAATCTATAAAATGGTCCGTCAACCGAGACATATCGCTCCGTCCACAACCTGCGTATTATTTCTAAACCATCGTCGGTTCTCTGCCCCCTATTTTTAAAGTCAAAGCCTAATGCCTCAAACTCCTCCCTATACCAACCAACACCCACGCCAAAATTGACTCGTCCAGAACTGAGTCGATCCATTTCCGCAACTTGTGCTGCTACTTCTAAAGGATTTCGCATAGGTAATATCAGAACGCTCATCCCTAATCGGACCGTCGACGTAATACTTGCCAAAAAATTTAGGACGCTAAAAGGCTGATAGTAAGTGTTTTTCCAAGGTCCTGGGAGTTCTCCATCCTCTCTTCCAGGATAACGCGATGTCTTCATAGCCGGCATGATTAGATGGTCGCTCGCCCAAAGACAATCCCAACTATCCCGCTCGGCTAACTCAGCCATTTTCTTCAGCGTATCCGGGTTTGCATCATCTCCTCTTACAATAAGAGAGATCCCAAACTTCATCATATTGCACCTCGAATCAAATTAGACGACACAGTTCCGCCTTTACTAAATCTTGTAAATCAAACGTCCTGATTTCAATATCGAGACCACGTCTGCCGGCACTAACAAAAATTGTTTTAAATAGTTCTGAGGATATATCCATAAACGCCGGCAGCTCCCGCTTCTGCCCTAAAGGACTTATACCTCCCACCACGTACCCCGTAACTCGCTCAACTCGTCTCGAATCTGCCATAGCCAATCTTTTCTTTCCAAACGCTTTAGCCAGCCGTTTTAAGTTCAATTGAGCACTCACCGGTATTATTCCAACACACATATATCCGTCGGTCTCGGCAATCAAAGTTTTAAATACTCTCTCTGGGCAAACCTTTAACTTCGTAGCTGCCTCTAAACCAAAAGATTGGTTGGCGCGATCATGGCTGTAGGAGTGCAACTTGTAGTCGATGCCAGCCTCCGTTAACACATCGATAGCGGGAGTCACTGAACGAAATCAACTCCTTTCCAAAAAGCGAAATATCCTTTTATCTCACTAGCGGCATCCTTTGGTGTCTGATAAGACCAAACAGCATCAGTATTTATTTTACCCTCGACGTTCAAGCTCCAGTAGCTTGCGGTACCTTTCCAGCCGCACACACTAGTCGTTTCACTAGATACCATAACAGACTGATCGAGAGACCGAGGTGGGAAATAGTGATTCCCCTCTATGACTATCGTTTCAGTTGACTCAGCTACTGTTTTCCCATTCCATACTGCCTTCATAGTCACACCTCACTCCAGATTACTAATTAAATCCGGACTTTATCATTCTAACCCAACGAAATATATACAACTGCCCCTATTGAAGTTAAAGTATTATCATTCGAAAAACTTTAAAGTAAGTGGGTTTGTATAATTTAATATACAAAGTGCAGTCACGCGATTAAGCGCATAAGCAAAAATTGGGAGCAATTTAAAATGGGTCAGGCTTGGGATAACGACAAAACAATACACGTAGATATGAGTACGCTGAAAGTGACCATTAAAGACTTTCGGGAAGAATGGAAATTGTTAGGTGGTCGAGCCTTATCCGCTAAAGTAATGCTGGAAGAATGTAACCCAAAATGTGACCCATTGGGTCCTGAAAATGTCTTAGTTTTTGCCCCGGGAACTATGAGTGGAACATCTGCGCCCACGTCTGGTCGGATCTCAATGGGATGTAAAAGTCCATTGACTGGAGGAATTAAAGAAGCAAATGCTGGGGGCAATCCTGGACAAGACCTCATGAAAATAGGGTATCGCGCGGTCATTGTGACTGGGCAACCTGCTGATCGTAATAAACTCTGGGGACTTAGAGTTTCTGACGGTAATGCCGAATTAGTTGATGCTACAGAGTATAAAGGGATGTGGAACTATGCCTGTTGCGAAAAGTTGCTGGATGGGGAATCTGATAAAGCCTCTGTAATTTCAATTGGTCCTGCTGGAGAAATGATGCTCAAAGGCGCTTCAATCGCCTGCACAGATAGCGATAAAGATCGGCGACCTGCTCGCCAAGCGGCGCGTGGAGGAGTGGGTGCTGTTATGGGGTCTAAGTGCCTTAAATGGGTTTTGGTTGATCCAGGAAAGAAAGCTACGCGCAAACCCGTCGATCGAAAAGCCTATGCTCAGTACAACAAAGATTTCAGTAAAGACTATCTCTCTAGCAGACATAGCAATTTCAAATATGGCACCAGCGCGGTAGTCCCTGCGGCCAACATGCTCCATACTTTTCCTTATAAAAATCGAATAGAAGGAAGAAATCCAGAATTTGAAAAACTCGATGGTGCAAGAATTCGAGAGTCCTTCGAGTCCCGAGGCGGCGAAATGCATAACTGTATGACCGGTTGTATAGTGCAATGTTCCAATGTAGTGCATGATGCCGATGGGAACTATTTAACATCCGCTTTAGAGTTTGAGACACTCACTCTATTGGGTTCCTGTTGCGCGATTAATAATTGGGAAGATGTGGCAGACCTCGATAGATTGTGTGATGAGTTAGGGCTCGATACCATCGAAACTGGAGCAGCTATCGCTGTTTATATGGACTCAGGCGGTATGGCTTGGGGAGATGCGGAAGGTGCTAAAGACTTGCTTAGGAAAGAACTCGCATCAGGGAGCGAGCTTGGGAAAAATATAGGTCATGGTGCACTCGCAATTGGAACAGAAAGAAAACATCACCGCATACCGGTGGCGAAAGGGCAAGCCATGCCCGCTTGGGATCCCCGCCCTTTAAAGGCTACCGGGATAACTTATGCGAGTAGTGCTATGGGTGCAGATCATACTGCCGGATTGGTCATCGACCCCAAAATTAGTGGTGACGAGGCGGTAGTCGCCTCGCAAGAGATTCAGATAGTTAATGCAATTTGCGATTCGACAGGTTTCTGTATGTTCCTCGGACCAACAATTGATGAAACACGACAGTTCTTTACCCCATTTTTCGGTGAGGAAATAACATCGGAACAAATTGCAGATATTGGTTGGCAATGCCTAGAGGATGAGTGGGCATTTAATGATGCGGCGGGCTTCACCGTAGCTGATGATGATATGGCTGATTGCCTTAAGGATGAAGGTATAGGTCCTGATCAAATGTACAAGTTTGATGTGAGCGATGATCTCATTGCAAAGGCTAAAATTCGCCAACCTAATACTGAAAGCTTTTATTCGAAGTCACCGGCTGGGTAACCTGAAACACTATGAGTGTTTCGCCCGATGAAGCATCAATAGCTACTCTGATTCGAACATACTTCGATAGTATGTTCGAGTCCTCGAAAGACAAAGTTGATGCTTCATTCCATCCCAATGCAGTTATTGCAGGGATCTTTCAAGGAAAATTTGTTGAAATGAGCCGCGATGAATTCGGTCAGTTTGTTGCACGGAACCAACCCTCTGCGAAGGAAAGTGGCGATACCGCAAGGCTAGACATTATCAGTATTGATATTGCGGGGAATACCGCAGTGGCTCTGGTACGAGACGATTATCTGGGCTCTACTTTTTTAGACACTTTGTCATTAATTAAATTGCATGATCAATGGTCTATATACAATAAACTTTTTCACGTCGAAGGTGCTGCATAGTTTTAACTAAGCAGCTGTGAACCTATTGATTCCATCGTGGTGAGTTACACTGACCTTGCTGCCAACAGGATTGTCGCTAAATAAAACACCTAAAGCCTTCGCGTCGCTCGGCAATGCAACTGCCAAAAACCGGAGGTCGGTCTCTATCAACCGACCTATGATATAGCCCCCATACTGCTTGTTCTTTTGGTAAATTGCTGAATAACTCTCAACAACTCCCTCGCCATTTGGCGACTCGGTTAATGAGACTTTTACATTTTTTCCTCGATCTAGTCGAAAATCACTAGGGAACCACTCATCCGTTATAGTTTTGGAGTAAGCCCCAATAGAGTGCTTTGACAAATATCCTCCATTAGCCGCAATTAAAGCATCTCCCGTAGCCTTGTTTCTTAACCGCCAAACTACTTCTGCTATTGCATGCAAACTATAATTATTGCCTGGACCACCAAAAAACGGTAAGCCCCCCGTTAGTGTAAGTGGCCGAGTCCCTGGAGTAATGCCGAGATGTCGACAAGTACTGGTAACGGCAATAGGAAAACAACTGTATAGATCCATCAAGTCAACTTTTTCAGGTTTTAAATTTGATTTCTCTACCACGTAACTTAGGGCGTCACCCTGAGATTCAGACGCACTCAAATTAGGTCTTTCGGATACTACAAGATCGTCAGCGTCCGCATATGCTGTCAAATAGATCCAGTTACTCTCAGGTATCGACAACTCTCGCGCCATACCTACTGATGTCATGACTATTGCCGCACCTTGATTGACCGCATCCTGAGCTACCATCCATTTAGTATACGGCTCTGTCAAAAGAAAATTCTCACTAGACACATTAGAGATCTCGTCTATCGAACGCCTAGTTGGAAATTGCGCGAACGGGTTACCTTCTGCCACTTCGGAAAAAGTGGTAAATAACTTACCTATTGATTCCCGGTATTCCTTCGTACTGTACCCTAATTGATTTCTTCGAACCTGCTCGAACAACGCGTAAACCTGAATAGGGACATTAATCCCGTGTCTATTTTCATAGTC
>CAJWTO010000065.1 GCA_913047675.1 uncultured Pseudomonadota bacterium | reverse complement strand
CGGGCCCCTTCGTTGTCAGATTATCTTGATCATGATTCGAAAGCTCACTTTACAACTTTCGAAAAAATACTTACCGCAAACGGCATAAAATATACAATAAACCCGAGACTTGTTAGGGGACTGGACTACTACAACAAAACAGTTTTCGAATGGGTCACCGACGAGCTAGGCGCTCAGAGCGCTGTCTGTGCGGGAGGGCGATATGATGGCCTGGTAGGAACTATGGGTGGTAAGTCAGCACATGCTACTGGATGCGCTATGGGCCTTGAAAGAATAATAGAACTTAGAAAAGTGCAAAAAAATACTCACTCGCCACACGGTCCAGATGTTTATGTTATGGCAACCGACGATAACTATGAGCTTCTGGCAATTCAAACTGCAGAATATTTACGCTCACACATTCCCACTTTAAAAACCATACTTCATGTCAGCGGCGGTAAACTTAAGGCCCGCATGAAAAAAGCAGATCGTGCGGGCGCACACATAGCTATTTTAATAGGCGCTGATGAGGCTGTTGCCAAAAAAGTCACTGTTAAGCCGCTGCAAACAAACGATCAACAAATCACATGTTCCGAACACGAACTAAAAGAAATTCTCAGTGAAATGCTGGTTACAAATGGCTAGTACCTCGGCGAGCTAACCACGCTATAATTTAGAGCGATATTCTTAGATATGTACTGAAGAAGGGCCAACAAATTGAACGACTATACAACTGACGAAGAACTTTCGAATAAAATCAAAGAATGGTGGGGCAAAAACGGTATTACCGTAATACTTTCAGTTACTCTAGCGATTGGATCATTTGGTGGCTTTACGTATTGGACGTCTATAAAAAATCAAAAAGCTGAAAATCTATCAATCAACTACTCACAGTTGCTTATGGCATTTAATGAGAGTCGTTTGGATGATGCCGAGTCTCTAGCGAATGCGATCATAGAATTCGATAAAAGTTCTAATTATGCGACCCTATCTAAACTATTACTTGCCAAAATTAAATTCGAAGGCGGAGATACCTCTTATGCCAAAAATTTACTCAACCAAGTTATTATCGAAGGTAAAGGAATAGACCTAGACATTATAGCTCGCGAGCGACTGGCCAGAATTTTACTACAAGAAAATAATACGGAAGATGCTAGATTAGTTCTACTGAACTCAAACCTCAAACCATCTGATAGATCTCTCGAATTATTAGGAGACATCTATCAGGAACAGGGCGATCTCAAAGCCGCCAGTGAGGCCTACACGGAAGCTCTGGCAAACTATAAAGAAAATGACCAAGATACCCGCTACCTGCTGCTTAAAATCAATATGCTGGAAAATATAAAGATAAAGGATATTAAATGATTTTTTCTATGCACAGGGCAATCGGAGTGCTGATAGTTGTATGCGTCCTAACCAGTTGTAGTGACTACAGCTTTACGAAATTCAGAGACTCACAATCGCTCAGCAGCTTCATTAATCGAGAAACTGTAGAAATCGAAGATAGTGGTGTACTTAGCGACTCTTACAAATCGAAAATATCTGTAGAAGAAATCTGGTCTAAGCGAATAGGAAAAGGCGCAGAAAATCTATATTTAAAGTTAACTCCTTCTGTCATAGGGGGCCATCTATTTGTAGCCGATCAGTACGGTAAATTAGTTGCTACTGATATATCTTCCGGAGAGCCTGTCTGGCAAATCCACGACAAGAATGTGAATTATACCAGCGGCGCTGGTGGCGGAGATGGAATGGTATTTATTGGTACCGGAGATGGTCGTGTAATAGCCAGAGACACACAAACCGGCAATCTAAAATGGGTCGCTAAGGTTTCGAGCGAAATCCTATCGGCCCCAACCGCGTTTAATCAAATCACAGTGGTTAGAACAGGCGACGGTAACATTTATGGCCTTGACTCGGCGACAGGGAAAGAAATTTGGAATTACGATCGTACAGTACCATCACTCACTTTGAGAGGAAATGCGCCCCCGGTTATAAGTGGCGATCGAGTCTTTGCCGGCTTCGACAATGGTAGACTTGTGGCGCTAGATCTAAAGTCAGGCCAAAGTTTATGGGATAGTCCTTTGGCTATTCCAAGCGGTAGATCAGACCTAGACAGAATGGTCGACGTAGACTCTGCGCCTATTGTCCAAAAGAATACAATTTTTGTTGCGAGCTTTCATGGAGGAGTTTCAGCGATATCAAGTACTGATGGACGGATCCTGTGGACTCGAGAAATCTCTTCTTACGCAGGGATATCAGTAGGCGGTAGGTATGTCTATGTGACAGATGAAGAAGGTTCTATCTGGGCGCTTAATGCTGAAACTGGAGCATCCGTGTGGAAAAAAGATGAATTGAAAGAACGGTATCCTACTGCACCTGCATACTATAATGGGCACGTTGTAGTCTGTGACTCAGAAGGATACGCGCTCTGGATGAACGCTCAAACCGGTGAGTTTGTGTATAAATCGCGGCTAGACAAAAGTCGGATTATTGCACGATCCTTAAGGGCTGCCGATTCTCTAATATCGTACTCATCAAATGGCCGAGTTGTCGCTACGAGACTTAAGTAAAAACCTACAGTCGCCCAGATCACCTATTTCCAATGGAAAATCAAAACCTATCGTTAAAGCCAACCTTAGCTATAGTCGGGCGTCCGAACGTAGGTAAATCTACATTATTTAACCGGATTACAAAAACACGTTCGGCCCTTGTCGCAGACATCGCTGGTCTAACGCGCGATCCAAGAGTAGGTCTGGGGAAAATTGGCGATAAAGATTACATAGTTATAGATACTGGTGGAATTGATTCCTCTGAAGAAAGTGAGATTGGAATAATAGCCGCAGAAAAATCACTAGAAGTGGCCAGAGAGTGCGATGTCATTGTCTTCGTAGTTGATGGAAGAACAGGATTAAACGCTGCCGATGAAATACTCGCCGAAAGTCTTAGACGTTTAAACAAACGTGTTGTCATTGCGGTAAATAAATCTGAAGGTTTGGATCAAGACTTCGTTATCGCCGAATTTAGTAAACTTCAAGTAGGAAATATCATACCGATCTCCGCTAGCCATGGCGAAGGTGTGGTATCACTAATAGAAGATATCAGCTTTGACTGGCCTTCGATCAATGAAACGACAGATCTTGAAAATAGTTCAGGAAGAATAAAAATTTCAGTCATAGGAAGACCAAATGTTGGTAAATCAACCCTAGTAAATCGGATCACCGGACAAAATAGTATGATCACTAGTGATATCCCTGGAACCACTCGAGACAGTGTTGACTTTGATTTCACGTGGCGTGGTCAGAACTACACTATTATTGATACTGCGGGTATTCGTCGTAAAGGGAAGACGATAGGTGTGGCAGAAAAGTTCAGCGTCATGCAGAGTCTGCAAGCGCTAGAACATGCCCATGTAATAGTATTAGTGATTGACGCCAAAGAGGGTATCACTGATCAGGACCTACATCTTCTAGGTCTTACTCTGGATAACGGGGGTTCACTAGTAATTGCTACAAACAAATGGGATGCCTTAGACGAAGATGGTCGTGAGGATTGTCTTAAAAAGCTAGATAGAAGACTAACATTTGCAAAATTTGTAGAGATCTGCAAAATTTCAGCCCTGGAGGGAAATGGTTTAAAGAGCTTGTTCTTATCTATTAATAAATCTTACGAAGCATCCGTAAGAAAGCATAAAACTAAAGATATAACGAATATCCTATCTGACGCTGTAACGTCTCATCCCGCGCCGATGGTAAGAGGTAGAAGAGTCAAACTTCGCTTCGCTCATATGGGAGGAGAAAATCCTCCTAAAATAGTAATACATGGAAACTTAGTCGAGACACTTCCCGCTAGCTATAAAAAATATTTGGAAAATTTTTTTCGGGCCGAACTAGATTTAATAGGAACTCCGATAAAATTATTTTTCCTAAATGGAGATAATCCTTACTCAGACAGAAAGAATCAGCTTACTAAACGACAGCAAAATAAACGCCGCCGTCTAATGCGACACGTGAAAAAAAAATAATTTACCTACACTCTAAGTTAATCACTTATAACAAACCATGGAGAGAAATCACCCTGCGTTGCTACGTAAGTATTAACAGTTTTTGGCACTGCTCTATCTAGACACGCGAGAACGAGGGAGGGACTGTTTGTCTTCTCGCTTAAATGTGCCGCAACTAAATGCGACATCGTTTGGTAGCTGATTCCGCCCAGAAATTCTTCCGCTTGATCATTGCTCAAGTGACCATATGGTCCACTAATTCGTTTCTGGAGAACTTGGCGATAGTCACTTGCCTGCAACATATCGAGATCATGATTAAATTCTATAACTATTGAATCTAAAGTCTCATACATTTTTCTAACATAAGCCGTAACGTGACCCAAATCGGTCAATATACCTAAGCGCTTGAAACGT
Source organism: uncultured Pseudomonadota bacterium (assembly GCA_913047675.1). Classification (GTDB taxonomy): domain Bacteria; phylum Pseudomonadota; class Gammaproteobacteria; genus UBA4457. Next base: position 8,193 of record CAJWTO010000065.1, on the reverse strand, counting down.
GCAGTTATAATGAACTGGCATGGTTCCTGAGCGTCGTGAGGTACGATGACCGGAGTAATCTCAAACGGACCTAAGGTAATATTCTTCTCTGGCCCTATTTCTTTTAGATCATAAACATCGTCGAGCCGGTTTCCAGAAGCCGCTATAGTCCCAGATGTCGCATAAACAGGAATCTTGAGGCCTTTAGATAGATTTTCTACGCCGCCAATATGATCACTGTGTTCATGGGTTACGAATATTCCATCAAGCTTATCTAAGTCGTAGTTCTTTTCGCTTGCCAAAGATCGCACGCGCGAAAAACTTAAACCACAGTCTACCAACAACGCAGAGTCTATCTCGTCAACCAAAGTGGCGTTACCTTTACTACCGCTACCCATAGTCGCAAAACGCATAATATCTTAGCCAGAAAGACTAAATTCGACTACGATTCACCGCCTCGTGCAATCTATTCAATAAGTTATCCGCGTCCTTACTCGTCAACCATCGTCCCTTACTATCCAGAATAACTACTTCCGTCTTCTGTCCTACTCCAGTCAAGCTTAATTGGTATTCTTGAACTTTATCACGCTTCCAAAACTGGGCCTTTTTCAGCAGACTTTTCTTTGATTGACCCGAATGATTTTTAGGCAACCCTATCACATATAACCCGGCAGTTTTATCAGCCTGCTTTAATTTAAAGCCCTCGTTTACTAGTATATTTCCTACCCTTTCCCATGCTATTTCATAATTAGATGATAAGGCCATATAAAATTTACCCGATCCGACACTAACTAGTTCACTAGCTATAGCGCGTGATACAGACCCTGCTGAGGAACTTGCGGATCGATTTACATCAACTTTATCGACATTAGAGGGTTGACTCCTGGTTTCAGCCTGCTCGACTTGAGTTGCCACGCTAGCAGCATCGCCTATAGTAGATACTTGGGGATTCAAATCAAGAAGGCGTGTTTCAAGTTCTGCTACAAAAGCCGATTCTTCATCTATACTGCGAGCTACCCGTTGCCATGCGACACCATCGCTGTTGGGCAATAATTCCTGATTCTCAATCGAAACATAAATTAGTGACCCTTGCGGATTCTGATCATTCTCGGCGAAAATTTTGAATTTATTACGCGCAATTCTTGATTTTTCAATCCAACTAGTTTCAATAATTCCCAAATCAACATCATTTAATTCTAATCCATATCCTTTCGACTCAACAAAAAGTTCCATGACTGACCATTGCTCAAAAATATCGTATGGCAGACTTAAGACATGTTCATTTTCTAATAATTTAGATCCACCACGATTTACCTTAGTCACCTCTTCATCTTCGGAATCAATATCAACTGCTGCCCGCCGATCTTGGTAAGTAGAAAACTTCGCAGATTCTCCACCTTCAGGAATCACCATACGATCTCTTATCGCCTCAGTACTTAAGCCGGGAGGAATTTCCAAATCTGGCATTGTTTCAGCTTTTTCATATTTATTTTTTGTGTCAGTACGAACATGATCCAAACTCTTCAGGACTTTGCTACAACCACCTACGGATAAGGCCAAAATGATTATTAGAAGTAGTGATCTATACATACAATAAATTCCTTATTTGATAAATTGGAGCGGTGATTTTTTTAAAAATGCCTACTTAAATTATAGACCAGAATGACGCATAGCTTCTTTTACAACTTTTTCTTTATCTGGCGATAGCCATGTCAGTGGTAACCTCACCCCATCATCGAGCAGTCCCATTTCACGTAAAGCCCACTTAACAGGTATAGGATTGGCTTCAACAAACAAATTTTGGTGTAATAATTGTAAATGTGAATCTATATTCATGGCAGAGGCCCTATCATTGGTTAATGCCGCCGAGCACATCTCAAACATTTTTTGGGGACAAACATTTGCCGTTACTGAAATAACGCCGTTTCCACCACGAAGCATAAACTCACACGAGGTGGCATCATCACCACTAAAAAGTAAAAACTCTGAGCCACATAGAGCCCTGATCTCTGAGACACGCGAAATATCACCTGTAGCCTCTTTTATCCCAATAATATTAGTGATAGTGGATAGTCGTGCAACCGTCTTCGGAAGCATGTCACAGACTGTTCGCCCGGGAACATTGTAAAGGATCTGAGGAATATCAACTGCGTCGGCAATCGCTTTATGATGGAGAAATAGTCCTTCTTGTGTAGGCTTATTGTAATAGGGGGTAACCAGCAAGCACGCATCGACATTCGCTTTCTTAGCGAAAGCTGTGAGCCGAATAGCCTCATGAGTAGAATTTGCTCCGGTTCCAGCAATTACTGGCACTTTACCATTTACTCGGCCGGCGACGTATTCAATCAACTCGCAATGCTCATCCTCGCTAAGAGTAGCCGACTCTCCCGTCGTACCCGCTACAACGATACCTTGGGTACCACTATTGACATGAAAATCTAATAGCGTATCCAACCTATCAAAGTCTAAGGCTGTCTCAGCCCCAGATCCGCTCTTCATGGGCGTCACAATCGCGACAATACTACCTTGAATAATTGACATAAAAACAGCTGTTCAAGTAAATAGTGGATATTAACTTCTGCGGTCTTTCAGGACAAGGCTGTAAACAACCAGAATAGTTACAAATTCTTAATAAAAAGCTATTTCCACGACCGTTAAGTTGGAGGAGTTTCTAATTTTTTCGGCCACGCTTTAAGTAACGACCGTACCAACGTCGCTAATGGAATCGCAAAAAACACGCCCCAGACACCCCATAACCCGCCAAATACCAACACCGCAGTGATTATCGCAACAGGGTGAAGATTTACGACATCCGAAAATAATAATGGTACCAATAAGTTTCCATCTAAAAGCTGAATGACCGCATAGGCTATCATCACCCAAACAAAATCGTCGCCCGAAAAACCAAACTGTATATAGGCCGCTATCGCAACAGGTATCGTCGCGATAGCGGCTCCGATAAAGGGAATAATGACTGAAATTCCGGTAATTACAGCCAGTAATGGCGCATAGGACATACCTAAAAGATGAAAGGCAAGAAAGGACACGAAACCGACTATAAAAATCTCATAAACTTTACCACGAACATAATTCCCAATTTGATCGTCAACATCTCTCCAAACCGCGCGCAGTACCGCTCTATCCTTAGGTAAATAAGTCGTAAACCACGCTACAATTTGCGATTTATCTTTTAGGAAAAAAAACACTAAAACAGGACCAAGTACAAAGTAAATTAATATGGTGACGATGGCAGGGATAGATGCGATCGAAAAAGTGAGCGCATTTTGGCCAAGTTGACTAATCTCAGTTTTTATCCCGCTCATCAATGAATCAATCTGGCCACTTGTTAAAAGATTAGGGTATCTATCTGGTAAAAGCATTAAATGGGCTCGCCAGGAAGAAATAGTCTCGGGTAAATCCTGAGCGAAACTTGTTAACTGCGTCGAAACGAGCGGGACTAGCCCAACTAATAAAAATACGAGTGTGAGTAAAAATACACCAAAAACAAGACATACCGAATGAAAACGACGCAGGCCGGAAGCCTGCAAATAGCTCACAGACGCCTCTAAAAGATAGGCTATTACTATTGAGGCGAGACACGGAGCTAACATTTTCCCGAAAAACGCTAAGCTAAGAAACGCGAGCAGTAATACTGCACAAAGTAACGCAGCTTCGGGTTCGCTAAAATATCGGTCGTACCAACCCTTGAATAATTCTAACATATCCTCACACCAGCTAAAGTTTGGTTAGTGTAATACAATAACAAAATTTCAGCGTCAAGGTTATTAATCTGTAATCCTGTCGTGATCTAAACTTGAATCGCTAGATTTTATTGCCGATCGATTTCATGATGATATTGGACAATCAAATGTACCATCCCAAAATATGATACTAGACAGTTCTAAAATTCTTAATGATCTGAAAATCTGGTCGCATGAACTAGGATTTCAAGACTTAGGGGTTGCTGGTCTTAACGTAAAAGATGATTTTTCTCAGCTAGAAAAATGGATACAAAACGGGTATCACGGTTCTATGTCATATCTAGAAAAAAATAAAGATAAAAGACTAGATCCGTCAAAATTAGTCCCAGATACTACCTGTGTTATTACCGTGCGCGCCAATTATCTGCCCGAGCCCTTAGATGATGCGGTATCTACACTCAAAGATCCTCGTCTCGCTTATGTATCACGTTATGCATTAGGACGAGACTATCACAAAGTGTTAAGAGGTAAATTACGACAACTCGCCCGGAAGCTAAATGATAAAATTGGTGATTTTGGATACAGAGCATTCACTGATAGTGCACCTATTCTTGAAAGAGCACTCGCCCGAAACAGTGGTTTAGGATGGGTAGGAAAGCACACAAACCTTATCAACAAAGCAGATGGCTCGATGTTTTTCCTAGGAGAAATATTTACCGATCTGCCCCTAGATATAACTGCGAGATTAAAAAAAAATCACTGCGGAACATGCGTAAGCTGTATAGATGTTTGTCCTACAAAGGCAATCGTTTCGCCATATAAATTAGACGCTAGAAAATGTATATCATACCTAACCATAGAGTCAAAAGACTCAATCCCTACGGAGCTTAGAGCATCTATCGGTAATCGAATTTTTGGCTGTGATGATTGTCAGCTTTTTTGTCCATGGAATAAATACGCTAAAGTAACTCCTATCAAAGACTTCATGCCTCGCTCTAGGCTTAATAACAGAACATTATTAGAACTATTTTCAATGAATCGTGACGAATTTGAGTTGCTTACAAGAGGTTCCGCTATAAGAAGAATCTCTTATGAGCAGTGGGTCCGTAATCTTGCCGTTGCAATGGGAAATAGTCGTTATTCACGCAAAACACTCTCAGCGCTTTACAAACGGAGATTTTTTCCAGACCAAATGGTGCGAGAGCATATCGAATGGGCTATAACTCGACTAGAAAATAACTCATTAAATCCTGACGCGATAGACAAATAATGCGCACAAATCTGTGAGTAATCATAATTAATAAAAATTTTCATCTTCGGTCGCGGCTATAAAAGAAGTTCTTTTAACCTTATAATGCTCTAACTTTATGCTGCAGTGCGTATCAATATACTGCATGAGCCCAAAATAGGCTGATGCTTGCGAAAAACCTAACGCAATTAGATTAAGGGACTAAAAAATGAAGTTAAATCCAATCATTGCCCCGTCAATCCTATCCGCTAATTTTGCCAAACTTGGTGAAGAAGTCGATGCAGTAATTGCCGGTGGAGCCGATTGGATACATTTCGACGTTATGGATAATCACTATGTCCCAAACCTAACGATTGGTCCGATGGTATGTGCTGCCCTCAAGTCTCATGGGGTAAATTCTCCAATTGACGTACACTTAATGGTCAAACCAGTCGACCGACTCATTGATGAATTTGCCGGAGCTGGGGCAGATATTATTACTTTTCATCCGGAAGCGAGCGAACATATAGATCGTAACCTCCAGCAAATTCGCGACGCTGGATGTAAAGCTGGCCTAGTTCTAAATCCTGCAACTCCTCTAACTCACCTAACGCACGTAATGGATAAACTTGACGTTGTGCTCCTGATGTCGGTAAATCCTGGTTTCGGAGGTCAGTCATTTATTAGGAGCACATTAGATAAAATCAAAAATCTTCGGGAATTGATTGATAATTCCGAGTATGAAATTCGGCTCGAGGTGGACGGGGGGGTGAAGCTCGAAAATATTGCAGAAATTGCTAATGCGGGTGCTGATACTTTTGTAGCAGGCTCCGCCATCTTTAGTCAACCGGACTATATGGAAATCATTGGAAAGCTACGGGCCACAATTAATAAACATAAATAACATGTCTCAACTCCTCGCCTTATTTGATCTTGATGGGACACTCGTGGATAGCGCACCGGATATATCTCTAGCGTTAAATTCGGCTTTAACGGATAGCTCTCTTCCAGTCCTAGGAGAGCACAAGGTGAGGTCCTACATTGGAGAAGGCTCCAAACGACTTGTACATCGAGCAATCACCAGAAAATATGAAGGCGTCGCTGATAAAAATTTATATGACCAGGTCTCTAAAAAATTCCTCGATAACTATGCAAACAATATTTTTATTAAATCAAAAATATACCCTAAGGTAAAAGAAACACTGTGTGAATTAAGAAACCATAAAATATGTTTGGGCTGTGTCACCAACAAACCTTATGAATTCGCAATTTCTCTTCTTAAGGCTACTGATCTAATTAAGTATTTCGCTATTATTATCGGCGGTGATAGCTTACCAAAAAAAAAGCCTGACCCGGAACCAATAATCTATGCGATTAAAAAATTAGGTACTCGAAAAGAAAATACCACCATGATAGGAGACTCAATAACAGATTTAACCGCAGCGAAAAATGCCGGTGTTCAATCTATATGTGTCAGCTACGGCTACTCAGGTGATGTCGATTTGTCAACACAGAATCCTGATAAAATAATTAACTCAATGGAAGAGCTGCCTAAAGCTATAACCTCTCTTTCCATAGAATCTGATTAAAATAGGTGCTACCAGAATGATACTGATGATCGATAACTATGATTCGTTCACATACAATCTTGTGCAATATATAGGCGAGCTCGACTATAAAGTAGTGGTTGCCCGAAACGATGCGATCACAGTAGAGAAAATAAAACATCTCAAACCAAGCAAAATAATTATATCACCAGGTCCCTGCTCTCCTGACCAGGCAGGGATTTCTTTGGATATAGTCAATTACTTTCATCAAACTATACCGATCCTCGGAGTATGTTTAGGTCACCAGACCATCGCGCAAGCCTTCGGGACAAAAATAGTCCATGCCAGAAATGTAATGCATGGTAAAACTTCTTTGATTCACCATAAACAAAAAGGACTATTTAAAAATATACCTAGTCCATATACAGTTATGAGATACCATTCTCTAGTAGCGCAAGAAGAATCGTTAGCTGATTGTTTTGAAATTACTGCGTGGACTGAGGACGAAAATGGCGCCAAGGACGAAATCATGGGTATATCCCATAAAGATCTCCCTATATTGGGAGTACAATTCCACCCAGAATCCATTTCAACTGAATTTGGATATGATTTACTCGGTAATTTTCTCAGACTCTAGGATATTATAATACTTGTGGATATAAGCACATCAATAAAAGCAGTAACCGAAGGTACTAATCTGCCTTTCGACACCATGAGCAAAATCATGGAAGCTATGATGAGAGGAGAAATATCGGAGGTACAAATTGCGGCATTCCTAGTGGCTATGCGCATGAAGGGAGAAACAACCGAAGAAATAGCTGCAGCCGCAACCATAATGAGAGATTTTGCATCCTCTGTAAATATAGACACTTATCCGCTTGTTGACACATGTGGCACCGGAGGAGATGGCAGCCATACATTTAATATTTCTACCGCAGCTGCCGTCGTTGTAGCGGCATGTGGCGGGCATGTAGCGAAGCACGGCAATAGAGCTGCCAGCAGCTCCAGTGGTAGCGCTGACGTTTTAGAGACTGCTGGAGCAAAAATCGATCTTTCTACCAAACAAATTGCGGAATGTATTAATTCTGTAGGAATTGGCTTCATGTTCGCACCTTCGCACCATGGCGCAACTCGATTTGCGGGAAAAGTTCGTAAGCAGATCGGAGCGCGGACCCTATTTAATATCCTTGGGCCGATGACTAATCCAGCCGGCGCAGACCGACAAGTCATGGGAGTTTTTGAAAAAAGTTGGATCAAAAGTGTAGCTGAAGTACTGAGCAAACTGGGTACTAAACACGGGCTGGTCGTGTGCTCAGATGATGGCATGGACGAAATTAGCGTGTCCGTCGATACCCATATTGCGGAAATCACCGAAGGAACTATAAATACTTATACAATAAACCCTCAGTATTTCGGTCTAGAGCCACAGGATACCCAAAGTTTAATAGCGGCTAATCCCACTGAAAGTCTGAGAATCATCAACGCTGTATTCGACGGTGCAGTCGGACCTGCTACCAATATAGTTGCGGTTAATGCTGGAGCCGCAATCTACGTGGCCGGTATCTGCGATAGTATAAGAAGTGGTTTCTCAATGGCTTTAGATGCGATCCAAGCCGGCAACGCTAAAAAGACGTTTAATGACTTCATCCTTTTCACAAAAACAGTAAGAGAATAATAGTAAAAACTCTATGTCAGATATACTCACAAAAATTATAAGTACTAAAAGGGATGAAATTTC
>CAJWTO010000064.1 GCA_913047675.1 uncultured Pseudomonadota bacterium | reverse complement strand
CCGCCGCTGTGTCGTCAAATAATTTGTCCAAGTGTGGCCATGGTGCCTCCGGATTTACATGATCTGGAGTTAACGGCGATACCCCGCCCCAATCGTTAATACCGGCCTCAACTAACCGAGGCAAGCTATTGGGACTTAAATTAGGTGGTGCCTGAATACTCATATTCGCACCAAAGATTATTCTAGCTACTGATAACGTCCAAAGCATTTCTTCCAAATCAGGGTCAGGACTATTACACATCTTAGTATCAGGCTTAGCCCTAAAATTTTGAACAATAATTTCTTGAATGTGGCCAAATTCAGCGTGTATTTCTCTTATAGCTAGCAAAGATTCCACTCTTTCTAGACGAGTTTCTCCGATACCAATCAGGATACCGGTAGTGAATGGAATTTTTGCCCTACCAGCGTTGCGTAAGGTTTCTAGCCGTACCTGCGGAGCTTTATCAGGGGATCCAAAATGCGGCATACCTTTCTCGCATAGTCGCTCGCTAGCAGATTCGAGCATGATACCCATACTAGGCGACACTTTTCTAAGCATAGCGCACTCATCAGGCGTCAATGTGCCTGGATTCATATGAGGCAATATACCAGTCTCTCGGTAAACAGCATCAGCAGCATCACGCAGATATTCCAAAGTGGTTTCGTATCCCATCACAGATAATGCGTTCCTCGCAGTCTTATACCTCAGCTCAGGCTTCTCGCCTAGTGTAAAGAGCGCCTCTTTACAGCCTCTCGCTTTACCTTCGACCGCAATCTCGACTACCCGCTCAATCGGTAGATAGGCACTCCTAAGTCTTTTTGGAGCTTTCGCAAAGGTACAATAGTGACAGACGTCCCGACACAATTGAGTCAGAGGAATAAAAATTTTACGGGAATAAGTGACACAATTACCAAAGCCTTTGTCCCTCAGCTCGGTAGCTTCCTTCATCAGCGTTGGCAGATCTTCTCTGCCAGCCAGAGCAAGTACTTCGTCTTTTGTTATGTATTCATATTGCATTAACAGAATCCGTTTCCATATTACGTAAATGTCAACTACATGAGCAGTGACGGTGCTGCGACACCTACATTATCAGCGCTCTTGTCTCTCCTTGGCAAGACTCGTCTGGCTATCCCGCTATCCGCCAGATACGCAAGTGTTTCTGTTTCATTGTCGAACGATAATAGCATCTGCAGATCCATAACGTTATCTACATCTAAAGACAGTCCGCTGGACTCGAGGATCTTTGCCGGCGCACCTCTCGCTTTACACGCCGACAGATGCTTTGAAAAGCTTTGCTTACCGAACGAAAAATCAATTAGATCTACCGGACTCACCGCCAATGCATTAGTTCCATCTCGCTCAATATCTGGAACAATCGTTAAACCTAACTCGCTATCATGACTTTGGATAATGTGGTCTAAATCCGCACTTCTTACCAGTGGAACGTCTCCAGGAATCATCATTAGTCCACGCTGACCGTGCTTAGAAAGCCAACCCCCAGCCTGCGCCACCGCGGCCGACAAGCCGGCTTGCTTTTCTTCTAAAAAAAGTCCTCCCAGCCTCTCCACGGAGTAGCGTGCTCTGATTTCGGTTGAGATTACCAGAATGCCAGATACTAAATGACAATTCGAAATAGCTAAAAGTACATCATTAAGCATAACCTGGGCCAGTGACTCTCGCTCCGCGTCGGATAGGATTTTTGCGAGCCTAGTTTTCGCGTTATAAAACCGTTTGACGGGAACAACTACCCACATTTCAAGTCACCCAAGTTATTACAAAATTCTAAAACAGTCTGCGCTAGAACGGTCTTGTCGTCTAGTGTATTCATCATAGTATTCGTAACTAAAACCGCACATCCCGTGTCCTCAATTTCGCCAACCAACTGTTGGTCAAGTGTATCCAGTACAAACCCATTGATTAGGCCGTCGTAATGCATCGCGACAGTTTTGGCAGAGAGTTCTAACTTAAGTTCCGCCATGATTTTTGAGGTTGGCCCTTTAACAGATTCGCCGTTTATTATCGGAGATATCGCTATCACTGGCGCCACGCAACAAGCCAATGCTCTACGGATACTTTTAACGGATAAAATCGGATCAATACTCAAATAAGGATTAGAGGGACAAATAATTACTCCCGCCAAATCTGGGTCGTTAAAATACTCAATTAGGTCTTGCGGAGGCTGAGCCTGTTCACTGCCATCAAACACAATAGATTTAACTTCGTGCGCGCAATGATCGCGCACAAAATAATGTTGAAAACTTAGCAAACTGTCATCGGTGTAGACTTTTGTTGACACCTTGCTTTCACTCATTGGCCAGCACCGATATTTAACTCCAAGTCGACTAAAAAGTTCAGCTGTAACCTCTGAAAGTGATTGTCCGCTATCAAGCAACTCTGTTCTACGTAGGTGTACCGCAAGGTCTCGGTCACCCAGTTGGAACCACGATTCTCCTCCTAAAGTTTTAAATGAGTCCAAAAAAGCCCACGATTCATCAGCGCGACCCCAGCCCAGTTCCTGATTGCTTAAGCCTGACAGTGTATACATTAACGTATCAATATCAGGGCTGATGTTGACGCCAGCGTGCTTAAAGTCGTCCCCCGTATTCACCAGAAATGACAATTGGTCTTCACTTAATATTTTTGTCAAACCGAGACCAAGTTTTGCTCCACCGACTCCACCAGAAATTGCTAAAAACTTTTTCATCCTGCTTACCAACGTTTATTGGAACAAATCTTCTTCTTTCGGACGATTGATCTCACTTGCTCTGCCATCGAGTTCGTCGTTCGCAAAACCTTTTACCACCGCGACCGGCGTCATCTCTGTGGTTTCGCCCATAATTAATGTAGCTAATGCCGCAATGGAATCAGCCCTATTGATAAGCGTTACTTTCAGTTCTCTGTCAAAAAGATCAACCCCGCCTCTTTGGTCGTCTAAAACTTGAAATCCAGCACAGCCGATCGCTCCACCTATTGTACCCATCCTCCAGGGTCTGTTGTGGCTGTCAACAATTAAAACTCCCAGATCGACATTTAATGCAGAATCAAGCTGAAATTTCAATTTCACTGCTGAACTATCAGGGTCTGAGGGTAATAGCAGCGCGTATTCATCATCATTCTCGATGTTTGATTGATCGATACCAGCATTAGCCCCAATATGCCCAAGATTATGTCGTACTATCAACACGCCGGCTTTTTTTCTCACTACCTCAGTTGACTCGTCTAGAATGAGTTGCACCAGCCTGGGGTCCTTTTCAGTTTCTTCCGCCAATTTTGTCGCATCTTCCCCTGCATTTACATCGCTTAACCTAATTAACCTTCCTTCGGCTTTAGATACTATTTTTTGCGCAACGACCACAATGTCCCCGTCTTCAAGTTCGACTCCATTTGATTTAAGACTACTCAGGATAATCGAGTCCAACTGATCACCATCATGGATAAGTGGAATACCCTGTATTGCCTGTATGTGTAAACTTGAAATCGGGTTCGCCACTATCAACTCCTTCAATTATGCGCGCGGACCGTTACTGTATTGAATAACGATATCGGAGTGATATGATACCAAATAGGCTCAGATGATAAAAACTATAAGCCGCGTAGACTAAAAAGGCTTATCAGAACGTATTGAAAACATATATGATTCGCACGCGGGATGAGTAACGGCCTAAGTCTTGGGCTAAATTATATTACGGGAGAACAACATGAGTATGCTTGCTGGAAAGGTAGTCCTAGTAACTGGTGGAGGACGAGGAATTGGTCGAGATTATTCTCTTGCGATGGCAAAAGCTGGAGCCAAAGTAGTAGTGAACGATTTAGGCGCCAGTACCGACGGACAAGATATTGAAGGGCGTCCCGCTCAAGAAGTAGTCAAGGAAATAACTTCTCTAGGGGGCGAAGCTGTCGCTAATTTCGGAAGTGTATCAAACTATGACGATGCAAAAGGTATGGTCTCTGACGCGATAAATAATTTTGGTCAACTGGACTGCGTAATTAATAATGCGGGAATATTACGAGATAGGATGTTTCATAAAATGAGCTTAGACGAGTGGCAGGCAGTAATTGATGTCCATTTAAACGGTACTTTTTATGTAAGTCGCGCTGCAGCAGATCATTTTAGGGAACGAGAAACTGGTTCGTTTGTGCACATGACTTCGACTAGTGGCTTGATTGGGAATTTTGGACAGGCTAATTATGCAGCGGCCAAACTAGGAATAGTCGCCCTTTCAAAAAGTATTGCTTTGGATATGGGACGCTACAATGTGCGGAGTAACTGTATAGCCCCCTTCGCTTGGACTCGGATGATAGGTACGATCCCTATCACTGACGAAGCCCAAAAGGAACGTGTAGAGAGGCTGAAAGAAATGACGCCAGATAAAATTGCCCCCATGGCAATCTACCTGCTCTCCGATCAAGCTCATGAGGTTTCGGGACAAATCTTTGCAGTGAGGAACAATGAAATTTTTCTCATGAGCCAAAATCGACCGATCCGATCTATACACCGAGGCGAGGGCTGGACCCCAGAGACTATTGCTGAGCACGCCGCTCCTGCGCTCAAGTCAGACTTCTATGACCTTGCTAGATCTCAAGATATCTGGCCTTGGGACCCAGTATAGATAAAGTAGCAGAAATTTTAACTTTGGAGCTAGACTTAAGACTATTAGCTCCGCGATTTTAAGGTATCTTCATGAAAGACCATTCCGACCTTATAGGTAAAACAATTCACGAAAGTGTCACTCAAGTCGAAATCAGGGATACGCTGATTTATGCTCTCTCGCTTGGATTCGGGAGTGATCCGCTGGATTCCAGACAATTGCCTTATGTCTATGAAGATGGTGGCCAATCGCTTCCAGGAATGGCAATGGTTGTAAACTATCCAGGCTTTTGGATGAAAGAGAAAAGCTATGGCTTTGAATGGCAAAAAGTGTTGCATGCTGAAGAACTTATCGAAATCCATAACCCGCTGCCAATTGAAGGTGATATTTACGGCAAAACGGTAGTAGAGGATGTTGTCGATAGAGGTTCTGACAAGGGATGTTTCGTATATTCCAAGAAAGATCTATATTCGGCAGATAAAAGTAAGCACTATGCAACTGTGACATCTAATACGTTAGCCCGAGGTGATGGGGGATTCGGAGGGGACAGCAAGCCAAGGACAGCTATGCCAGCTCCACCAGAACGAAAGCCCGACTTAGTTTGCGATCTACCTACGCTTCCTCAAGCGGCCCTATTATATCGATTAAATGGTGACATGAATCCTCTTCACGCTGATCCCAGTGTTGCAACGTCTGTTGGCTTTAGTGCGCCAATCTTACATGGTCGCTGTACGTTAGGAGTCGCGATGCACGCAATCATCCGAAGTTGTTGCGATTATCAAGCGCATAGGCTTACGTCATTGGGTGTGCGATTTTCAGCGCCATTTATGCCGGGAGAAACATTGCGCACTGAGATATGGCGCGAAGGTTCCAAAATCCAGTTTAGAGCGTCATCTATAGAAAGAGACATATTAGTGCTGAATAACGGTAACGCTAGCATAGAATAAACACTTACTCACAAGGTATCAAAAATACTATGCAGCCAATATTAAAAGGTCTACGGATAATTGAAGGTTCCGCATTTATCGCGGCCCCGATGTGTGGAATGACATTAGCGCAATTAGGTGCTGACGTGATCAGATTTGATCAGATCGGTGGCGGTATGGATTATCGTCGCTGGCCAGTCACTGAAAATAATACGAGTATCTATTGGGCGGAGATGAACAAAGGTAAGCGATCTATCGCGGTGGACTTGAAGTCAGACGAAGGAAAAGAAATTGTCTGTCAATTGATCTGCGCTGAGGGATCGGACGCAGGAATCTTCTCAACAAACTTACCAGCGCGAGGTTGGCTTTCATATGAAGAGTTATCAAAAAGGCGTAGTGATCTTATACAGCACGAGATCGTCGGAGATCGTCATGGAGGCACTGCGCTAGATTATACGGTAAACGCAAAAGTCGGATTTCCCTATCTCACTGGTCATCCAGATGACGACCGGCCCGTGAATCATGTGCTCCCCGCTTGGGATATCACTACAGCCTACCTTGCAGCCATAGATATATTGGCAGCGGAAAGGCACAGGAGAATAACAGGTAAAGGTCAGCAAATTAAGTTGGCTTTGGCTGATGTAGCCCTAAGTACGATGGGGCACTTAGGTTACATCGGAGAGGTCACGATCAATAAGCACGAAAGACAGCGACATGGCAACTACTTGTATGGCGCGCTTGGCCGAGATTTTAAAACGTCAGACGGCGAACGAATAATGCTGATAGCGATAAATGCGAAACAATGGACCGGTTTGCTTAAAGCGACCGGAATCAGCGATGAGGTGGCACAGCTAGAGCATCTTATGCAACTAGACTTCTCCACTGAAGGTGGGCGTTTCGAAGCTCGTGTGGAATTATCACGGTTGCTTGAGCCATGGTTTAGCAGAAATCCGCTAGAGGTTGTTGGAAAAATGTTTGATGCAAACGGGATCTGTTGGGATAAATACCAATCCGTGAAAAAATTGGTAGAGGACGATCCCGATTGTTCCGACGACAACCCTATATTTGAGACTATTGAACAGCCCGGCATCGGGAAATATCCTGTGCCCAGCGGTGCGATGCATTTTTCAGAAATAGAGAGAAAGGCACCCCAGCCAGCGCCAATCGTGGGTCAACACACTGACGAGATACTATCTGAATTGCTTAACCTAGATAGTGCGACAATCGGGAAGCTACACGACACTAATATCGTAGCGTAATTAATACAATAGGAAAGTATGATAATGACTGAAAGACAGCACAAATTTTCTGGAACGAAAGAGGTACAAGAACACTTGTCCTTCGATCATCTCAAGCTTAGCGCTTGGATGGACGCGAACGTGGCGGATTTCTCCGGTCCTTTGACTGTCAAGGAATTCAAAGGTGGTCAATCCAACCCGACATATCAACTTATTACACCAACTAAGCGCTATGTCCTGAGGAGGAAACCTCCAGGCGTTCTCATGCCGTCAGCGCACGCGGTGGATCGAGAGTATCGCGTTATCGCGGCCTTAGGGAAAGCCGACTTCCCCATACCGAAAGCATATGCACTATGTGAAGATGTGGACGTGATTGGAACTATGTTTTATGTCATGGAAATGGTAGATGGCAGGATCTTTTGGGATCTCTCGTTACCCGATCAAACTAAATCGGAGCGGGCAAACATCTATCGCTCGAAGCTGGAAACTTTAGCGCGCCTACAGAAAATAAACCCATCAGAGATTGGACTTGATGGATTCGGTAAAACAGAGAATTATATCGCAAGACAAGTTCATAGATGGAGCAAAATTTATGTAGCCTCAGAAACTAAACATATTCCACTAATGGATAAATTGAATACGTGGCTTCCCGACAACATCCCAGACTCCCAAGAGTTATCAGTAATACACGGCGACTATAGGCTTGATAACATGGTATGTCATCCGACAGAACCTAAAGTGATAGCAGTACTCGACTGGGAGTTGTCTACGCTGGGCCATCCGTTGGGGGATTTTGTTTATCATCTTGCCCCTTGGATGCTCCCGAACATGGACGGGATCTCGAGTTTATCCGGACTCAACCTGCCGGAGATGGGTATACCTACGGAAGAAGAATATATTTCAATGTACTGCGAACTTACGCACCGCAATGAAATTGAGAACTTAGAATTTTACAAGGCGTACACGATGTGGAGACTCGCCGCTATCTATCAAGGTATTGTTAAGCGCGTAGAAGATGGTACTGCCGCCAGTGCTGATGCTTACCGTTCAACAGAGTATGTGGAGGTATTTGCAGAAGAAGCATGGAAGTATGCCCAATTGGTTTAACTTAATTTAAAATATCACTTTAGTATTGCAAACAATTGAAAAATATAAGGTTTAATTATGGAATCTATCGCAGATAAACTCAGGTTTGATCCTTGTGAATTACCAGCCGATTTGCAGTCATTACGGCAAGAAGTTCGGGCTTTTTTAACCAATGAGTTGCAAGACTATTCGGTTGTGAAACGCAGTCACAGTTGGGAAGCATATGACGCAGAATTCAGTGCCAAGCTTGGCGAACACGGATGGCTCGGGATGACACTCCCTAAAAAATATGGCGGACAGGGTTGCTCAGCCTTCGAACGCTATGTCGTTGTTGAGGAATGCTTAGTTGCTGGTGCGCCAACAGGTTTTCACTGGGTTGCAGATAGACAAAGTGGGACACTTTTAACTCGGTACGGTAATGAGGCGCAAAAACAAGAGATAATCCCCAAAATAACTGCAGGGAAGGCATGCTTTTGTATTGGGATGAGCGAGCCTAATTCTGGTTCCGACTTAGCTTCTCTACGAACTAAAGCGGAAAGAACTGAAAATGGTTGGCTCGTCAACGGAACAAAGATATGGACCAGTCAGGCGCACCGAGCTGACTACATGATAGCGCTGTTCAGAAGTGATCCCGATCCAGAAAAAAAGCATGCAGGACTATCTCAGTTCTTAATAGATTTGAAAAAAACTGAAGGTATAACACCCAGAACGATAGAAAATCTTGCGGGTGGCAAAAATTTCAACGAAGTATCCTTTGTCGATGTAGAGCTCCCTGCAGATGCTTTGATAGGCATTGAAGGGGAAGGCTGGAAACAGGTGACGGAAGAACTAGCGCTCGAACGAAGCGGGCCAGAGCGATACTTGTCCTGCTTCTATCTCTTACGTGAGCTCATCGACATATTAAAAGGTTGCGCAAATCCTGCAATATTGGCAAAAATAGGAACCCAAGTTGCGTGGGCAACGACACTTAGAACAATGTCTCTGAGCATCGCCTCACAACTGCACGCAGGCGAGAATCCAACTTTAGCCGCGTCGGTGGTTAAAGATCTAGGATGTCAATTCGAGCAAACTCTGCCAGGGCTAGCACAAGAACTCTGCGACTTAGAACCAACCCTTGAGGGGTATGGGGTGCCATACCAACAGATCCTTGGGAACTTGATACAAATCGCGCCATCTTTTTCTCTAAGAGGGGGCACGCCAGAAATAATGCGCGGAATAATTGCTAAAGGGATGGGCATTAGATGAACGAATTACAAAGTATGTTGCACGAAAGCGTGTCTCGATTATTTGAGGACGAACTTGATTGGGATTCTCTCACTCGCTATGAGAAAGTGGAGTGGCCCGATTCACTCTGGGGTAAGGTAATAGAGCAAGGAATTGATAAGGTCCTGGCAAGCGAATCCTCTGGTGGTATTGAAGCCTCTTGGAGTGACGCATACCCCGTGCTAAGAGCTTGTGGGAGATATACGGTTCCCCTCCCCGTGTGTGAATCAATTTTGGCACAATGGGTTGCAAAACAATCCGGAGCAGAGCTGCCCGAAGGAATTCCTGGCCTATTAACTGGCGGATATTCCATTCAGGGAAGTAAGTTTGCTCTAAACAAGAGTGTTGTTCCATGGGGAAGTCGTTGTAGCTATTACATAGCAATCCATGACTCGCACCTCTTTGTTTTGGAAGCACAGAATCAAGAAGCGGAAGATCAAAATAATTTAGGCCGCGACCCTCGGGATAGAATTTCTGGAGAAGCCAAAATTTTAGATAAACTCCCGACCGCGTTAGACAACGACTCGTTACTATACCTAGGCGCTCTGGTACGAAGCATACAAATAGGTGGAGCTAGCGCTGCCGCTTTGGATCTCGCGGTAAAATACGCCAGCGATAGGGAGCAATTTGGTAGATCGTTGGCCAAATTCCAAGCGATCCAACATCACCTAGCAGACTTAGCTGGTCTAGTGGCGTCGGTCGACGCTATCGCAATTGCCGCATGTGCTCGATTGGATCGCTCAGGAATAACAGATAACCAACGTAACGCGCGATTTGAAATAGCAGCGGCGAAATGCCGAGCCAGTGAAGCGGTGGAAAAAATTACGCGCCTAAGTCACCAGATCCATGGTGCCATCGGGTTTACGTACGAATATGGGCTTCATTTTCTAACCCGAAGGATGTGGGCTTGGCGCACAGAATATGGGGGTGTAGCGTATTGGGGAGAAGAGCTAGGTAAGCTAGCTGTAGAACAAGGTGGCGATGAAATTTGGCCTATTATCACGGCTTAACTGACGGAGTTTATTATGAAAAATGAAATCTCTATTGACGATGAATTAATTCTTCACACTGAAGGGGTCTTAGCCAGGCTAACCATTAATAGACCTGACACCAGGAATCCTTTAGGGCACGCGCGTGATGGCGAACGCTTCTCCGAAGCTGCCAACATTATAAATAGCAATAAGAATTTAAGATGTGTCATCATGACTGGGGCAGGAAAAGCCTTCTCAGCTGGTGGCGATTTAAAGTCGATGAAAGAAAGAACTGGTCACTTTGGAGGCAATGCCCTTCAGCTGCGAGACCATTACCGAGAAAGTATTCACGGTATCGTAAAAGCGATGTGGAATATCGAAGTCCCTATTGTCGGTGCCATCAACGGAGCAGCAATAGGTCTGGGTGGTGATATCGCTTCTCTCTGCGATATCAGATTGGCTGCCCAATCAGCCAAGTTTGGAGCAACTTTTCTAAAGCTAGGCATACTACCTGGTGATGGTGGCGCTTGGTTGCTGCCTAGGCAGATCGGCTGGTCCAGAGCCGCTCAGTTATTCTTCACCGGCGATCTGATTGACGCTGACACAGCCAAGAATTGGGGTTTGGTATCTGAAGTATATCCTGACCAAGATGTTTTAGCAGAGGCAGAGGCCTTGGCTGAAAAAATTTGCGTCCAACCCCCGCAAGCACTGAGGATGACTAAAAAGCTAATGCGAGACGGTACAATGGCAAGTTTCGATTCAATTATGGAAATGTCGGCCGCCTTGCAAGTAACCTTGCAACATACTGAGGACCATATGGAAGCGGTTAATGCTTTTTTCGAGAAGCGAACCCCAGAGTTTAAAGGTAAGTAAATCATTTCAGTTTTAGGACTTGGGTAATGCACTGGCGCAGATTTTGTGCGGTTTATATAATTCCGGCCGCTATTTTTCAAAGTGTCAT
This sequence comes from uncultured Pseudomonadota bacterium, assembly GCA_913047675.1. Classification (GTDB taxonomy): domain Bacteria; phylum Pseudomonadota; class Gammaproteobacteria; genus UBA4457. The sequence goes on along the minus strand of CAJWTO010000064.1, from coordinate 1,573 downwards.
TATAGGCGGAGGGTACGGTACCGGCCGGGAGATAGTCGAGTATGTCACCCGATTTGGACCAGCCGGAGGTTTATTAGCAATCGCAGTCATTGCCTGTCTGTTTGTCTTAGTTTTATCAGCTAGTTTTGCATTCGCAGCTCGGTTTAAAGTCTTCAACTATCGCGATTTTCTAAAAGAGCTCTTAGGACCGATTTGGATAATATATGAAGTCCTTTTCGTGTTGCTACTGGTGCTGGTACTTGCAATTGTAACTTCCGCCACTACCACGCTAGCGGAGACTGCATTTGATATCGGGATTTACCAAGTGTGGCTTTTCCTTTCGGTCGCGATTTTAGGGTTTACTTATTTCGGTCGCTCTATAGTCAAGTTCGCGCTCACTATTTGGACTCTTCTCCTAATGGGATTTCTAGTGACATTAATTGTTTCGATGGTCTCTGTAAAAGATATCTTATTACTAAGTAACATCGGTACTATCGATTGGCTAGGAGCATCTATCAGCGGCATGCGATTCGCTATCTATAACAGTGCGCTCATCCCAGTCCTGATGTACGCCGCTTCAGAAATTGAAACTACCGACCAAGCAGTCAAAAGCGGAGTAATAGCAGGACTTTTTGGTGTGTTGCCTGCCCTACTACTCCATGTTGGCTTTGTTGGATTTTACCCGGAGATAAATCAACTGCCAGTACCGACGTATCATTTAGTAGAGCAGTCTGGAATACGTTTTGCAGTTCACATCTATTTTTTCATCCTGATTGGCACTATTCTCCTCACTGCAGTCGGTGTACTCCAAGGAGTAAATGATCGCATTGACTCATGGCTCAAAGAAGTTCGAAATTTTGGGCTCTCAAACAGAGCTCGAAGCTTCTCATCATTAGGTATAACCATAGCGAGTCTGTTGCTTTCCCAGTTTGGACTGATTAACCTGATCGCCAAGGGCTATGGAGCCCTTTCCTGGGGCTTCATGGTTATATTCACACTGCCACTTCTAACAATCGGTTTGAAAAGGCTTATTACAAAGGAACAAAAAGTATGAAACACGAAATCATTGGCGGTAATTTTACATTAGCCGACGGAACCCCTCTGCCACTATCTAAGGCTGTTAGAGCGGGTGACTTTGTATTTTTATCAGGCCAGCTTGGTTTCGACGACGCCGGAGCTATCCCGAGTGGTATAAAAGCTCAAACCAGTCACTGCATACGAAACATGGCTAGCATTCTTCAAGAAGCGTCTCTCGACATATCCCACATAGTAAAGACGACCATTTGGCTTACTGACTTGAGTAACTTCGCAGAGTTTAACGAAGTATATCAAAAAGCCTTTCCACAACTGCCTCCAGCACGCTCTACGGTATGCTCTCAACTAGCTCTCCCGTCGGCCTTGATTGAGATCGAGGCGATCGCTTATGGGCAGAAGTCCTAGATAGGAGATCGCTTAACTAGTTGTTTAGCTATTAGCAACCGTTGAAGCTCGTTCGTTCCTTCTCCTATACACATAAGAGGCGCGTCCCGGTAATAGCGTTCTACGTCAAACTCTTTGGAATAGCCATACCCTCCGTGAACTCGCATCGCCTCGG
>CAJWTO010000063.1 GCA_913047675.1 uncultured Pseudomonadota bacterium | reverse complement strand
GCAGCACTTTTGTATGGTGGGTCGGATTGGACCGCTGCCCCTTTGCCCGCAGCATTGGGCAGTAACACTATCGATTGGGCAGAGGCAGTGCTTGAGGCGTATATTAAAGCAACGACTAGTATTCCTACGTGTGTATATTTTTGGTTAGTAAAAATATTTCTTATACATGTCATGCTGTCATATCTTTAAAAAATTAGTACGCAGACTTAATCTTAGTTAATTAGCAAATTCATCTACGGAAATACCAATCAATAAGATAAATCGAACCATCTCCGTTCCGTAAGATTGAAGAGGTAAGTCATCAAGAACAAAGCTTCGACATCGATCGTGCCTGGGTGGTCTATCAAAAGTTAATGAAAAGCTCGACCCAAGTAACATCCGCCTAGAGAACATTTATAATTTTTTGGAGGATTTCCTTAACGTTTAGCTGGTTCGTGTTTATTGTCAGGTCAGAGTTATTTGGAGTTTCGTAAGGGCTATCAAGGCCTGTCATGTTTGGGAGTTGGCCGCTGCGTGCTTTCTTGTAGAGCCCCTTCGGATCCCGCTGCTCACAGACCTCTAGCGGTGTGTCCACAAAGACCTCAATAAAGTGCTCCTGTCCAATAAGCTCGCGAGCCATTTCGCGTTCGGCCCGAAAGGGGCTGATGAAGGCGGTCATGACAATCAGGCCAGCGTCCATCATGAGCTTGGCCACCTCGGCCACACGGCGAATGTTTTCAATCCGGTCGGCATCGATAAATCCAAGGTCTTTGTTTAAACCCTGTCGAATGTTATCTCCATCCAAAATGTAGGTGCGCTTGCCTTGTGCATGGAGTTCTTTCTCCAAAGCGTTGGCTATCGTTGATTTGCCAGAGCCTGACAGTCCGGTGAACCAGATAACTCTGCCTTGGTGACCGTTGAGGCGTTCGCGATCTTCGCGGGTGAGGCTTAGCGCCTGCCGGTGCACATTCTGTGCACGGCGCAGGTTGTGGCGGATAATTCCCGCAGCAACAGTAGCATGGGTGTATTTGTCCACCAAAATGAAGCCGCCCAGAGTAGGGCTCTCGCTGTATGGGGCAAAGACCAGCGGCTTGTTCATAGCTAAGTTAGCCACTGCGATGTCATTCAATGACAGTTGCTTGCAAGGCTCATGCGTCTGTGTATTGATGTTAATACGGTATTTCAAGTTGGTGAGGCTGGCGCTGGCCCACTGATTGACACACTTAATGTCGTAAGCGCGGCCGATGTGACCTGGTTCATCTTGCATCCAGACGATTGTTGCCTCGAACTGATCGGTGATCTCCAAAGGCTGGTTTGCAAAAGCGATGACGTCACCGCGTGAGGCATCCACTTCACGGTCTAGGACTAAGGTAACGGCATCACCTGCATGAGCGGTTGACTGATCGCCATCTGCAGTGACGATTTGGTCAAGATGTGCGGTTTGGCCAGAGCCAGTGACACGCAGTTGATCGCCGACAGAAAGCTCCCCTGATGCCAAGGTACCGCTAAAACCCCGAAAGTTGGCATTGGGTCTGTTGACCCACTGAACCGGGAAGACGACTTTATTGTGCTTTGACCTTTCTATATCGATTGTCTCTAGGCAGCCCATCAGCGTAGGACCCTGATACCAAGGAGTGCGGCCCGAGCGCTCTGTGATGTTGTCGCCCTTCAGAGCCGATAGCGGAATGGGCGTTATTTCTTTGAAGCCAAGCGGCTCGGTCAAAGCTTTGAAGTCAGCGACAATAGCGTCAAACACTTTGTTTTTGTAGTCAACGAGGTCTATTTTGTTGATCGCTAGTACAACGTGCTTGATACCTACAAGCGATACAAGGTAAGCATGCCGTTTTGTTTGAGTTAATACACCCTTGCGAGCATCAACAAGCACAACCGCTACATCTGCAGTCGACGCGCCCGTGACCATGTTGCGCGTGTATTGTTCGTGCCCCGGCGTGTCGGCAACGATGAACTTACGACGCGGTGTGGCAAAGAAGCGGTAAGCCACATCAATGGTAATGCCTTGTTCCTGTTCAGCTGCCAGACCATCGACGAGCAATGCAAAGTCGATATTTTGACCCTGTGTGCCATGGCGCTTTGAATCAGCTTGTAGCGTGCTGAGTTGATCATCAAATATCTGCTGTGCCTCCCAAAGTAACCGGCCGATAAGAGTACTTTTGCCATCATCAACGCTGCCGCAGGTGATAAAGCGCAGTAAATCCTGTTTCGCTTGCTGAGTTATCCAGTCGTTAATGGTGACAACTTTTTGCTCGGGGACTGCAGGACTAATTTTTTTTGGGCGAGGCACTAGAAATAGCCCTCCTGTTTTTTCTTTTCCATGGAGCCAGAGCTATCGGTGTCGATCTTGCGTCCCTGACGCTCGGATTGGCGGGCGTTGATGACTTCTAGCAAGATGTCTTCGAGTGTTTCAGCTTCGGACTCGACTGCACCAGTCAATGGGTAACAGCCTAGCGTGCGAAAGCGTACCTTCTTGATTTGAATTTCTTCATTTGGCAATAGGCGGCAGCGTTCGTCATCAACCATCATGACCATCTCGGGGCGAACCACCACGGGGCGGGGTTTCGCGAAGTAGAGCGGCACCATGGGAATGTCCTCTTGATAGATGTATTGCCAAATGTCTAGCTCTGTCCAGTTGCTAAGTGGGAAGACGCGAATGCTTTCGTTAGGGCTCTTGCGGGTGTTGTAGAGGTTCCACAACTCGGGGCGTTGGTTTTTAGGATCCCAGCGGTGTGTGGATGTGCGAAATGAAAACACGCGCTCCTTGGCGCGGGACTTTTCTTCATCGCGCCGCGCACCGCCAAACACCACGTCAAACTTGTAGTGATCAAGTGCCTGTTTCAGCCCTTCGGTCTTAGTGATATCGGTATGCAGTGCCGAGCCGTGGTCAAAGGGATTGATGTTCTTTTCGATGGCCTCAGGGTTGGTGTGCACCAACAAGTCCATGCCGCTTTCGCGAGCCATGAAGTCACGGAAGAGGTACATCTCTTGGAATTTCCAGCGCGTGTCAATGTGCAGCAGCGGGAATGGCGGTGGCGCCGGGTAGAACGCCTTGCGTGCCAAGTTTAGCATGACGCCGCTGTCTTTGCCGATCGAGTACATCATGACCGGGTTTTGGGCCTCGGCCACGGCCTCGCGGATGATGTGGATACTTTCAGCTTCCAGGCGCTTAAGGTGAGGAGATGGCTCGATATCAGGCTTGTTGTTAACGTCCAAGCTTAATCCTGTGGGCAAGACAGGGCGGTAGGCGTGAGCACAAAGTTGAATATTTGAAGTGCTTGGCGAGTGGCGTAGGTAGTTGACCAGCAATCCGTGCGAAATCACGGCGATGGGCTTGCCGATATGTTTTTGCAGGTCTTTCAGCGCTTGCTGAATTGATTGATCGTTCAAACTGGAAATTGGAACCCAGTATCTTGCACTTCGTGCATCGTTGGCATGCAAGCATGGCTTACCACTGGGCAATGGGTGTAACTGGGCAAATAAGACTCGGTCACGTCTTTTGCGGGCCTGCTCGATAAACCATTGCAACACCAACCGATTTGGTGATCGGTCGTGCTCGTCGAGCAGTAACTCTGGTTTTAGTTCCTGCGGCAATAAACCTAGTGTGTTTAAACGCCGCTCAGCCGTGCGTTTGGAATCCGCTTCACCAAGCGCTTGCAAATGCTCAAAGGCAGTTTCAGTGTCCCAGACCTGAGTTTGATCTAGACCTAAGAGACCATCCGAAGAATTTGACGCAGTTTGTGTTTTTCTCATAAGGCTTGGTTTTTTTCTGGTGTGATAAACGCTATTTCAGGATTAAAACACATATTTTTATATTATGCGACATTTGCATGCTGAAACATTAGCCAAGCAATTGGTTTTGATTGCACGCGAGGCTGAGGAAGCCTTTGTGGCTGTCAATACCAGTGGCGTTACAGATATTCAAAGCAACCAGGATAAAAGTCCGGTGACTGAGGCGGACCTCGCAGCTCATCGCGTGCTTGCCACACAGCTGAAGTCTTTGTTGTCTGAGTGCTCTGTGCTGTCTGAAGAGGATGTTGGGTCCTTGGCGCACCGCCTCCCTATATTCTTTTTTAGTGGAGTGAGTTTACGAACCTGACCTTTGGTGAGGGAGAGATCCTCCATATTGAGGTCTCTCTGATTGTTTAAAGAGGGAAAATGTTAAAGTCGCCATGTAGAGACGACTGTTGAGAAATACAGGTAAGGGGCATGCCCGTGTCCTTCCTCCCTAAAACTGGGACATTATTTTGTTCCAGTTAGGGGAGAATACGATGGCTCAGAAACGTCATTCAGATGAGGGCTGACGATGTGCCTGAGGCGCTGTACCCGCTGCTCCTGCGCCACGGCACCCCGGAATACATCCGCTCCGATTATGGACCGGAGTTCATCGCACAGGCGATGCAGGACTGGCTGGCACGGGTCGGTATCAAACCTATCCGGATATATCCCGGTTCACCTTGGGAGAACGGATACAACGAGCGGTTCAACGGAACCCTTCGCCGCGAGGTGCTCAATGCAGAATGGTTCACAACGACTAAGCTGGCACAAATCGTCATCAACCAGTGGCTCAAACAGCACAATCACTTCCGTCCACATCAGTCCCTGAACATGCGGCCACCGGTGCCAGAAACTCTAATCAGCAATGGCAAAGAGCTAGGAGGCTAGACACACATTTCGGCGCAGGTAATTATTTTGCGGAAATGAACTTTCATATTCTCATCCTTACTCTTGATAACACTCCTGTTCCCTGCACTCGCACATGGGGAAACGATGGACGATTTGGTGAAACGCGAAGGTCTTAATTATAAGAAGTTCAAAGAGCGCCACTTCTCGGGGAAATTACGGTGAGAAGTCAGGTCTGGTTCAGGAGAGGCAAGAAGGATGGTTTTTGTGTTAAATTCAGGGACAACGGGCAGGTATAATTCAAAAGAAACAACAAAAAGGGTATTAAGAGCGGTCCTTTGGTGGCCAGTTATTGGAACAACAGACACTTATAGCTCAGAGGAATCTAAAAGGACGGCAAGAAAATTGGCAGTTTAGTCGTTTAAAACAAAGACGGAACTGTGTGGGAGGAATTCGCTGGGACCTGCAAGTACGTTGAAAAGGTCAAATAGTTCATGAAAAAACTCCTCCTCATACTGTCACTGACGCTCACAGTGACCCTTTCATCTACCTCTTATGCGGAGTGGGAGAAGGTTGCTCAAAATGTGGATGGTAGCACCTATTATGTGGATTTTGAAAGAATACGAAAAGTTGATGGGTATGTTTACTATTGGGTACTAAGTAATTTTTCTAAACCAAATGACTGGGGGAATTTATCTTCCAAAATACAAAAACAAGGTGACTGCAAGTTATTTAGGTTTAAAAAGTTGAGTGCATCCTTTCACACTCAACCTATGGGTGGCGGGACAGGTGAATATTACAGCCCTAGGGACCCTCAGTGGAAACACCCTTCTCCCAATACCGGTGGTGATGTTATCCTCAAGAAAGTCTGCACCCGATCATCCTCAGTTACTCAATCTCTATGACCGAGGTGTTAACTGAGTAGTAAATTGTTCAATCTTGAATTCTTTATAAACTTCTTTCTATCCGACCCGGTCCTTAATCATCGATAAGAGGAATGTTGAATAGCCCTGAGTTTTCTAGACGCCCTTGTTATTCATATCCTGTTGCCGTTTGAACCCGACGGGTGACAAGTTACCGTTCCTCACATGTTTGCGCTTCGGATTGTAGAACATCTCGATGTAGTCGAACACATCCTGTCTGGTGTCCGCTCGTGTCTTGTAGGTTCGGCGTCGTATCCGCTCTCGCTGGAGCAGGTTGAAGAAGCTCTCGGCAACGGCATTGTCGTGACAGTTCCCGTGCCGGCTTATCGAGTGTTCCAGATTGTGATGCTTCAAGAACGATGCCCAGTCCATACTGGTGAACTGAGAACCCTGATCGGAGTGGATGAGCACCTTGCCCTGCGGCTTCCGACGCCATACAGCCATGAGTAATGCCTGCAGGGCAACGTCCATTGTTTGATGGCTCTGCATCAACCAACCGACGACCCGCCGGGAGTAGAGATCAATCACGATAGCCAGATAAGCGAAGCCCTTAAGGGTTCTGATATAGGTGATGTCTGTCACTCAGGCCTTGGCAGGTACTTCCACATCGAACTGCCGATCTAGCGTGTTGTCGGCGACCACTGACGACCTGCCGTCGTAGATGCCAGGCCGCCACTTGTAGCCGCTCTGCGCCTTGATACCCGCCAAACCGGCCAGCCATGCGACGCGGATAAGACAGCACGTCTCGCCCTAATCCAGAAGGTCATACCGAATTTACCGGGCAATACGCGGCAATGAACGCGCATCTCACTTTGCAACCTTGGCGAAATACGCGGCGGCTTTTTTTAGGATATCGCCCTCCTCGGTCACCCTCCCAATTCACCCTTCAGGCGCTTTATCCCAGCATCTTTGCCATCGCCGCCGGATGGTTGCGAGGACTTCTCCCTTTAGGTGTGGAGCAAGGGCTGTCGTACACCCAGCCGTCCCAATCCCTCCACTACCGCATAGCCCCGTTCGGTAGTCCGAACCACCGCGTCCCGATTGACAGCGCGTTGAATATTGCTGCGCCCATCATTGCCTCCTGTCCTCAAATTCAACAAAGAAGGCATCTATGATGCTGGAGGCTATTGATGTTTTATCAATATAGTATCGCAAAATTCCCTATACTGATGTATCCTTACATTCCCCAGAGGATGGATCAAAGACCTGTGGAGTTTTGCACATATTGTCCGCTTCATTTTGATCGCAAGCGAGTGCTGGAACCGTCAACAACCCAATTGACACAAACAAAACTTTTAACACGTTTTTCATAAATTTTCTTTCTTACGGTTAGAACTAGATTAAAGTTTCTTGATGTTTAAGTTTTACGCTTGGATATCTTCATTGGATCTGTGAGGGAACTTTTTAATTTCTTACAAATCGGATTTCACATTTCTCTTTCCCAGATGTTCCTTCATGGTCGAGAAGAGATTGGTATTAGTGGAAACGAAGATACTTTTCGGAACCGATATGACGGATTTCTGATGCAGCACCAAATAACTACCGTGTTCAAAATTTTCGTGTGTTGGTCTGCACAGGACATCTGCACTGGTGGTGCAAAAGAATCAATTTACCTTCGTGCAACCGATACTCGGGGCAAGGGTGACCGTCTTGCAGTCAGTGTTGTAATCCATAAGACAAGAGATGTGAAAAGACGATTCGGTCAAAACGGTATCGACGCAGAGGAATTATGGTCTGCATCATCTACAGGAAGTCATGAATGGTAAATTTGGGAGTCTGTCGTCTGATACTCGTTAATACAGAAAAAACTCAACAGATTCAATAGGATATATCTTCGTTATTTCTCCTTAGGACGTAATTGCGTTTATAGATTAGATTTTGGTTTCCAGTTTTAACGGCGCTGGTCTATCACAGACACTCACTGATGGAGGTACTGATAATGAGTGAATCTCTTGATCGAAATCAGATCATTGAACTTCTTAATAACTTAAGTAAGGAACAAGACAAAGATGTACTCTCAGCAGCAAGATCACTGAACAATCGTGTAACAAAGTCCGGACTTAGTTGGGACGATCTCCTAGTTGCAGATCAATCAGAGGTCGAGGAGGAAGGTCGGGGCAGACAAAATGGAGATAGTGTTGATCGGTTACATAACGAAACGAACAATGATTCCAATTTTCCAGATGATCCTATAGAACAAATAGAGAAAAGTCGTCGCCCGGAACCATCGGACTTCGCAGGAAACAGTATCGACGATACACAAACTCTACCTCTGATCGAAAAGCTATTGGCAGATGATAGATTTTCCCCTGACCTTCACGAGGAGTTGGAGGAATATAAAATAGAAATCGCTAATGGAAACTTCGAGCCACGTGATCATCAATATGTACACCACCTCTATGCTCGACTTACAAAAACCTAAATATATTCAAATCAAGTAGGATCAAAACAAAATTCCACCGATCGGGAAGTGCAAATAAACTCCTCTTCGATCTAGAGGGTTGGGTCATGTTCCTCGAAAGGTAAAATCCCCCACAACCGGAGAATCATCATCGCACCGCATCACATCGTGGACTAATTGGTGGTGCATGAACTCTGTTATCTCAAGCACCCCAACCACTCACCTGCATACTGGAAATATGTGAAATGTGAGTTTCCTGACTATGAGGTCTGTAGGCAACAGTTGGAGGAACATGGGTCTAGTCCTGTAATATGATTATTAGATAAATATATGACGTTAGGTCTTATTCGGTTTCTGTTGGATGTTGGTGACGAACTCCATGATGGCACGTCTCATAAGATCACTCTTGTTAATCTGGTATCGGTCACAAATTGTGGTCATGTTTTCCTTGCGGGTCCGCAGCATCCTCAAGCAAGTCTGATAAGGGTGTTTTGTCATACGCAGTTCCTTTTGTCATTTTGGATTCTGGTAATCACTCGATTCACCGTATCCAGCATTCGTTCTTTTTAGGTTTGTCTGTTAGAGCTGTTTTCTTCAGACCCCATAGCATTTTGCCGTCCGGTTCTGATTGGTGGTTTTCATTAACTTTACTCCTGTATAGCAATCTCTACAGGAGTATTTGTGGAGATCTTGGCGGATGCCCCCGTTAGGAGTATTTCAAAAACACCATAGGAGATATCTTGGTGAAATTAGTCTAAATAGCATGTTTTTTTGGCAGTGAAATATAGTAATTATTTCATAATACAGAAAGTTTAAAAATACTAAATTTAAGAACACTTAAGAATGTGGAGTAGAAAAAATAAATGGTGATACAATAGTAGATATCGCTCAAGTTATCAGTAGTTTCGCTATGGTGATATCCGTCATTTATCTCGGTATTCAAATTCGTCAAAATCAAAAAATAATGAAACTAGAATTTGGATATAAGCTAAATGAAAGACTGTATAAAAGATATTTTGAATCTTCGCATAATGAAAATTTTGCAAAATTACTTAGCAGAAATTAGCGGGAAGAGGAGTTTGAGGATCATGATTACTGGAGAATGACTCTGTGGATTCAAACCTGTCTTGTAGATATTTTTGATAGCTATGACCAGTTTGAACATGGCGCCGTAGATGAAAGTCATTTAAATATAAGAATGCATTTAATTAAGTCGGGTATTATGGAAACGAAAATGGGCATTCCAACTTGGAATTTTTGGAAACAAAGCCGGAAAACAGAATTTATATAATGGTTTGAAATGAACGTTTTTGGTAGATTATTGGATCAAGAGGTAAGCATATCAAATGAGTTTGATGAACTCAATATGGTCAAAAAGTAACCATATATTAAAGAAATTACCTATATTTATTAGACGTTATGAACTACTAATCGTTATAAACGGAGTTAGTTAAAATTAAATGTTGCGTGGATTTTAATAGGGGAAATATGTTGGAATGTGACGGAATAATTTCGGAATTTACTAAGTTTCTCTCTTGGATTCAGAAAAAGAAATACTTTAAAATGCGTCTGAGAGTGGTGTTAAAATATCTGTATTGAACCCTACCGGATGCAACATGCAGGAACTCCTTATTTGGACAAAAAAAAGACCCTGTAACAAGGAGAAATAGGGTCTTTTAGGTTGTTGTATAGGGCTAGTCATGGCAAGGGTTAAACAAAGTATGACGGTGAGATTATGCGTTTTAAATTGACTACCTATGCTTGATTGGTGCTAGCGTATACTCAATCCTAATTCATAAATTTAAGTTATTTGAAGTGCCTTCACCAACTATAAAATTTCCTTACAGTGGACTAGGCAGATCACTGGAGTATTTGTGCTTGGTCAGGGTCTATACTGCCGAAAAAAATACTTCCCTCTGGTGTCCTCCTGAATAGCGCTGCAAAAAATACACATGCTGCAAGATAGGTTCCTTCATTCGATGGATGTCTCTCATCTGAATACAGGTTTATATGAGAATATTTTTCACCTACACTTGAAAATTCCAACCCAACAGGGACTACTTGGACACCTGTTTCATTTCCAATCTTTAAATAGGACTTTTTTATTTCATTAATCATCGAAGCATCGCCCCAGTATGCCCAAGTCATAAACAAAACCATCCTTGCACCAGCGCTCGTTATTTTCTTCTTTAAAAGCCTTGCACTGGAACAAAATAACTCTTTCCCATGACCTGTTAGTGCTTCTTTACTATGACCTTGAACGATTATTATTTCCCATTTCCCATTATCTTTTAGAGAAAAAGAATATCTATAATGATCGTGTAATTCGTAACCACCTTTCGATTTTTGACTAATTTCTGCTCCAAATATTATTTGATAATTTTTGATTAATCCCGATAACGTATCTGGGATGTTGAAGTTATAATATGTTAAACTATTTCCCAAAAACAAAACTGACGTAGGGGAATATAATTTTGAATCATCTGAATTTTTAAAATTTTTATTTACCTGTTTTTTAAGAAGTACCCGTTCCACTAAAGCAGTTTCATAGTCTCCACCTTGGGCAACAGTTAGACCCCTTTGGTAATCAGCACTCCAGCTCACCCCCATACTTCCAAGAAGCACGGCAAGGGTCAGGCCGAGGGTGGCGGTCAGTCTTCTCGTGGGAATGAATGTAGCGGAATTTGAGTATGTGGTTAGAGAACCCGCCCCAGACCCTACTCAACCCTACTGACTGCAAACCCAGATGCGCCCTTACCCTTCGACCGTTTGATAATGTATCCCTTGCTGCCCAAACGGAATGCGTTGTCATGCACCAACGAGGATAGGGCAACTTTGATTTTTTCAGCAACAGGATCAATCAGAACCGAGTTATCTTTGGTCTGCGTCTTCATCCATTTTGCGAATGCATTATCTGCGATCTCATTCCCCAGACTTTTACGAAGAGCGTTTAATTTACGGGTTTGACCTTTCGTTAGAGTAGTTTCGTTGATTTTCATGTTTTTGGTAAACCTCATAAAAAGGGGTTAGAAAACCCTTAACTATTTGAATAAAATCAATAAAATGTATTTGGGATATTATCGCTTCGAGAACTATATTCTATATTTTATTTTTATATAACAATGACTTATGAATAAGATAATATAATGTCAATGTTTTGTCAATTGTTGGTACCATCCCAATCGTTGACAAAACTACTCGCAAATAACTCTCACATCACTGAATCCTGTATAAGTCGTCTGTTTCTAAAATGCTACCATTCAGAAACAACCCACTGAAAACCTTTATTTTTGTTGCGTTTCTATAAAAATGATTTACCGATTTTTTCCGCCATTTTTTTTTGGGGTCAGCGAATGAAATATGATTTTGCCATCAATGTTTAGCTAACCAACGCCCATTGTAAATACTTGTTATCATTTTAATGAAACGCCTTCTAAACCTATGTTACAATAGTTTTACGGGCTTCTATATATTTTATGTCATTCCTGCAGCACATACCAAGCATCAAATTGAGTGAACTCCTCAAAATATCGGCGATAACTATGCTTATTAAATAAGTCATCTAATTCTTTTTCAGAGTCTGTGAAATTATGTTCTACAGTCATAACTTTTGGGGCATATTTTAAAAAATCAAAATTCTTCAAAACAAGCAACTCACTTCCCTCAGTATCCACAGACATATAATCAATCTGCGTCCCGTTAAAGTATTTCAATATAACATCATTAAGAGAAATAGTATCTACCACAAACGTGTAGCCAGATGTATTACGTGCCTTGGTATTTCCAGGTATTGATTGAATATCTGAATTTTTAAATTCTTCTAATGTCGACAAAACACCCACCTCAGAAACAAAAAAATCCAGCTTCTTGCCCGTTTCAGAATAGATACATTCAGTTAGAACAGTTGTGTTTGGACGATTTTTAAAAATCTCAGAGTGCCATTGAGGGCTGGGCTCTGCCAGCACACCAGTCCACCCAAAACTTTTTTCCAACATAAAACTATTCGATAATTCCACACCATTCGTGGCGCCAAACTCTAAGAAAGTCCCGTTATGTTTATTATTAAGGATAAACAGAACGAATAAATCTTGAAATAATTGTGATGTTGAGATGTTTCGATGCTTTAAGATATGGCTATAAAAATCTAATAGATGTTCTGAATATCCCTTTATCTTTGTGGATAAGTCACCAAAAAAAGGTAGTGCTGATTTTGTAGACCTTAGCTCATTTTGGAAGCGAATAATGAGTTTATGCACATCTTCATCAATTTTGGAAACTCTACCGTCTCCAAAATTTACATTTATATTTTGAGGTTTTTCTGACATATACCTGCAGTTTCCCAACACAGTTACAGCTTAAACCTAAGAAAGTATTACAGTACTAATATTATTTTTGAAAAGGATTGTTTTTTCGACAAATGAAAAAGGCTTGGGTGAGCCCCAAGCCTTTTATTTTATTAAATCTAATGAAAGATAATGCTTTATCGTTTCGAGAACTGGAAGCTACGTCGTGCCTTCGCGCGACCGTATTTCTTTCGCTCAACCGTGCGTGAATCGCGCGTAAGGAACCCACCCTTCTTCAAAGTCGGTCGCAACATCGGCTCAAAAGCCACCAATGCCCGGCTGATCCCGTGCCGGACGGCACCGGCTTGACCCGACAGGCCGCCGCCGCTGA
>CAJWTO010000062.1 GCA_913047675.1 uncultured Pseudomonadota bacterium | reverse complement strand
CTCCAACTAGAGTAACCGTTATAGCAATTAGAAATGCGTTATGGGCGCCATCTGCTAGAACTATCGATACTATTAAAGACGGAAGGATAGTGATACTGAAAAGTGCGAGAAGTAACCCTAAGACTTTTTGTATTATTTTGAGGCGCATATTTTCTAAGCGGGTGTCGAGTTCACTTGAAATAATTTTTCGACATCTCTGACTTGTCTTTTATCAGTGACCACTAAAATTACGTGGTCCTCAGGTTTTATCACCGTGTCGTGATGCACCATTATCACATCGTCTTCTCGGACGATTGCACCGATAACAACGCCCGAGGGTAAATTTATGTCGTCTACTTGCTTACCTATTACCTGACTAGAGTGAGCATCGCCGTGGGCAACTGCTTCCATGGCTTCTGCAGCCCCTCTCCGAAGAGAGTGTACTTTTACGACATCACCCTGTCTTATATGAGCCAGCAAGCTCCCAATGGTTGCTTGTTGGGGCGAGATGGCTATGTCGATACTGTCTCTCTGCACTAGGTCGACGTAAGCCGCCCTATTTATTAGAGACATGACCGTTTTGGCCCCCAGGCGTTTTGCTAACATTGATGATATTATATTGGCCTCGTCAGCATTGGTTAGGGCGCAGAAAACGTCTGTGTTTTCAATATTCTCTTCCCTCAAAAGGTCTTCGTCCGCCGCGTCACCTAGTAGCACGAACGCATGTTTGAAATCCTCGGTGATATCGTTCGCGCGTGCTGCATTACTTTCTATTATTTTTATACTACATGTACTCTCTAGAGCCATAGCCAGTTGGCGCCCAATATTTCCGCCACCGGCGATTATGACATTACGATGGGGGCCATCTAACTTTCTGAATTCACTCATAACCGCTTTAATATGTTTGGGCGCAGCGATAAAAAAAACATCGTCACCGGCCTCGATTACTGTTTCACCAGTCGGGATAATTACATCATTTCGCCTGAATATTGCAGCAATTCTTGTGTCGATTCCTCGTAGCTGTTGAGGAAGCTCGGCTAGTCGGTGACCCACTAACGGCCCTCCATAGAAAGCCCTGGCAGCCACTAACTGTACTTTACCTTCCGCAAAGTCCAACACCTGCAGAGATCCTGGAAACTCTATTAGATTTTTTATATATGCTGTAACCTCTTTTTCAGGACTTATTATGACATCTATGGGGAAGGCATCGTCCCCGAATAGTTGTTTTTCTTTTTGGTACTGGTTCGCCCTAACACGCGCTATTTTTGTCGGAGTTCCGAATAGAGTGTAGGCAATTTGACACGCTACAATATTAGTTTCATCGCTATTTGTTATAGCAATAATCATGTCAGCGTCCTTGGCACCTGCTTGTTCTAATACCTCAGGGTGCGAGCCATGTCCAACAACTGTTCTTAGATCGTATCGATCTTGGAGATGTTGAAGGACTATTGGGTTTTGATCGACTACGGTGATATCGTTGGGCTCGCTACAAAGATTTGCCGCTAAAGATGATCCGACCTGTCCCGCCCCTAGAATTATTATTTTCACGATCGCTTATTTTCTTTCAGTTTCTTCGGGTCAATACCTAGTGCTCTTAATTTTCTGTATAGGTGAGTTCTTTCAATCCCAATATTAGCGGAAACTTGACTTACGCTGTAATTAAATTTGGACATTTGGTGCTCTATATAGTTTTTTTCAAAATTTTCCCTAGCTTCTCTTAACGGGGCGTTAAAATCAAACCCAGCAGCCTCCTCGGATTTTTCTCGTTTGCTATTTAGCATCATTTCTATCTCGCTGGCATCAACAGATGTCTCATTACCTAATATTAACAAACGTTGGACTAAATTTTTTAACTCTCTGATATTTCCGGGCCATTTATAATTTTTAAAAATTTCTGTAGCTCCGCTAGAAAATTTGCGTAATGGTAAATTCTCATGTTCGTTAAAGTAGCTTAAAAAATGTTCTAAAAGTTGGGGTATATCGAGCCTCCTATCTCGAAGTGGCGGTACATTAAGCGGCAAGACATTCAGGTGATAAAATAAATCTTCGCGAAATTCTCCCCGAGTTACTTTATCTTTGAGATCTTTACTGGTGCTCGCAATTATACGGATATCTATGTCTACCGTCTTTTGGCCCCCTAGCCTCATGAAGGCTTGATTCTCCAGGGCATTCAATAACCTAGCTTGACTGCTTAGATCCATATCTGAAATATCCTTAAGAAACAACGTACCACCATTCGCTAGTTCTAGAGAACCAAATCTGATTTTCTCATTTTTTTCGCTTCCAAAAAATTCTTCTTCCGGATTGTCTCTTGCTAAGGCTGCTACATTGAGACCTACGAATCTCCCTGCTGACCTGGGACTATTTTGGTGGATGAAACGAGCCAAACTTTCTTTTCCGGTTCCAGATTCTCCAGTTAGAAAAACGCTAGTTTTATGGCTTGCTATCCGAAGCGCATCGGCTTTTAATGCTCGTATACTTTCACTGGAGCCTATAGGTTCATTAGTATCTTCCCATCTTTTTTTCAGACCTATATTTTCGGATATCAGTTTAGCTGCTTCTATTGTTCGCTTTACGGTCATCATGATTTTAGCTATCGACAAAGGCTTTTCGATAAAGTCGTATGCTCCAAGCTGAGTAGCTTCTACTGCTGTATCGACAGTACCATGACCAGACATCATAACAACGGGCACTTGTATTCCGGGTTCTCTTGACCATTGTTTTAGTAACGTAATACCGTCAGTATCAGGCATCCAAATATCAAGTAGGATTAAGTCAGGTCTTCTTTTCCTCCGAAAATCACCGGCTTGCAACGCATTCTCGGCGACCGAGACCTCGTACCCTTCATCTTCCAGGATCTCTTTTAAAAGTCCTCGAATATCTGGTTCGTCATCAACTACTAAAATATGTCCTAGGCCCATATTACTCTGCTACCTCAAGGGCACTTATAGATTTTGTTATCGGGAAGCGTATTGTCACTAAAACTCCTTGATCGGTCTTATTTTTTAATGAGACGACTCCATGATGCTCCTCTACTATTTTTTTAACAATAGCCAACCCTAACCCACTACCTTTATTTTTATTAGTAACATATGGTTCGAAGATCGAAGCTATCAGTTCATCAGGTATCCCCGTTCCGTAATCAGAGATTAGTATCTCGAAATAGTGAGACTGGATATATTCTACTTCCCTTACACTGACGATGATATGACCTCCACCAATTTCTGACGATGCCTCCAGTGCATTTTTTATGAGGTTATTAAATACTTGACGAAGCCTGAGTGGGTCCGCGTTTATCTCAGGAATTCCTTCCGTAATTTTGAGTTCAATTGTGGCTTTAGGGTACGCAGTTTTGAAAAAGTCTAATGTATCTTCGATTAGGTCTCTTAAATCTACCTTCTCGCGTCTGATTACAGGTACATTTGCATATTCCGAAAAGGAGTTTACCATTGTCTTCATAGTTTCTACTTGCTGGATAATTGTGCGTGTCAAACGCTCTAGTAATTTGCTATCTGTTTTCCCCAACTTTGTTAGGTATTTAAGCCGAAGTCGCTCAGTAGCAAGTTGTATTGGTGTTAGGGGGTTTTTAATTTCGTGTGCTAAACGTCTTGCTACTTCTGACCAAGCCGCATCTCGTTGCCCTTGTATTATCGCTGTTATGTCTTCGACAACTATAACTAGACTATCTTGCGGGACTCTATCGTCGCTCTTGAGCTTCGTCCCCTTAAAAATCAGTTCTCTACTACCTTCTCCTGCTAGGATCGTGCTTTGTGTTTGCCAATCTTCACGACTATCATTTATTAACGGGATGAGTTCTTTTTCTAAGGCATTTAAGTGAGTATTGGTTCTACATAACGACTCAATTGTCCCTCCCTTATAATCGACTTGCTGCAAGTCTAGTAGTTTCACGGCAGCAGGATTAAGGGTAGTGATGATATTTTGATTTGTTAACGCCATAACGCCCGAAGAAAGCTGACTCAGTAGAGTATCAAGATACTCTCTTTGCATTTCGACTTGGTTTCTCGCGCGTGCAATACGATTTGTCATAGAGTTGAATGAGTCTACAAGAAACCCAATTTCATCATTACTTTGCACGGGTAAGCTTTTTGTGTAATCTCCGCGCGCTATAGCTGCAGTTCCTGCGGCCAAATCCCTGATCGGGGCTGAGATTCTTCGGGCAGAGTAGAAAGCGGCCCATACTGCTGCCGCTATGCTGAAAAGTAGTACAAGAGTTAACGTCATAGCAAAGCTAAGTGTCAGTTTCTCTCTAAGATAAGAGAGCTCATTATATTGCGCATAAGCTATTTCTACCCTATCAGTAAGGTTATTGATTCTGCTTGAAAATGGGTATATCGCGTGGAGAAAATATTGAGATGGTGAATTTTGATTAACATTGAGTTTGACCGCTATTCTTACGAATAAATCGCCGCTCTGACTCGGGTTTAGTCCTATATAACTTTGGCCTTGCATAACTTGAGACTGGATCGATTCGGAAGGCAGACTAGGCAATAGGTCACTTTTTTCGCTACTAGATATTACGAGAGCGTCACCGCTCATTATAATAAGTTCTTCCGCCCCGTTTTGCGAACGCATTTGATCGAGTCGACTCGGATTAGGGATATGTTGGCTATTTAAAAGCGCGGAGGGCCTCTTTAGTGCATCTAAATTTAGGGCGCTCAACTCAGCTGACTGACGTGACATTTCCTCTGCCATTTTTTCGGTTTGTTTTAGCAGCTGTCGCGTCCTGAGTTCTAGTGACTCTCTACTTAGTTCTAGAGAGTCAGAGAGTGCGTCTGACACCTGAAGATCGAACCAGCTGTCCACACCCTTTCTCAGAAAGTCGAGCGAAAATGAATACACAATCGTTACGGGTACCACTGCTAGAACTGTAAAAATTATTACCATTCTTAGGGTAAGGCGAGCACCTGCTTCTTTAGCCCTTAATTGTTTTAAGAGCCTAAATATATTAGCAGCGATTAGAATCATTAGGACTAATATTCCTATACTGTTAGATAATAAAAGTGCAGGGTAGAGCGCCCCAAATTGGCCAGAATTCTGAATAGCACCACTCATTAGTATTAGCGATCCTAGTAAGGATAGAATGAGTAGCGTAACCAGGAATGAAGCAGTATTTCTTATCCTCATAAGTCTAATTTCGACTTATATTTGCGACTAGAAATATGCCATTGCGGAGAAACGTATGCTAACGGCATCATTGGCGCGGGTAGGGCACTTATCTTCAGTTCAAGCTGGATAGCAATAACTAAATTTTTTCTATCGGTTAGTTCCTCTATGTCTATAACGGCGAGTTTTCTGATCTGGCCCAGGCTTTCTAACGCTTTGGCTATAGAGCTATGCACTTGTTGGGTATCAGTAATTAAATTTTTAAGGACGTACTTTTTACTTAACGTATGTCGTTGCAAGGAATAAGTATATTTTGTTTTAAATAAATCCCGGTCCCAGATATATTTTCGATTCCGGAGTATCTCTATGTGTAGGTCAAAAAATAAGGGTACGCCACTTTGTAATGCTTCTGTGGGGTCCTTCGCAAGACCCACTTCCGCATCCGCAGTGATACTCAATATATTATTAGAGAGCTGACTTTCGACGCTTAAAAATTTAATGTCAGGAGCGGCCATAGCAGAATGAGAGAACAACGCTACTGAGCTTATCGATACACTTAGGATCGTTAGAAATCTATAAATGTGCATTCTCATTTTTCATCAACAATGAGAAGTAAAAACCGTCCATATTTGATTCACCTGGAAGAATCTGCACGCCAAATTTTGTTTTGATACCGCAGCCAATGTTTATAGTGTCTATCTCGATATTGTTGTTCGTTTTTAGAAGCGTTTCAACCGAACAATCATTTTCGATACTCAGTATGCTACAAGTCACGTAGAGGAGCTTCCCACCTACTTTGAGCAAAGGCCACAGGTTTTTAAGCAAAGAATGTTGAACTGATACAAGTGATTCCAGGCTATCTAACTCGCGGTGGAATCGAATGTCTGGATGTCTTCGTATAACTCCCGTGGCTGAACAAGGCGCGTCGATTAAAATACGATCGTACAATTCTCCATCCCACCACGATGACGGTTTTGTAGCGTCATTATGCAGTACAAGGCAGTTCATATTTAACCTATCAAGGTTATCTTGCAATTTTTTGAGGCGTTTCTTCCCTGAGTCGATCGCCGTTGCCCGATCACCATCTACGTGCTCAAGCAAGTGAGTTGTTTTACCGCCAGGTGCTGCGCAAGCATCCAGTACACTGTGAGTTTTTTCAATATCTATGAGTTCGATCGCCAACTGAGCGGCCTCGTCCTGCACACTGAAATAACCGTCTTCATAGTGGGGGAGGCTAGTTACTTCAATAGGCGTTACTATAGTACAACCCTGTCTGGAGTGACGAGTAGGAAGTGCGTGTATTCCATACTTTCTAAGGATTTCTAGGTAGTGAGCTCTATTCGAAGTCCTTTTATTTACCCTAATAGTCATAGGGGGATGATTATTGTTCTCATATAAAATATTCTGCCACTCTGACGGCCAGTTATTTTTTATGATATCTACAAGCCAGGTAGGGTGTTCGAAGCCATCAGTTTCCGATAGCGCAAGTCCCGATCTGAGAAAATTTCTAGTCACCGCATTTACCAAACCACAGGCCCACTTTTTTTTCAGGTATCTCGCGGCTTCAACATTAACGGAACTGATCGCGTGATCAGGTACATTCATATATTTTGCTTGATAAAGTGCACTTATAAGCAGCATTTTGATGTCGGCATCTTTAGCCCTTAGAGGGCTGTTGAGCAATGAGGACAGCGTTTTTTCTAGGGAGAAATAGTTTCTAAGAACACCGTAAACGCATGCCTTGATAAATGACAAATCTGAGTTATTTTTTGGTTTAATCGGTAGATCCTCGACCGCTACGGGGATAGAGAGACCTTGATCGATGACTTTTTGCAAGCATACTGCAATGTTCACTCGATTATGGACTGCATTTTTGTTCAGAGGAACTTTCCATAACCGTTAATAAACGTTGTTGCGTCGGATATTTTCTTACCAGGAACTTGCAGCTCCTGAATTTGAAGATAACCATCACCGGTAGCGACAAGTAGTTTCGTTTTATCTTCTACAAAAACCTTACCCGGTGAATGCTTAACTTTCTTCATAAGCACTGTGGCGCTAATTATTTTGAGTTCCATACCCGAGATGACGGTACGAGCGCCAGGTTTAGGATGTAACGATCTTATCTTCCGGTCTATGGCTGGGGCGACCATACTCCAGTCTATGGTCAGTTCTTCGCTTTTAATCTTGGCCGCATAAGTTACTTGGGATTCATCTTGTGAAGTCTCGCTTAAGGTACTATGCAAAATTTGGTCTAGCGCACTGCCCAATGCTGATCCACCCAAAGAGGCAAGACGGATATGCATAGAACCACTCGTATCTTCTTGGTTGATCGGGCAGGATTTTTTCAATAGGACTGGTCCAGCGTCTAATTCTTCCACTATTCTCATTATCGATATACCTGTCTCAAGGTCACCCTCGGCAATACATCTTTGTATGGGCGCTGCACCACGCCACCGAGGCAAAAGAGATGCATGAACATTAATTGCGAGCTTAGGAATTTGAATTATAGTCCGAGGCAGTATTAGGCCAAAGGCTACTACGATGAGGAGATCGGGTTTAAGCCTTTTGAATTCGTTAATCTCTTTTTCTTCGCGAAAACTTGTGATTTCGCTGATGGATAAGTTGGCGCTTTGCGCCAGTTTCTTTACGGGAGATGGAATCAATTTTAAGCCCCTGCCTATCTTACTGTCAGGACGGGTATAAACGCGGACGATTTCGATATCCCGTCGCTTTATGAGCTCTCGTAGGCTAGGTACCGAAAATTCGGGTGTACCTGCGAAAACTACTCTTAGAGTATTCAAGATGTGATCCTCTGGGTTAATCGAAGGTTACTTTGGATGAAGTTAACAAAGGCTCTATATATTTAGTTTCGAGAGTTTTTTTATTATTCTTTTTTGCTTAAAATTAGACAGCATGTCGACAAAAAGCTTTCCTTCGAGATGCTCGATTTCATGTTGGATACACACGGCTAATAACCCGTCTGCTTCCATTTCAAACTGGATACCGCATTTATCGAATGCGCGGACCTTTATTGATTCTGCGCGCGACACTGTTTCGAAAATGCCTGGGACCGATAAGCAACCTTCCTCCATCTGCTCTATACCCTCGAGACGTATCAGTTCTGGATTTATAAAATGTAGTGGGCAAGGGTCTTGTTTACCACAATCAACAACTATGACTTTAAGATGTACATCAATTTGAGTAGCGGCAAGACCTATACCTGGCGCGGCGTACATGGTTTCAAACATGTCGGCAACCAAAGTTTCAAGCTTGCCGTCGTATTTAGAAACCGACTCCGCCTTCGTGCGAAGACGTTCGTCTGGATGATGTAAAATTTCCCGAATAGTCATCAGTGATCGTCATTGTTGAATAAGGCTAAGGATACTTATAACACTGTTGCTATACAAGAGAAATTCCGGGAACTTAATATTGATTATTAAGTGGATTTTCATTCTACCCACCGCGCTATTTAGTAAAAAAAATTGGCAAATCATTGAGGTAGAATATGAGTCACTACATATAATTGAAGCGAAAGTATAGCCCAAAGGTTCCTAGAGCAATTTCTTAATGAGATTGACGGCATCTATAGTTTAATACATGCTTATGACAGCATCATTGGTGTAAACTAAAGTAGATTTTAAAAGAAAAAGTAACCGGCTTGGGGTCTTATATCATGTTGTATACCTCGATTTTAGGGCTTAAGCCTGTGTTTAGTCTTGCTAGACGTCAGTGTAAAAATTTTTATTTAGGTAGTAGCGAAAAATAATGAAGGAAACCTTGATTGATATATTGATATATCTATTCGAAAACTATGTCGAAGACGATATTTCGCTGGGAGTAGATGGGGAACGATTGAAGTTGGAGTTGGACAGTGCTGGCTTTGAACCTGCGCAGGTAAATAAGGCTTTTGATTGGCTTGAAGGACTTTCTGATAGAAATCCTAGCGGTAGTTTGCTTCGGGTCGAAGGAGACAAAACATTTAGAGTCTATACTGAGGCTGAACAAAGAAAGATTGATCTAGAATGTAGGGGGTTTTTGCATTTTCTAGAGCATACTGGTTTGCTTGATAGTCGCAGTCGCGAGGTCATTATAGAGAGGATATTCGCTTTAGATACAGAGGAAATTGAGTTAGAACAGTTGAAGTGGATAATTCTACTAGTATTGTTAAATCAGCCCGAGCAAGAACAGGCCTTTATCTTAGTTGAAGATCTGGTGATGGGCGGTCTCGCGGGGAATTTGCATTAGCAGCTGATCTTAATCTAGTAATTTGAATTTTCATTTTTAATCAATCGGCAAAGAAATATGGCAAGAAATTTAGTGATTGTCGAGTCTCCGGCTAAGGCTGGGACCATCAAAAAGTATTTAGGGAAAGATTTTGAAGTATTAGCTTCCTACGGGCATGTACGTGATTTACGAAAAAAGAATGGTGCCGTCGATACCGAGACCAACTTTTTAATGCAGTACGAGGTCGGTGAGAGGAGTATTAAGCACGTCGCAGCAATAACGAAAGCAATGAAGAAGGCACAGGCTCTTTACTTAGCCACTGATTTAGACCGAGAGGGGGAGGCTATCTCTTGGCACTTAGTTGAGCTTCTCCAAGAGCGTAATGTACTGATTGGGAAGGATATTCACCGAGTGGTGTTCAGTGAGATTACCGAAAAGGCGATTAAAGGCGCGATAGCTGAGCCGCGAGAAGTTTCTATGTCGCTGGTCAACGCTCAACAAACACGTCGTGCTTTGGATCACTTAGTGGGATTTAACCTTTCACCATTATTGTGGAAAAAGATCAAACCTGGATTGTCTGCCGGAAGAGTACAAAGTCCCTCTTTACGTTTAATCTGCGAGCGGGAAGCGGAGATTGAAAAATTTGATCCCAAGGAGTATTGGACGATCGAAGCCGATACTAAAAATTTTGTGGCGAAGTTAACTTATTTCGATGATGATAAAATAAGTCAGTTTTCTATTACCGATGGTAAGGAGGCCTCGCAGATCAAGGAGGGGCTTTTGGAGGCGGCTACTGGTGTTCTAGTCGTTGAAAAAGTCGAGAAAAAACAAAGGAAAAGAAACCCCACCGCGCCATTTATAACCTCCACTTTGCAACAAGAAGGGGGGCGCAAGCTGGGTTTTACCGCACAACGCACTATGCGCACCGCGCAGCAATTATATGAGGGCATAGATGTGGGGAATAGCGATGGTAGCGTCGGTCTGATTACCTATATGCGTACCGATTCTCTTAACTTAGCGGACGACTCATTAGCTGAACTCCGGGGTTTTATAAAAAGTCGATATGGGACCGATCAAGCTCCGGAGGATGCCAGAGTATTCAAGACGCGCTCAAAAAATGCTCAAGAGGCTCACGAAGCGATTCGACCTACCTCGTGCCTACGCGTGCCGAATGATATAAAGCAATATTTAACCGAAGATCAGTATCGTCTTTATGATTTAATTTGGAAGAGGACCGTAGCATGCCAGATGATACCGGCTACCATCGATACGGTTTCGGTCGATCTAAAGGCTGGAGATCGTGGAGTTTTTAGGGTCAGTGGATCTACGGTGGTGGAGCCTGGATTTATGGCAGTGTATTTAGAGGGCACGGATGAAAACTCTGAGGATGCAGCAGGTGATTCCGAAAACAATAGACTACCCCCGCTGGCGGTTGGAGAACGGATTGAACTTGATTCTATAAGGGGAGAGCAACATTTTACGCAACCCCCCCCTAGATACACAGAAGCTAGTTTAGTCAAGATTCTTGAGGAGTACGGGATTGGAAGACCTTCTACTTATGCATCTATTATCTCCACTCTAGTACAAAGAGAGTATGTATCAACAGAGAAAAAAAGATTTGAACCAACTGATATGGGGCGCCTGGTAAATGACTTTTTGACAAGTCATTTCACTAGTTATGTTGATTACGAATTTACTGCGCGTCTTGAGGATGATCTCGACGCAGTTTCCCGAGGCGAACGTGATTGGCTTTCTCTGCTGGAAGAATTTTGGTTGCCCTTTAAAACGATTGTTGATGAAAAGGAAAAGAATGTCACGAGGCAAGAAGCGAACCAATCTCGACATTTGGGTATTCATCCGAAGAGTAATGAGCCTGTTTTCGTCAGGATGGGGAGATATGGCTGGGTTATTGTTGTTGGAGATATAGAGGATGAAGACAAAAAACCTAAATTTTATGGTGTGCCACCAGGGGTAAAAATCAAGGATCTTGATTTAGAACGAGCTCTAACTTTGATGAAGCTTCCTAGGACGCTAACTAATGAGGTCGATAACTCTGATACGCACTTCCAGGATCAAGACGTCCGCGAGCTTGTAATTGGGATAGGCCGTTTTGGACCATATATCCGTTATGGGGATAAGTTTGCGAGCGTAGGCAAGGAAGATGATCCTTACTCTATAGGTTATTCGCGTGCCTTAGAGTTGGTGAAAGAGAAAATTGAGGCAGATGCGGCAAAACAAATCAAAATATTTGTTGATGAGGGTGTTTCTATCTTGAATGGTCGCTGGGGCCCTTACATAACAAACGGCGAAAAAAATGCTCGGATACCAAAAGACACTGATCCGCTGAGTCTCTCTTTAGCTGATTGCGAATCTTTGCTGGAGGCCGCGCCGGTGAGACGCGGCCGCAAGGGCGCAAAGAAAAAAGTAGCAAAGAAAAAAGTAGCAAAGAAAAAAGTAACAAAGAAAAAAGTAACAAAGAAAAAAGTAACAAAGAAAAAAGTAGCGGTGGGATAATCAAATGATAGGTGAGACTTAGATATTAGCTGGGAGGACGCTGATGTTCTTAACTCATCACTTAGGCGTTTTGAGGTGGTAACGAGCACTTCGAAAAAGTTCACCCTGTGAGCGGGAAACTATGAAATATAGCTGGAAAGTGTCTTGTGCGTCTAGGATTTTAAGACGGGATAAATTGATTGTGCACGCTACTGAGTCGGTTTTTGGTATTGCTGTTAGCGCATACTCACTAAGAGCTATTACTGAAATCAAACGACTTAAAGCTAGAGGATCACAGAAGAATTTTTTAGTGATAGTGGCAAATTTGGAACAAGTTCTAAATTTAGTAAGGATAGATGTCCCCTATCGCGAACAAATAATTGATTCATGGCCGGGTCACTCAACTTGGATTTTACCTGCTACTGAATTAGCGCCACCGTGGCTGTTAGATGATAACGGGTTTATAGGTGTACGAATGACTAGTCATTCACAGGCATCTGAATTATGCCAAAGATCGGGGCCGTTGGTTTCGACAAGCGCAAATACTAGCGGGAATCTGCCGGCACTTACGTTAACGCAGGCACGAAAATATTTCGGTAAAGAAATTGATTATTACCTTCCTGGTGAGCTTGGTACTAATTCGCGACCATCTAGGATTAAAAACGGAGTCACCGGAAAATTGATTAGGAGTTGAAATAAGTTGACATAGGCCACTGAATTTTAGGACAATAGTGGGTTACCGTTTCGGAGGGGTACCCAAGCGGTCAACGGGAGCAGACTGTAAATCTGCCGGCTCTGCCT
>CAJWTO010000061.1 GCA_913047675.1 uncultured Pseudomonadota bacterium | reverse complement strand
TACTTACTATTGTATATTTGCATTGACTATCTATTTTTAGCTTATGATTTTTTTTATTAAGGGCTTTCGCGATCTGGTCGTTCTTTTTTGTGACTGAGTGAAGGGGCTCCACAGAGCCACATATCCTTATTTCACTTGATTTCTCTGCTTTAGAAAATACTTGAGTGGGTTCGAATGTGCTTAAGTCGTCTGGAATGATCCAAGATCCCCTTCCTTTTATGCTAAAAAAAATGCTACCCGTTTCACTCACCTTGTCGGGCGATGATCCTGAAGAGACTGAAAGGTTAGGACATCCCATAATAGCTTTGGTAACTTCTCCTTTATCAATAAAGGCTAAGGCAATGGCATATTGGCCTCCTCTAATAAAGCCTTTAGTCCCATCAATCGGGTCGAGAGTCCAGTAGCGATCTTTTTGACTTTTATCGCTTCCCAGGTCTATTGCACTAAAGAGTTCACTAGTCGAGGCATTTGGCCAATCAAAATGAAGCATATTGCAGATCGCGCTAACTAAGTCAGACTTTTTCTTAAGTTCTTTACTACTTTCTTCTGCTAAAATTGCGATATCTTCGTACAGACACCCAAGCTTTCGATTGATCAAGGCCTGGACCGCAAAGTCCGTAGCAGTCACAGGGCTACTATCAGACTTTTTGTATTGCGCTACTTTAAGCGCAGCGCATTGAGCTTTACGGGTCATTTGACAAGCGGTCGATACTGCACTGATGCATTCTCGAAAAGCTCCGTCATGGCCTATATGTTTTTTCATTTTGCGAGCGCTAGTATCCGTATGTAATGTCTTTCTTTACTTTCCCTATGTTAAACTAATATGCGAAAAACATGTAAAAAACCAACTGTAATAGTTCTAACCGATAATTATGGTTGTAGCATTCTCGGGGTAATGACTCTGGGTTGAGGATCTATCTAATGACGGAATCGAAACTTTATCCTGTCTCGGCTGCGGTCGAAAAATCGGCGCATATCGATGCCGATCTTTATAAGACTATGTACCAGCATTCAATTGATAAACCTGAAGAGTTTTGGGGCGAGAAAGCTGAAGAATTTTTAACTTGGGAGAAAAAATGGTCCAAGGTAAGTGATTGTGATTTCAGTTCAGCTAAAATTAAGTGGTTCGTTGACGGCAAACTTAATGTAACCGTAAATTGTATCGATCGTCATCTGAATGAGCGAGGAGATCAGACCGCTATAATTTGGGAAGGCGATGAGCCCAGTGATGATAAGCAGCTCACCTATAAAGAGTTGTACGAAGAAGTTTGTCGATTTAGTAATGCATTAAAGTCCCGAGGTGTCAAAAAAGGAGATCGAGTCTCTATATACATGCCGATGGTTCCAGAGGCAGCAGTTGCTATGCTGGCGTGTGCCAGGATAGGGGCTATACACTCTGTGGTTTTTGGAGGGTTCTCTCCCGATGCGCTGAAAGATCGTATTTTGGATTCAGAATGTACTGTTTTAGTCACCGCCGATGAAGGTGTGCGGGGTGGACGTTCGATACCATTAAAAGCGAATGTTGATATTGCCTTAGATCATTGTCCGAACGTGAACACTGTTTTTGTGGTTGAGAGAACAGCGGGGAAAATATCTTGGTCTGAAGGGCGGGATATTTGGTATCACGAGGCAATTGCTAAAGAGGAGCCACATTGTCTACCCGAAGTAATGGACGCGGAAGATCCTTTATTTATTTTGTATACATCGGGTTCGACTGGAAAACCTAAAGGCGTATTGCATACGACCGGAGGCTATCTTTTGCATGCGGCGATGACCCACAAGTATGTTTTTGATTACAAGAGTGATGATACCTATTGGTGCACCGCAGACGTAGGCTGGGTCACTGGACATTCCTACATTATTTACGGACCTCTAGCGAACGGAGCTAAGACGCTTATGTTTGAAGGAGTACCCACCTATCCTGATGCAAGTAGGATGTGGCAGGTCATTGACAAGCATAAAGTAAATATTTTTTATACCGCACCAACCGCCCTGCGCGCTCTCATGGGACAAGGAAATCACTTTGTCGAATGTTGTGATTTAAGTAGCTTGAGATTGTTAGGTAGCGTGGGCGAGCCTATTAACCCAGAAGCCTGGGACTGGTATTACTCGGTTGTTGGAAAGTCCACATGTCCGATAGTAGATACTTGGTGGCAGACGGAGACGGGAGGTATATTGATTACACCTTTGCCAGGTGCGATCGCTTTAAAGCCGGGTTCTGCCACAGTGCCATTTTTTGGAGTGGAGCCAGCTTTAGTAGACGATACCGGAACTGAGTTGGAAGGACCAGCCTCGGGAGCTCTTGTAATTAAGAACTCATGGCCTGGTCAAATGCGCACTGTTTATGGCGATCATGCCAGATTCAAAGAAACGTACTTTTCCATGTTTCCAGGTCGTTATTTCACAGGTGACGGAGCACGACGCGATGAGGATGGTTATTATTGGATAACAGGCAGAGTAGATGACGTCATCAATGTGTCCGGTCATCGCATGGGAACGGCTGAAGTTGAGAGTGCGTTAGTGCTTCACGACGCGGTCGCGGAGGCTGCGGTGGTAGGTTTTCCTCACGATATTAAGGGGCAGGGGATCTATGCGTATGTTACGCTCATGAGTGGCGTTGCGGAGAGCGAAGAGTTGCGAGATGAGTTGGTATTGCATGTACGCAAAGAAATTGGCGCAATCGCGGCACCAGACGCAGTTCAATGGGCCCCCGGGCTACCTAAAACTAGGTCGGGTAAGATTATGCGACGAATACTTCGGAAAATCGCGGCAAATGAAGTTGATAATCTCGGCGATGTTTCTACGCTGGCGGAACCTTCGGTGGTAGATGACCTAGTTAACCGCAGAACGCAATCATAAGATGTATTAGGAGGGTGACTCTCCAATCGGCTGATCTTAAGACTGATATAGTAGAATCGGTTTGTGCCAGCTATATAAGCTTCATGGAGTCAATAACCGAAGTGTTGGAAACGAGCCACGATGATGACCAAGGGGTGAGTATAGCCACATATATTGATGTGATTCGCGAAGGTTTTTCGAATAATTCAATTCCTAACGATCAGTGGTACGCGAAGATACTTTCAGGTGAAGAATTATCATTAGGAGCTGGTGCATTAGATCAATCCTCAGAGGTTATTACTTCTGGGGAGCAGTTTCTGCTTTCCACCTCTATCATGTCTTTCGCAAATGTACGAGTGTCTTACAATCTCTTATGTCTAGCCTATCGGGATCTTCAAGAATCGGTCGCATTGGTCAGAGCACATTATCGAAAATCCACCATGGATGCTCTAAAAAACTTCTCGAATTCTCTGAGAGATAATAACGAACAAAATCTATCCTCCTTGCGTGATATCTACAACGTTTGGATAGATAAAGCAGAGGAGGCTTATTATCAATCAGTCATGACCTTAAATTTCTCAGAGAATTTCGGTGATATGATTAATAATACTTCTACAATGCAAAAAGCGCGAAAAGTCTTCGAGGCATCTATTGATGACATGTTGAGTTCTGGAGAATGGCGAAAATTGACAGAAAAGAAATCATTAACCGCGCGGGACGGTGAGCAGTTACGACTTCTTTTGAAAAAATAGATGGTACAAATTTAAATGTCATATAAAAATAAGTATTCTCCTGTAGATTATGTCGAGCCACGAGGTGAGCTTTGTCTCGCGTAACACTGTCTTTGGAAAGTGCTCAACAAGAGATTCAACGTTTTAAAAAACAGTCAGCACAGACCTTTGAGGTGTTTGAGAAATTATCAGACGCCCAAATTGGTTTTATGCCACGAGATGCGCTTACTGAGATTGAGGGGGTTACCTTATTTAAATATCAAGGTCGTAATAAAACCTCTGAAGCTATTCCAGTACTGGTTGTTTATGCACTTGTAAATCGACCAGAAATGGTCGACCTTCATAGAGGTCGATCATTTGTAGAGAGTTTGGTTGCGAAAGGCTACGAAGTGTACTTGATCGACTGGGGACATGCGTCTACCGACAATACAACACTAAGCCTGGAAGACTACGTTGTGCGCTATCTTGACTTCTGCGTAGACTTTCTAAGGGAATATCTGGCGCGAGAGCGCGTGTCTTTACTTGGAGTTTGTCAGGGAGGCACTTTTTCTATTTGTTACGCTTCCCTTTTTCCAAATAAGGTGGAGAGTTTGATAACGGCGGTCACACCGGTAGATTTCCATACTAGCGATGACATGCTGAGTCATTTATTACGTCAGATTGATATCGAAAATTTAGCTGAAGCTTCTGGTGATTTAAGCGGCAATTTTTTAAACACGCTGTTTCTTTGCCTAAAGCCCTATAGGCTCATGCAACAGAAATATATCCGCTTTATTGAAAGGATAAATGATAGTGATGCTCTCAACACCTTTTTCAGTATGGAAAAATGGATTTTTGACAGCCCAGTAATACCTCCCAGAGTTTCTGAGGAGTTTGTTGAGAATTTTTATCAGGGTAATAAATTGATTAAAGGTAATTTGTTCATTGGGGGTAGAGAAGTGGAGACCCAAAATCTTACCATGCCTATTTTGAATGTCATGGCGTCCGATGACCATTTAGTTCCCGCCGCCGCGTCTCAGGCATTAGCGTTTATTGCACCCAATAGTGCATATACTGAGTATTCTATACCGGGCGGACATGTTGGTATATTCGTCACCTTGAGTGCTAATAGTATTCTGGCGGATAAAGTAGATACTTGGCTCAGATCGCTAGGTTTCGCCAAATAAACGATTTGTATCTCGTTTAAATTAGGCTTTTTAATTCTAATTGTTGCCATTCTCTAGAAGAATTTGATAGCGAGATTGCGGGCTACCATAAGGTGTCGTAACATAGCCGACGACTTATAGTTTATACGCTGGTTTGAACCTAAATAAGAATCGGAAAAAGAGTATTTTTCGAGCTCGGTGAATTAATCACCAGGCATTGCGGATGGAATTAGAAAGATGCCTTAAGGGTCTAAAATTCCGAATCAGCAGCGTGTTTTATTGTACAACCCTAAAGGCGGAGAATAAGAGTAAAAATGACTAGTAACGTTGGACTGGCGGCATGGGTGGAAGAAGTTGTGCAATTAACCAAGCCAGATGCGGTCCACTGGTGTTCCGGTAGTGAAGAAGAAAATTCTACATTAATTAATTTGATGGAAAATTCAGGTGATTTGATCAAGTTAAACCAAGATACGCACCCCAATTGTTATTTGCACAGATCTGACCCTAAGGATGTAGCTAGAGTAGAACACTTGACGTTTGTCTGCACCGAGGACGAACTAGATGCTGGGCCTAATAATAACTGGTTGGAGCCCTCAGCTGGGCATACGAAGATAGATAAGTTGTTTGATGGCTGTATGGAAGGACGTACGATGTATGTTATTCCATATTTGATGGGGCCATATGGTTCACCTTATGCACGGGCGGGAGTAGAAGTTACCGACAGTCCATATGTCGTTGTAAATATGCGGATTATGGCTCGCATAGGACTGCGCGCGTTAGAGCATATTGAGAATGGAAATAGCTTTGTGAAAGGTATGCACTCGCTCGGCGATCTCGATCCTGACAGGCGATTGATCATGCATTTTCCAGAAGAACTGTCTATAAAAAGTATTGGTTCGGGCTACGGTGGCAATGCGCTGCTCGGAAAGAAATGCCACGCATTGCGTATTGCGAGCTCTCAGGCTCGCTCTGAAGGTTGGCTAGCCGAGCATATGCTGATTTTAGGGATGGAGTCCCCCGCTGGGGAGACAAAGTACGTTGCTGCAGCCTTCCCCTCGGCGTGCGGTAAAACTAACTTAGCCATGTTGGTTCCGCCTAAAGGCTATGAAGGTTGGAAGATCTGGACTGTAGGAGATGACATCGCCTGGATGCACCTAGGGCCTGACGGCCAACTTTGGGCGATCAACCCAGAGGCAGGCTTCTTTGGAGTCGCACCTGGAACAAGCCTGAAGACGAATCCAAACTGTATGAATACATTAGGGAAAAACGCCATATATACTAATGTTGCGGTTACTAAAGATATGCAGCCGTGGTGGGAGGGTATAGACGGTGATAAGCCTGATTCATTGGTAGATTGGCAGGCCCGGCCGCACGACTTAGAGCTAAATGGCCCAGCCGCACATCCAAATTCTCGATTCACAGTTTCTGCAGGTCAGTGCCCAAGCTTTTCGTCTAAAGGCAATTCGCCTGCCGGTGTCCCTATCTCGGCTATTATTTTCGGAGGCAGGCGGGCTACCGTGAGCCCTCTAGTATATGAGGCATTTGACTGGGATCACGGAGTCTTTACCGGAGCTGCAATGGCATCAGAAACCACTGCCGCGGCTGCAGGAGCTACAGGTCAGGTACGCAGAGATCCTATGGCGATGAAACCTTTTTGCGGGTACAACTTTGCCGATTACTGGCAGCACTGGTTAAGTTTTTCTAAAAAATCTGATAACTTGCCTAAAATTTTCCACGTTAATTGGTTTAGAAAGAATGAAAATGGTGAATTTATTTGGCCTGGTTTTGGCGAAAATATGAGGGTACTTGAATGGATATTAGGTAGGTGCGCCGGTGATAGTGATGCGTTAGAAACCCCTATCGGGTTTGTTCCAAGGCCGGAGGCTATTAATTTTGATGGATTAGAGCTGACTCGCGAAACTGTATCGGCACTATTAGGTATTGATTCCGAAATTTGGGCCAATGAGCTATCCGAAATTGAGACTTACTTTGAAACTTATTCTGGAAAATTACCAGAGAGCCTGCGTTTGCAATTAGAGCGAGTGAAGTCCTCTTTTGCTAAAGAAGCTGTAGCGTAGCGCATAGCCTAAAGAAAATTAAATGTATGTTATTTTTCTGAGTCGTCTGCCGCGTCCGAAAAGTGTTTTTTAAAGAAGTCTGCCTGAAATTTATTCCACATTTCGAAATTCTGTTTAGCTAGATCAGTGAGAGGGGCGGTAGCTGGGTTAGTCTTCATTGCTTCTGTCATTTGAACTTGTATTTTTTCCTGCTGCTGCTGGAAGATAGCTAAACTTTGACAAAGGCAGTCTCCAGCGAGTGATTGAACTGACTTTCCATAAAAACCTATGATCTTTTCTAGTGCCTCGACGGTGAAGAGCGGTTCTCCTTCTTCTTCTTGTTCTGTGATTATCTGAAGTAGGATGCTGCGCGTGATATCTTCCCCAGTTTTTTTATCTGTCACCGAGAAATGAATTCGCTCAGTCACTAACTTTTTAATATCCGTAAGGGTTACATAGCGACTTTCTTCGGTATCATACAAACGTCGGTTAGGATATTTTTTTATGACTCGTTTTTTATTATTTTCCATAGTTTCTCCCTCGCGAATTGTCTGGAAGTTCCATTGTGATCCGTAAATACGAGCGCTTGATGTGCGATTTGGTGTGATAGTTTATGGAACGAAAACTTAATCTACGCTGCAGTGCACCATTATGCAAGCAGATATCTTAGTTTCAACGAAGTTAGCTATTTTGGCGGAGCAGAAATTTCTGAGGATCAACTTACTAAAAATGTATCGCTCGAGAATCCACCGCAAGCGCTGCCTCATGGAGAGACTCCGATAGAGTGGGATGACCATGGATGGTTCTTGCTAGATCTTCGGCGCTGGCTCCAAACTCCATGGCTAAAACTGCTTCTGCGATCAATTCAGAGGCATTTGCTCCGATTATATGTACGCCTAGGATACTATCGGTATTAGCATCCGCTATTACTTTTACGAAACCTTGGTTGTCACCCATCGCGTGTGCTCGTCCGCTAGCTAAGAATGGAAACACACCTGATTTGAAGGCTCGACTTTCCTGGGTTAATTGTTGCTCATTTTTCCCAACCCAGGCGATTTCAGGCCAAGTATATATAACCCAAGGCACATTGTTAAAGTCGATATGACTTTTCTGTCCTGCTAGGTGTTCAGCAACTGACACTCCTTCCTCGCTAGCTTTATGAGCAAGCATTGGTCCTCTGACACAGTCTCCAATCGCATAGATATTTTCCACAGATGTTCTACACAGGTCATCAACCTTAATAAATCCTCGTTCATCAGTAGAGATCGCGACTTTATCTAGACCTAAATCACTTGTGTTAGCACGCCTTCCGACCGCCACAATAACCTTGTCGAAGTTCTCTATTTTTTCGGATTCAGCAATTTGATATTTCACTTCGACATGTTTTTCATGCGAGCCTGCGCTCAAAACCTTTGCACCGAGCTTTATATCTAATCCCTGCCGTTTAAATATTTTTAGCGCTTCCTTAGAAATCGATAAGTCTGTGG
This sequence comes from uncultured Pseudomonadota bacterium, assembly GCA_913047675.1. Lineage (GTDB taxonomy): Bacteria > Pseudomonadota > Gammaproteobacteria > UBA4457. The sequence goes on along the minus strand of CAJWTO010000061.1, from coordinate 4,438 downwards.
TTGGGAGGAAATTTGGTGATGCCTCCAATACCGTGACGTCTGTACCTAGGCGTCGCCAAACACTTCCTAGTTCTAAGCCAATAACGCCCGCCCCGATTACGCAGGCACGTTTTGGAATTTCTTTGAGAGACAAGGCTCCCGATGAGTCAACAATGTGTCCTGAATCTATTTTCGCAGATCCTAGTTCAATAGGCACCGAACCAGACGCAATTATAAAGTGTGAAGCGCCTACTTCGTCCTCCTGACCAGATGTGTTTGTAACTACGACTGTTTTTGGATCCTTAAAACAGGCACTACCCTGCAACCAGTCAACCTTGTTCTTTTTAAACAGTCCCGCAATTCCCTGGGTAAGTCCAGATACAATTTTATCCTTTCTCGCCATCATTTTGGCTACGTCAATCGTAGCTTCGGCTTCTATCCCATGAGCACCACATTCCTTTTGAAGGAACTCGAAATGGTGTGAGGAATCCAGCAGTGCTTTCGAGGGGATACAGCCCACATTCAAACACGTTCCTCCCAGAGCGGGCTTCTTTTTATCGCTCACCCAGCGTTCAACGCAACCAGTGTTGAAGCCTAGTTGCGCGCATCTTATGGCTGCAACATAACCTGCCGGTCCACCGCCAATAATTAAAACATCATATGTTTTTTTAGCAACCATACCTATATCGCCAATAGAAGCCGTGAGGGCTCCTCTAAAGTGCGCCGGATGGTATCTAAAAATTGTACTGCGTCTCGTCCATCTATGATCCTATGATCATACGTTAGTGCAAGATACATCATTGATTTAATCACTATTTCTCCATTTTCTACCATTGGTCTGTCTTGTATTTTATGCATACCAAGAATCGCACTTTGCGGCGTGTTAATAATAGGTGTAGATAACAATGAGCCGTAAACGCCTCCGTTGCTGATTGTGAACGTTCCCCCGGTCAGTTCGTCTATAGTGAGTTTCCCATCCCTAGCGCGTTCACCAAAATCTCTAATGCGTCTTTCTATATCCGCTAAAGACATATTTTCAACATCTCGCATTATCGGGACAACGAGCCCCCTTTCCGATCCGACTGCAACCCCGATATCAAAAAAGCCGTGATAAATTATATCATCACCATCTACTGCTGCATTTACAATTGGAAACTTTTTCAGGGCTTCGACGGCTGCTTTTACAAAAAAGGACATAAAGCCAAGTCTCACTCCGTAACGCTCTTCAAATTCTTCTTTGAATCTACTACGAAGATTCATGATGGGCTTCATGTCTACTTCATTAAATGTTGATAGGAGAGCATTTTCGCTCTGCGCTATCAAGAGTCTTTCAGCAGTTTTCTTGCGCAGCCGTGTCATGGGTACGCGTTCTTCTATTCGCGACTGGTCTTTGGAGACTGGTCTGACTTCAACTGTAGGAGTGACTGAAGTTACGTCCTTTTCGGGAGCTTGTTTGTTGGTTTCAAGATAATTTAAAACATCTGCTTTAGTTATTCGTCCCTTGTTACCAGTGCCTGTTAGCGCAGAGATAGCTATATTATTTTCTTCTATGAGTTTACGAGCCGCAGGGCCTAACCGCTTATTCTCATCATCACTATTTTCAGCAATAGTTTGGATATCCGACACCTCAGGAGTATTTACGGTCGTGGAGACGCCTTCGGTATCTATAACGGCCAGTATGTCATCAGTTAAGACCACGTCACCCGACTGCTTTAGGATCTCTTTGACAATTCCAGCCTCGGGTGAAGCTACTTCTAGAGTAACCTTATCAGTTTCCAGGTCGATTAAAATCTCGCCTCTCTCGACATATTCACCAATATTCTTTTGCCAATCCAACAGAGTAGCGTCGGGAACGGACTCAGCTAAAACCGGAACTTTGATTTCTATTATCACACTCTTCCTCCTGGAAGCTTAGACTACTTAGTTTAAGAAATACTTTATATGACGCGGTCCTCTAGTCGAAGCGCATCTTTAATAATTTGATTTTGCTGTTCTAGATGGAGTGCTGCATAGCCCACGGCGGGTGACGAAGATGGCGGTCTAGCGATACACGTCAGAGGCTTATCGCCATCCAGGCACCCAGCTAGAAATCGTGACGAGCGTAACGTTGACCAGGCGCCTTGGTTTCTCGGCTCTTCTTGCACCCAAATTAACTCATCGGCGTTAGGGTAGCGATTTAAGGAATCTAGCATTTCTTCTTTTGGGAATGGGTAGAGCTGCTCAAGTCTGATAATCGCGCAATCATCAATTTGATTTTCGTTACGCGCGATCAGAAGATCAAAGTATATCTTCCCGCTGCAAACTAAGACTCGTTTCACAGATTGTGTGAGGATTTCTGAATCGTCCAACACTGTTGCAAAGCCTCCGGATGTAAAATCTGCCAAGCTCGAAACTGACAGCTTATGCCGTAATAAACTTTTAGGGCTCATTATCACCAAAGGTTTACGGAATGGTCGGAGCATTTGGCGACGTAATAAGTGAAACATTTGCGCTGGAGTTGTCGGATAACAGACTTGCATGTTGTCATTTGAACAAAGCTGTAGATATCTTTCTAATCTAGCCGAGGAATGTTCTGGTCCTTGCCCATCATATCCATGAGGAAGCATCATGACCAATCCGCAGAATCTACCCCACTTTTCTTCACACGATGCGATAAATTGGTCTATAACGACTTGCGCACCATTCGCAAAATCTCCAAATTGTGCTTCCCAAATAACTAGCGAGTTAGGTTCGGCACTAGCGTAACCGTACTCGTAGGCTAACACCGCCTCCTCAGAAAGCGTCGAGTTGATAACTAGGAATGTTTCCTGGCTATCGGTCAAGTTTTGCAGCGGCAAAAAGGTGTTTCCAGTTTTTTGATCATGGACTACCGCATGTCTGTGGAAGAATGTACCCCTGGCACTATCCTGACCAGATATTCTCACAGGGTATTTAGTTGTTAAAAGACTTGCGTAAGCCAGTGTCTCTGCAAACCCCCAATCGCAACTTTTAATACCTTGAGCCATCTGTTGTCGGTCACCTACTATTTTTTTCACGGACCGGTGAAGCTCGAAATTTTCTGGTATTAGCGCGAATTTTTCAGCTAAGGATTTTAGTTCAGTTTCAGAAATAGTGGTATTGGTTGGATGACGCCAGTCGTTGCCTGCGAACACACCAAAGTTTGTTTGGAAACGGTCATCGCTTGACTCAGAAGAAGTCCGTGAAACCACAACGTCGTTCGAAAGATCGTCAACGTATTTTGCTGCCAAGGTATCGGCTTCGCCTTGGGTAACTATTCCTTCAGAAATTAATTTTTCAGTATATATTTTTCTGACGCCTGGGTGATTTTTGACATGCTGATACATAATGGGTTGGGTAGCCGCCGGTTCGTCAGCTTCACTATGACCATTTTTTCGGTAGCAGATTAAATCAATTACCACGTCTTTGTTAAATTCCATGCGGAAATCTAAGGCGATCTGGGCGACCATAGCGACTGCTTCGGGATCATCACCGTTCACGTGAAAGATGGGTGCTTGGACCATTTTCGCTACGTCAGTGCAGTAGAGTGTTGATCGCGAATCGAGCGGATCGCTGGTAGTAAAGCCGATCTGATTATTGATTATTATATGTACGGTGCCGCCCGTTGAATATCCTCTTGTTTGTGACAGGTTAAGAGTTTCCATCACAACTCCTTGTCCTGCGAAAGCCGCGTCTCCGTGTATCACAAGCGGCAATACTTTATTGCGGCTAAAATCATTTCTCCTATCCTGTCGCGCACGCACAGAGCCTTCGACCACAGGGTTGATAATTTCTAGATGAGATGGGTTGAATGCCAGGGTCAGATGAACTGGTCCATCAGGTGTGTCGATATCAGTAGAAAAACCTTGGTGATATTTTACGTCGCCCGATCCGATGTCTTGTGGAGCACGTCCTTCAAATTCTTCGAATAGCTTAGAAGGATGTTTCCCCAGAACATTTACTAAAACATTCAATCTCCCTCGATGCGCCATACCAACAACACATTCTTTAATTCCGTGTTTGCCAGCATCTGCGACGATTTGGTCTAACAAAGGTATAGTACTTTCACCGCCTTCTAAGGAAAAACGTTTTTGTCCGACGTACTTAGAGTGAAGAAATTCCTCAAGTACTCCAGCTGCAGTTATTCTGCTCAGCAGATCTTTTCGTTTTAGATCATCAAACGAAGGTGTAGAGCGAGGAACCTCTAGTCTCCCTTGGATCCATCGTTTCTGAGTCGTTTCGATGATGTGCATGTACTCGGCACCAATCGTGCCGCAGTATGTGGTTCGAAGTACGTCAAGTATTTCTCTGAGAGTCGCTTCTTCAGATCCTTGTAGGGAACCCGTATTAAAAAATGTATCAAGGTCTTCGTCTGATAACCCATGAAATTTAGGATCAAGTTCTACGGTCTGTGGTCGCGCATATTGATTCAACGGATCGAGATTCGCTTGTCTGTGACCCA
>CAJWTO010000060.1 GCA_913047675.1 uncultured Pseudomonadota bacterium | reverse complement strand
ATGACGGTCCAACAGGAGAATTTTTTTCGTCCACTCGTAACGGGAATGAGATGGAATGGTGAGCTTGGTAAAACTAAAATTTAAAAAATATGAGATAAATTATGGTAGCTAGTGGAGTAATAATTTTTGCGACAGATGAGTCCATACAACCGGTTGAGCTAGCCAAAGAGGTAGAGGCGAGGGGACTAGATACATTATTTCTCCCCGAACACACCCACATACCGCTTGATACTAGTTCTCCGTTTTTCCCCGATGGACAAGTACCACCAATGTACTTGAGAACGTATGACCCTTTTGTTGCGTTAGGCGCATGTGCAGCAGTAACTGAGAGAATTAGGCTAGGAACAGGGATCTGTTTAGTTAGCCAGCGACATCCTATTACGCTGGCTAAAGAAGTCGCAACAATAGACAGGCTATCTAACGGGCGTTTTATATTTGGTGTCGGAGCAGGTTGGAATAAGCCTGAAGTTGAAAATCATGGGACACCATTTAACTTGAGATGGAGGATCTTGCGAGAGCGCATTATGGCTATGAAAACCATATGGACGGAAGAAGAACCAGAATTTCATGGTGACTTTGTTGATTTTGATAAAATGTGGTCTTTCCCCAAACCTGTCCAGGCAGGCGGTCCGCCAATTTGGATAGGATCAAATTCAAAGTATGCGCCAGCTAGAATTGCAGAATATGGTGATGGATGGCTTCCGATAGGGGGCCGGCCAGGAGAGGGGACGGTTGATCTAGTTAAAGAGGCTTGTGAAAAAAGCGGAAAGTCATATGCAGATTTAGATTTAGCATTGTTCCTCGCGCCCCAAAGCCCGAAGGAACTAGAAGAACAATTATCCTTCGGTTATAACCATGTTATTTTTGGATTACCATCTGAGGGACGGGAAACAGTATTGCCGGTCCTGGATAAAATCGTTGAGTTAAAAGAAAAGGTACTCATTTAAGTTTGGTGGGTGATCCTCATTATTTCAAAGAACTCACGCCTGACTTCATTTTAAGCTCGGTAGAATTTTTCGGATTGGAGCCTGATGGTCATTTGATGGCGCTCAATAGTTATGAGAATAGAGTTTACCAAGTTGGTATCGAAAACGATGTTCCTATAGTTGTCAAATTTTATCGACCGAAGCGCTGGAGCTACAGCGCTATTGTTGAGGAGCATGAGTTTTGCTTCGAGTTGACATCCGCTGAGCTCCCGGTGGTGGCGCCTCTTCTAAACGCACAGGGTGAATCTATAACAGTGGTTGACGACTTTCTACTCGCGGTATATCAGCGTAGAGGCGGAAGAGCGCCCGAGCTTTCCTCCATAGACAATCTTAAAACGATAGGTCGCTTTCTCGCCAGGATACACACGATTGGCTCTCGAGCGAGGTTCGCCCACCGCTCATCAATCACGACTATTGCTAACCTTCAGCTAGACACGGAAACAATTTTGCGTGAATTCATTCCAAAAGATCTCAGACCAGTATATGTTGAGTTGATTAAGGTTATTTCAGAGTTGATAGAGTCCGATCTGGAGACTGCATTAAAACTGTCGGAAATTCGCGCTCACGGCGACTGTCATTCCGGTAATCTGTTATGGCGGGATGACCTCCCGAATTTTGTCGATTTTGATGACGCGCGTATGGCACTTTCTGTCCAAGACCTCTGGATGCTGTTGTCTGGTGACCAAATGGAGCAACAAGCTCAACTTGACTCCATTTTAGAGGGCTATGAGGAGTATAGAGACTTCGATTATAGAGAAATAAGTATGATTCCAACGTTACGTACTTTGCGAATTATTGGCTATTCCGCCTGGATGGCTCGACGGTGGTCTGATCCAGCTTTTCCGTTGGGCTTTCCTTGGTTTAACAGTCAAAAGTATTGGGAAAAGCATATTTTAGAATTGCGAGAACAATTGTACGAATTGCGTGAAAAAGTTGATTATTAGAAAGGCCTATCTCAATAAATAGTGGCTTCAGGATTCGATATTTGAGAACATGAAAGGATGACAGATGAATATTCATAAGGAGTCGGAGAAAATGTTGCCAGTCGGGTATTTTCCATGCACACAGGATGTTTCAGATCACGGTAATGTTTCGGGAATGCTTGACGAACTAGCCGAGCAAGCCGAGCTATGCGAAGAAGTTGGGTTTGATGGTTTCTTTTTTACAGAGCATCACCAGCAAGAAGACAATTATCTGCCTTCCCCAGTTCTTCTTGCGGGGATGATAGGAGCCAGAACTACTAAAATTAAAGTTGGTACTTGCGTACTGTTAGCACCTTTGTACCACCCTATTAGACTGGCGGAAGATATAGCCGTCATAGATCAAGCCACAAAGGGACGAATGGTAGCGGCGGTAGGAATAGGTTATCAGCCGCCTGATTTTGATGCGTTCGGAGTGCCCTTAAAGCAGAGAGCGGGGCGTACCGAGGAATGTGTTGAAATTCTTAGAGAGGCCTGGAAAGGTAAGCCATTTAGTTATGACAGCAAATATCATACGATCGAGAACGTGCGTGTAACGCCTGCAGCCTTTCAAGAATCTGGTCCTCCGATCTGGATGGCTGGTTGGGTTCCAGTTGGTTTAGAGAGAGCTGGTAGGATGGGCGATGGTTGGATTGCAGACCCAATACAGTCTCTCGATGTTATCAAAAGTTACGCCGATCAGTATCGTGCTGAAGCTAAAAAGAATAACCGAAAGCCCTACATTGTGCTCATGAGAGACTGTGTGGTTGGAGAGACCTGGGAAGAATGTGTGGCGAAAAGTGAGCCGACTATGATTACGCATAGGTATTATTATGAGGGTGGGGCATACGTGGCTGATAAACATCTAGAGGGTGTCACATGCGCCGATGATTTGTCTTTCGACCTCTTAGCGAAAGAGCGCCTGATAGCGGGTTCTCCGGAGCAATGTCTAGAACAGTTACAAATGTGGAAAGAGGTTGTTCAGCCAGATTATGTGATGTTGAGAATGCGACAACCAGGCGGCCCGAGCCAAGAGGAAGCGCTGCAAGATATTCGAATGTTTGGGGAAAAAGTTATTCCCAACTTATAGAATTGAGCGATACTGAAAATACTGATTATGGAGAGAGTGAATGGCGTATTACGAAGATAATTCACTGGCTATAGGCGACACGCCGATGGTCCGTCTTAATAGGGTAGTGGGTGGAAGTAGCGCGACTGTTCTGGCTAAAATAGAGGGTCGAAATCCCGCATATTCCGTAAAATGTCGAATTGGGGCGGCTATGATTTGGGATGCCGAAGACAAAGGTATCTTAGGAAATGGGGTTGAAATAGTTGAGCCAACTAGTGGTAATACTGGAATAGCATTAGCGTATGTATGTGCGGCGAGAGGTTACAAGCTGACTTTAACAATGCCGGAGACGATGAGCCTTGAAAGACGAAAAGTACTTAAGGCATTTGGAGCAAACCTTGTATTAACTGATGGTGCAAAAGGTATGAAAGGAGCTATTGCTGAGGCTGAGGCACTAGTAAGCACAGATCCCCAACGGTACCACATGCCACAACAGTTTGAGAATCCTGCTAATCCTGCGATTCATGAAAAGACTACTGGGCCAGAAATTTGGTCGCAATCAGACGGCGAAATTGATGTGCTAGTTTCGGGTGTTGGGACGGGCGGAACTATAACAGGCGTGAGTAGATATATTAAAAATACCTGTGGCAAAGCAATTTTAAGTGTTGCGGTGGAACCCGCTGAAAGTCCAATTATCAGTCAAACGTTAGAAGGGAAAGAATTAAGTCCTGGCCCGCACAAGATCCAAGGAATTGGACCTGGCTTTATCCCTGGTGCGCTTGATTTATCTATGGTTGACCGAGTTGAGCGAGTTTCAAATGATGAGGCTGTCGCGATGGGAAGGCGGTTGGCAAAAGAAGAAGGATTGCTTTGTGGTATCTCCTGTGGAGCGGCCGCAGAGGCGGCGACTCGCATAGCTCAGTCAGAGGAGTTCGCGGGTAAAACTATAGTAGTAGTGCTTCCTGACGCAGGGGAGAGATACTTGTCGAGTGTGATGTTTGAAGATATTCAAGTATGAAAAATCTCCTCTTGTCGCTAAGTCAGGGAGATAAGATGACTTAGCGACAAGAAGAATTGTTACTCTAAAAAGGGCAGGGAACCCTACTATCATTGTAACAGCGACATAAAATACTTTTTGTCACCTTAGACAGACTACATACTCCGCATTACAGATATGTGTCCATTGCATTAAAAAATGTTAATCAACAAGAAAGTTGTCGGTTAGTGAGGTAGCATAAATCGGCATACATAAAGACTTTATAACTTTCTGGTGAGGATATTAATGCATTTGCTAGTAGTTGAAGATGATAAGGATACCGCTGACTTTATATCTAATGGATTGCTGCAGAGTGGTCATCTGGTAGATACGGCGAGTAACGGTCGGGATGGTCTATATATGGCTACGACTGGAGATTTCGATTTAGTTATTTTAGATAGAATGCTTCCGATCGTTGATGGCTTGACTATAGTAAGAACGCTGAGAGCCTCAGGAAATAAAGTTCCAATCCTTATTCTTAGTGCTCTAGGAGAAATTGACCATCGTGTCGATGGTTTGAAAGCCGGAGCGGACGATTACCTAGTCAAACCTTTTGCATTTAGCGAAATGGAGGCTCGGGTGGACGCCTTGTGCAGAAGAACATCGCCTGATGGACCAGAAACTTTGTTGTGCCTCGGTGATTTAGAAATTAACCTGATTACTCGAGCAGTGACCAGAGGCGGCAGGTCTATTGATTTGCAGCCTCGAGAGTTTCGCTTGTTAGAATATCTGATGAGGCATGCCGATCAAGTCATAACCCGCACTATGTTGCTTGAACATGTGTGGGATTATCATTTTGATCCACAAACAAATGTAATTGATGTACATGTGAGTAGGTTGCGCGGTAAGATAGATAAAGGTTTTACGCACCCACTTTTGCATACGGTTCGCGGAGCGGGTTACCGCCTGTCTAAAGAGCAAGATTAATTGGCTTTATTTTTAAAAAAGATTCTCGCGTTCGCGAGGACTACTACCTTTCAACTCACTATTTCTTATACAGTTGTGTTTGGTATCTCCCTGAGTATTCTCGCGCTATTTTTCTATTGGTCAACTATAGGAGTCGTTGTAAGAGAAACCGATCGGATTGTTGAAGAGGAAGTCAGAGTCCTATCGAAAGTATATCGCGAGCGAGGACTAGATTGGTTAATTAAAACTTTATCTGTACGCGCCAGGCTAACTAGGAAAATGTTATACCAGTTCGCCTCTCCCGAAGGCCAACCTTTGGCTGGCAATTTGAAATCTTGGCCAATTGCCGAAACTGACGAGGATGGTTGGGTCGAGTTTACTTATGTTTTACCTCAGAGCGGAGTGGTGGTGCCAGCGCGAGGTAGGATATCTAGGCTACCTGACGGTGTGCAATTCTTGGTGGCGAGAAATATCGAAGAAATTAGCCAAATTAAGAATGTATTCAAACGCTCGCTGCAAGTGGTAACCAGTTTGACATTGATTTTTGCTTTACTAGGCGGACTCTACATGAGCCGAAGAGTTCTGCGCCGTATCTCCGCGTTTACAAAAGCTACAGGTGAGATTGTAGACGGGCAACTTGACAAGAGGCTCGAGTCTAGGTTGACCGGGGATGAGTTTGATGTGCTTGCAGAACATTTGAACGAAATGCTCGATAAAATTGAGGCTTTGGTAGGGACTGTCAGACATGTCTCTGATAATATCGCACACGATCTAAGAACTCCCCTCACTCGTTTGCGTAATAAAATCGAGGTGGTCGCGGCTAGTAGTCCTGAATCAGTGCGAGCAGAACTAGAGTCTAGCGTGGCTGATGCAGATGAATTGTTGTTAACGTTCGCTTCTTTGCTGCGTATAGCTAGGATAGAGTCGGGTACTTACAGCCCGACTCTAGAAAAGATAGACCTGTCAGTGATCTTGGCGGATGCTGCAGATCTTTATCAAGGCGTTGCTAGTGAGCGAAATGTGGTGCTGGTTAGTGACACGGATCCTAGCTTAGTTATAAATGGCGACAGAAACTTGATGTTTCAAGCGATTTCAAATTTATTAGATAATGCAGTAAAGAATTCCCCTAGCCAGGGCGCCGTAGGTTTGGTTGCTACTGAAGAAAATAATGAGGTGCAAGTAAGAATTCACGATAATGGGCCTGGTATTCCGGAGGAAGAATATGACCGAGTGCTAGAAAGATTTTCGCGTTTAGATCAAAGTCGATCGTTACCTGGTAGCGGCTTGGGCTTAAGTGTGGTGAAAGCGGTGGTAGAGCTGCATGCAGGTACTTTAAGATTTCGCAACAATGATCCAGGACTTATGGTGGAGCTTAAATTTCCTTCGAATAAGATTTTGTGACTCGAAACAAGAAGTCCAAGATAACCTGTCTTAGTATTTTACTATCCTCGGGGCGAGGCCTAGATTGCTTGGCAACGAGATACTCTTCATCGGTCAACTCGTTTTTTTTATATTCGATTAGAGCATTAAGATACCTATCCTCAAATTCGGGATGTCCTTGAATTCCTAGAGTATGGTTGCCGAAAAATATAATAAAATTCTGACAATGATCATTAGACGCGATGCGAATCGATCCATCAGGAATGCGAGTGATCTGATCTTGATGACAGACCGGCACAGTGATTTTTGAACCCGCCTCCAGTAACAGGTTAGTTTTGTGTACATTTACGAGGTATTGTTTGTGGCCAATACCCCATCCCTGGCGAGCTTTTTCTACCTCCCCTCTCAATGTTTTAGCAAGAATTTGGAGCCCGAAGCATAAACCGACTATAGGTATTTTCGCTTCATGCACTTCTTTGGAAAATAGCATTAATGAGTTTATCCATCGCTCATTATCATTCGCTGAATATCGACTACCTGAAATCAAATAACCGTCACATATATTGGCTCTGGTTGGCAATTCGTCTTTCGTGATATCAAAAAGCTGCCATTCGATGTTGGTATTGACACTTGTAAACGCTTTCGCGAACATTCGAGGATAGTCTTGAAAGCGTGGGGCCAATTCGTCAGGCACATGATCACAAAGTAGCAGGCCTAATTTGAAACTGGGTATTGCGTTCGCAGACAATGATGGTCTCCTACCGTCCATGTTAGGTATAAACTATACATTGTTATTTATAGTATAGTTCATTTCCATATAGTCTCTTTTAAGTATTAGTTAATAAAAGGAATCTAAATGAAATTTGGAGTATTTCTCCCTAATGGCAGCAATGGTTATATTCCGTCTGAAGGGAGCCCAGTCTACCAGCCTACTTTTGAACACAATAAGGCAATCTCGTTGGAAGCGGAAGCTCAGGGGCTCGACTTTGTGTTATCGATGATGAAGTATCGGGGTTTTGGTGGCTCCACAGGTTATTGGGACTCTTGCTTAGAGTCTTTTACGTTAATGGCAGGCCTCGCGTCGGTGACCGAACGGATTGGCTTATTCCCCTCAATTTCATTACTAAGCCAGCATCCTGCCGTAGTTGCTAGAATGATAGCAACACTTGATGACATTTCTTCTGGTCGGTGTGGGTTGAACATTGTAACTGGCTGGAATCGGGCTGAGTATTTGCAAATGGATATGTGGCCAGGAGACAGTCACTATGAGCGTCGATATGATTATGCCTCAGAGTATTTAACAATATTGAAAACTCTTTGGGAGACTGGCCGCTGCTCTCATAAGGGCGAGTTTTTTTCTTTAGATGATTGTACGGTATATCCCCAGCCATCCGGTGACATCCCGATAGTCTGTGCTGGTCAATCTCCCCGCGGAAGACAGTTTGTTGCGGAAAGTGCTGATCACCAATTCGTATTGACTGGAAAATCCAATTTAATTGGTGGCGTTAAAGATATTCAAAGTCGGGCGGCAAAATATAATAGGAATGTCGGCATTTATGCTCTTTATCATATGATTATTGAAGATACTGATGAGAAAGCTAAGGGTGTGGCCGAAGATATTGTAAGAAAAGCTGATACTGGTGCTATTCGGAATATTTTGGCTAGCGCAAGCTTAGATACGAATGAGGGAGGGTCGAGTGATCAGCTGCAGTCTGCGCTGGACCAAAGTATTGAAGAAGGCAATATGGCCTTTATGGGGATACCTGTGATAGTAGGCTCCCCAGCGACGATAGCAAAGCAGATAATGTCATTACGAGATGACTCAGGAATTGAAGGGATGCTCTTCAGCTGGCCTGACTTTGTCGAGGGAGTGCGTCGCTTTGGGGAAGAAGTAATGCCTTTAATTGACTGAAGTTTTGGTATTAGTTCGTTTCGACTGTTTTAACAGCTTTCTCGTACGGGTCTAAATCCCCCCGCGCGGTACCTTCAAGTTCGCTTTCAACGATGCGTAGGATCTCGCTCAGATATGTTTTTCTCCAAGCAGCACGTTCGTCCATGATTTCGACCGAGGGTAGAAATTCACTTATTTCTTTTTGAGTGACGAGTCCTTTAGTTTGCAAAAGTCTTTCTAGCGTGTCCGCTCTGTCGTGCATCACCGAAACTTCGCCGGCTAGGCCCATGATCATGGAGACCAGCTTGTCTATATTTGGATCATCAAAAAAGTATGGTCGCTGCCCGTGAGCTTTACGTTGTAATTTTCTACTTGTCATAGTTTATTTCTTATTTCCGTATACAAACCAAAGACCGCCTCCACCAAAATCACCTCCCTGAAAAACTTCCGAGCGTCTGGCTTCGGCAACTTGTAGGGCGCTCGGGATCATTTCTTCGATTTTCTTACTAGGATCAAAGTTCGCTTTTTCTGATAGCCTGTATAGATCTATTTCATGCGATCGTGCCCAAAATGGCTCGTTATTATTTCTAGTGTCCCAGTCGAGCATAAAAGCGTCAAATGGACCCATATTTTTATACGGAGGCGTTTCGCCATGTGCCATCATTCCACCGGGTTTTAGTAATCGATGACACTCTTTAATAATATTATGAATTGCTTTTTCGGAAGTTTCGTGCAGAAGAATATGAGAAACTATGAGATCGAAGGAGCCGGATTTGAAATTAGTTTCTTCGGCGTTCTGCTGTGAAAAATGCACCGGAACATTCAACGATTCTGCACGCGCATGAGCGTACCTCAGCATCGGTGCCGCTACATCGATACCGTATATCTTCGCATCTGGGAACGCCTCGGCATAAGGGATAGTGCTATGTCCCACCGAGCATCCCATATCAAGAATACGTCTTGGTTGAAACTCTGGATATTTTTCTTTCAGCCACATGATAATACTAGCACCAATATCATCATTATAAGGTCCTAGTTGGGCCATCGCATAAATATGAACAGCTCTGTCATATACCATTCCTGAAGAAGCGTCGTTATTAGTAAATTCGTTATGGTAGCCACCCGGCTGACAGTGTATGTCAACGGCTTTATGATATCGGGGAGTCGCCAAATTTTTATCAAGTTTCAGAGAGCCTTTGACAGAGCCGCCCGGAACCTGATTTATTTTGGCGTTTAGTTCTTCCAGATTACGCTCTACCGGCAATTGACACGATGACCACATCATTTCCTGGCTAGTACGGAGTAGGGAGCTAAACATCTGATAATAAGGATCTTTAGTCATCTCTTTAGCAACTTCAAATCTATCTCTCGGTACCCGGTTGTGTTTCTTTTCAAATGCAGGTTTTACGCTGCTTTCATAACGCTTTTCATTGCCTTGATGGACATTATGTACGAGATACTCTTTATAGGACCTGACAAATTCTTGCCTTGCGAACTCATCGTGATCCGCTGGCGCTAGCACCGAGTGCTCTGTCTGAGGTTGGGTTTTAGACTCCGTTGACATGTTTTCTCCCCTTTCTATCACGGCCTGCTATGATTATGATTAGGAAGACTACCACGAACATTCTAAAGAGGCCATTTTGTCTTTTTAAATGTCAATTGACTAAGGGTCATGGTGAGCTTGATCAATTTATAGGGAGACTGGAGCTTGAGTATTTCGTATCGTCTTGGTGTGGACGTTGGTGGCACGTTCACCGATGTTTTGTTGTTGAATGAGCAAAATGGAGAAATTCATACCGCCAAAGTCTCCTCGACCCCTAGTGACTCCTCAATCGGCGTGTTGGCGGGAATAGAAAAAGTCTGCGCGAACGCGAATGTTGCACTTTCTGAAATCACTCACGTAATGCATGGTACAACCGTAGCGACCAATACTGTGCTCACTGGCACGGGAGCTAAAGTTGGGCTAGTTACGACTGAAGGCTACAAACAAGTTTTGCAGATAGCGCGATCTTTTGTTCCAGGTGGTTTAGGAGGATGGGTGATCTACCAAAAGTCGGAACCTATGGCGCCATTAGAGTTAACGATAGAAGCGCAAGAGCGGGTAGGTGCAGACGGTACTATTGTTAAACGGCTAGATGAAGTAAGTCTACGAGAATCACTTGCGGCGCTATCTTCACAAAATATTGAAGCTCTGACTGTGTGCCTCATCAATTCGTTTACTAACCCACTGCACGAAGAAAGGGTCAGAGAGATCTCTACTGAGTTGCTACCTCAAATACCAGTTTCATTGTCCTCTGATGTAATACCTGAGATGCAGGAATACGAGCGAACCGTAACAACAGTTACTAATTCCTATGTACGACCCAGAGTAGAGAGCTATATACGTAATTTAGAGGAAGAACTTGAGAGCCGTATGGAGGGTGTCACACTAAATATTTTACGTTCTGATGGAGGATTGACATCGGCCGCTAGTGCCGCAAACTACCCGGTTAATCTGCTGATGAGCGGTCCAGCTGGAGGAGTTGCCGGGGCGATCTGGGTTGCTAGTAATGCGGGTTATAAAAATTTATTGACGCTAGATATTGGGGGAACTTCTACCGACGTCGCTCTTGTTCAAGACGGTTCCGCCCAATTAAGACGGGAGACTACGGTAGGAGATGTGACGGTGAGGGCGTCATCAGTCGATGTGAGAACAGTTGGTGCGGGGGGCGGCTCGATAGCGCATGTACCAGAACTGACTCAAGCGCTCCGTGTGGGACCCCAAAGTGCAGGAGCCGAGCCTGGGCCAGCCGCTTATGGCAATGGTGGGATAGAGCCGACGGTGACCGACGCTAATGTAGTACTGGGATATTTACCGAGCGCATCGAGATTAGGTGGCGATATGGCTATCGACTCCAGTGCAGCTCGGTCTGCGGTAAAAAAAATAGCGAACGGGCTCGATCTATCGGTGGAGCAGGCAGCGGAAGGAATATATAACATTGTTAATGAGAACATGTTCGGAGCGTTGCGGTTGGTTTCTGTTGAACAAGGCCATGATCCGAGAGACTTTGCGTTAATAGCTTTTGGGGGCGCGGGACCGCTACATGCTAATGCGTTAGGAAAATTAATGGGCTCATGGCCCGTAATTATTCCCCCAGGACCAGGGGTACTATGTGCGTATGGCGATGCGACGACTAGATTACGTAACGAAACCTCTAGAACACTTATCAGGCGCTTTAGCTCACTTGTGGAAGAGGATTTAATTAAAGAGTTTAAAAAGTTAGAGAAGAATGCCGAAAAATCATTTGCTGATGAGGAGACTTCTATGACTGATTTAGAGACTAATTTTCAAGCGGACGTGAGATATCATGGGCAAGGATTGTCACTTACGGTGGAGGTTGATTTGCAAGAAAAACGAGGTGTGTTTGAAGCTATTGCTGTCGATTTTGATGAGATGCATGAAAAGCTTTTTACTTTTTCGCTTCCGGCGGAAAAGGAACTTGTGAATATCCGTGCAGTTGTTTTAGGAGAGAAAGCCAAGGTTAAAGCTCAGTCTGTCAGGCCTGTCTCTGACATATCCTCCGCGAAGTTAGGTTCTCAATCGATTTTTGTTGACGGCAATACATTGGAGACAGAGATATATCGTCGAGATGGTTTGGGATCCGGGAGTGTTATTAGTGGTCCTGCGATTGTTACCGAAATGGATTCTACGACCTTAATACTGCCTCACCACCAGGGTTTAGTTGACGATTTTGGTAATATTATAATCACCCCAGAGACTCAGGATTAGATTATGACGGCTCAGCTAGTAGAAAAAAACACTACGCCACTAGAAAAGGTTCCGGTGGACTCAGTAACTTTAGATATCATAGAAAACGCGCTGAAAAATGCTCGATTTGAGATGGACGCCGTCTTATTTCGAACTGCAATGTCACCAGGCATAAGAGAACAACATGATGAATTCCCGTTAATTGCAAATCGGGATGGGAAAATGGTAGTTGGCCAGTTCGGCTCTTTTATTCACGGGTTCATGAGTTTATATGAGGGTTCGATTGAGGAAGGAGATATTTTTTTAACGACAGATCCCTATTCATGTAACGGAGCCATTAGCCATGCCAATGATTGGTTAGTCTTAATGCCTATTTATAAAGACCATCGTCATATCGCATGGAGTGCAATGTTTGGACACATGACAGATATTGGAGGAAAAGTTCCGGGTAGCCTACCAACCGATGCTCGACAGATCTATGAGGAAGGTATAGTGGTGCCACCAATAAAGATTTATAAGAAGGGTGTCTTGCAAGAAGATATCCTAAAGCTCATTTTGCATAACTGTCGTTTACCTCATTGGAATCACAGTGATTTCAATGCGATTGTGGCTGCTTGTAGGACTGCCTCTAAACGATGCAGTGAGCTAAGCGAACGCTTTGGCGATGATGTTTTGTATTCTGCTATGGATGAGCTACTTGAGCGTAATAAAAAAGCGATGGCTCACTTAATAATGAATGCGATCCCAGAAGAAAAAAGATATTTTGAAGATTATATCTGCGATGATGGTATGGGGATGGGGCCTTATAAGATCGCTTGCACTATGTGGCGTGAACATGACAAGGTAATTTTTGATTTTTCGCAGACCGACCCGCAGTCGGTTGGGTCGATTAACTTTTACTTAAACGAAGAGATGT
>CAJWTO010000059.1 GCA_913047675.1 uncultured Pseudomonadota bacterium | reverse complement strand
CCTTTTTCTTAGCTGGTGCTTTTCGCTTAACTGCCTTCTTTTTAACCTTCTTCTTCGCTACTTTTTTCTTGGCTACCTTCTTCTTCGCTACTTTTTTCTTGGCTACTTTTTTCTTGGCTACTTTTTTCTTGGCTACTTTTTTCTTAGCAACCTTTTTCTTAGCTACCTTTTTCTTAGCCACTTTTTTCTTAGCAATTTTTTTCTTAGCAACTTTTTTCCTAGCTATTACTTTTTTCTTAGCAACCTTTTTCTTAGCCGCTACTTTTTTCTTAGCTACTACTTTTTTCTTAGCTGCTACTTTTTTCTTAGCTGCTACTTTTTTCTTAGCAGTCTTTTTCTTGGCTATAGCCATACTAGAACTCTCCCATCGAGTTAATTAAGTTATTACTGGTACCTGCAATGTTTATATACAACACTAGAAGATAATCTGCAAATAAATAAGTAATTAATTTTACAAATAAATGATGATAAATTTTCTATTTAAGTCTATTTTTGACAGGTCAGAAACATTCGGAAATTCGTTCACGGATTTGATCGACCGACCCAACCCCGTCTATTTTAGAGCAAGTTAGCTTAGAATCTCCTTTTGCAATATCAAGATAAAATTTAATGAGCGGCTTTGTCTGTTCATGATATACAGCCAATCTATGTCTTATGGTCTCTTCCTTATCGTCGTCACGCTGAATAAGCACGCCGCCACTGATATCATCAATGCCGCTTTCCATAGGAGGATTATATTTGATGTGGTAAGTTCTCCCCGATTCGGAATGAACTCTTCGACCCGATAGTCTCTCAACTATCTCGTCGTCGCTAACTGAAATTTCGATCACTTGATCAATGCCCAAACCAAGCTCCATTAAACCTTCTGCCTGTGGAATGGTTCTGGGGAAACCATCGAACAAAAAGCCATTTCGACAGTCTGCTAACATCGTCCTTTCGCGAACTAAATCTAAAATCAACTCATCGGAAACCAAACCTCCACTATTCATCACATCCTTTGCAATAACTCCTAAATCAGAGCCGGCCGCCACAGCGGCCCGTAGCATATCTCCTGTAGAAATCTTAGGAATATCGAAATGCTCGCAGAGAAAATCAGCTTGGGTGCCTTTACCTGCCCCCGGACCTCCCAATAGAATTATTCGCATAGTCATTCCTCTCCTTATACTACAATTTAAATTAACAACTTCTAGTCGACAGCTATAGAGCGCTCCACAAGTTATTGTACCCTCTTTGTAAGCACGATCTGGTATTTTTTGTATACTTGATACAGACTGAGTATGAGTAATTATGAAATAACTTTAGTAATCTTAAATTTTCCTTTAGAAATAAAGTTTCGAAGACGCAAAAATGAATGCACTAGTGGACGACCCTAATAGCAATAATACGATCACGTCTTATGGTCCTGGTTGGATTATGATCGCGCAGCGTAAGATAAACAATCCTTGCGTAGTAACACGTACGACCCTAACTACAGATTCTCTTCCTAGTAACATCACGAATTTAGGCATGCAGAATATCGAGCCTATCGTTTCAATGAGTCCCGAAGTAGTCATCATTGGCACTGGTGAAAAGCAATTATTTTTAGATCAAAAAATCAGTTCAATCCTAACAAATCAGCGAATTGGCGTTGAATACATGGATACAGCCGCAGCTTGTCGTTCCTTCAATATACTGTTAGCGGAGGAACGTTCAGTCGTAGGAATCTTTTACATGATTGTTTAGCAGTTTTTGATTAGCGCTCCGGAACGTTGAGGATCACAGCGCAGGTAAGTAGCCACTCGGATCTGCAGGTCGTCCTCTCACGCGAATTTCAAAATGTAACAAACTCACACCTGAGGCCGATTCGCCCATCAGGGCGATTTCTGCGCCAGTTTTAACACGTTCTCCTTCCTCTACTAGTCGGCGACTGTTGTGAGCATAAGCACTCATTGTTTCATCGTCGTGCTTAATGATAATTAGCTCTCCATATGCTTTTAAATTAGAACCACTGTAAACAACCAGTCCTTCAGCCGCCGCGACAACCGTATCACCAAATTTTCCACGGTAACGGACACTTTTACCAATCAATTGTCGGTTACGACCACTAGACGCTGTGTGAGGATGAACCCATTGCACGCGACTTTTCTCGACTCTATTCATTCCCGAGGTAACACTCGGGTCTTTCATAGTTTCCGTGTAGGGCGACGTTAGCCTCAATGTTTTAGTACTTAGAATCAGATCAGGATTCTCAATTTTATTCCAACGAGCTAGCTGCTCAGGATCTAAATCATACCTCCAGGCGATCCCGTATAATGTATCTCCTAGTAAAACTTTATGCTGATACTCCTTGGCCGACACATGACGAACATCTGGAATTTTATTCTGTTTTAGAAATAACAAGGGCTCTAGTACAGGTACTATCTGTATTTTTCTGACTTGCACAGGCTTAGTTGGTTTAGAGCACCCAGACACTAAAAGAAAAAACACAACTACCAGCCCAGGGGAAAATATTCCTTTGCACAGAAAGAATGATCTCACTATCTGAGACCATCAAGTAATGGAACAAAACTCACCGACTCTAGACACTTCTCTACCACGCCATTTGATGTCTTAACATACATACGCAGTTCTTGTTTCCCTGATCTGCCAACTGGGATAACTAGTCGCCCGCCAAGAGACAATTGCTCAATTAACTTAGACGGCAACGATACCGGAGCCGCCGCTACTAATATCGCATCATAGCGAGCATTTGCAGCCCACCCTTCAAATCCATCTCCATGTTTGAGCCTTGTATTCAAGATCTTAAGCGCGCGCAAGCGCTGGTCCGTTTTAGCAAATAGACCCTTGACCCTTTCTACACTAAAGACCAACCGCGAAACTTGCGCTAGTACTGCGGTTTGGTAGCCACAGCCACTACCAATTTCAAGCACTTTTTTCATCGAACCGCTATCACATAAGGCTTCGGTCATTAAAGCAACGGTATAGGGCTGAGAAATAGTCTGGCCATACCCAATAGGCAGTGCAGTATTCTCATAAGCACGAGAGGCTAAGGCTTCATCAACGAATAGATGCCTTGGAACAGTCCTTATAACTTCTAAAACTTTCTCCGACTTAATCCCCATTTCGCGCAAAGAGTCGACTAACCTATTACGGGATCGCTGAGATGTCATTCCGATCCCATCGACTTCACTCACCAGTACTACTCCTTTGGTAGGGGGTTAGTTATAGTTAATCAAGAACTCAAGTAGCGCTTTCTGCGCATGAAGACGATTTCCCGCCTCAGCCCAAACCACAGACGAGTTTCCCTCAATGACTTGTTTCGTCACTTCCTCGCCTCTATGCGCAGGCAGGCAATGCATAAACAGCGCATCCGCCCTTGCAAGACTCATTAGCTTCTCATCAACCTGATAAGGCTTGAACACAGACTGTCTATGCTCCGCCTCGTCCTCTTGCCCCATGCTCGCCCACACATCTGTGACGACCAGATCAGCGCCTTCGACGGCATCCTTAGCCGAAGTGGTTTTTCTAACCCATTCTCCACCAAGTTCTGTTTCGTAACCCGAAGGGGACGCTATTACAAGTTCAAAGCCCATTAGGGTAGAAGCATTGATATATGAGTTGCACATGTTATTCCCGTCTCCAACCCAAGCTACTTTCTTACCTTCAATATCTCCCCGTAGCTCAAACCAAGTTAGTAGATCTGCTAATACTTGGCATGGATGAAAATCGTTAGTTAGACCGTTAATTATAGGTACCGAGGCATACTCAGCGTAGGTGTTTAGAATTTCATGCTCGAAAGTTCTCACCATAATAGCATCAGTCATTTCAGAGAGCACTCGAGCGGTATCTTCAGGCGGCTCGCCGCGAGCTAGTTGAGATTCTGAAGACGAGAGAAATATAGCCTTACCACCAGTTTCAGTCATAGCCGCCTCAAAAGAAACGCGAGTCCTCGTCGAGGATTTTTCAAATATCATCGCTAGGGTTTTATTTTCTAAAATTGATGAACGCTGTCCATTAGCCCTGCTAGCCTTGAGCTCGATAGCTCGCTCGATAATCAATACGACTTCATCTCGACTTAAATCGTCCAATCTAAGAAAATGTCTGGTTAGTTTGCTCACTTGTAGTCCGCCCAGTTTAATCCAAAAAGTCAAAAATTGAAGCTGAAACGTTTTCAACAATTTCCGTCGCCTGATCATCACTAATGATCAGAGGTGGGAGTAAACGAACAACATTCTGTGCAGCCACGTTTATTAGAACACCACGCGAGGAACAGATCTTAACTAGCTCCCCACAAGGGCGGTCTAGTTCTATACCAACCATTAGCCCCTTGCCTCTCACTTCTATTACTTCATTCCGACTAGCTAGTTTTCTTTGAAAAGCAGTTGCGAAAAAATTACCTAACAATCGGGAGCGTTCCAAAAGATTTTTCTCATTCACAACGTCCAATACTGCAAGCGCCGCGCTACACGCCAGCGGATTGCCACCAAAGGTAGACCCATGTGTTCCCGGACTTAATATAGTGGCTGCAATCCCTCGCGCTAGACACGCACCAATCGGGACACCATTTCCGAGCGCTTTAGCAGAAGTAACTACGTCAGGCAAAATTCCTTCATGCTGGTAACCAAACCATTTCCCCGTTCGACCGATACCTGATTGCACTTCATCTACGATTAAAAGTGCATCTTTTACATCACATAAGCGTCTCAAATCGCGAAGATAACCATCATTTGGCACGACAACGCCTCCCTCCCCCTGAATTGGCTCAACCATAACAGCAATACAATCGGGATCTTCCAAAGCATTAGCGACCACCTCAACATCGTTATAGTTGACGTGCCTGAAACCGGATACTAAAGGCTCAAAACCCTCATGAACTTTTGGGTTGCCTGTAGCACTCAGAGTCGCCATCGTACGACCATGAAAACTCCCGTTCATTGTTATAATAGATGGGCACGGGATACCCTTGGTGTGCCCGTATTTTCTGGCGATTTTTATCGCTGCTTCATTAGCCTCTGCTCCAGAATTACAGAAAAACGCATTTTCCATACTCGAGATATTAGTCAGTCGATCCGACAAGTTCTCTTGGAGCTCTATACGATAGAGATTAGAGGTATGAAGTAATGTCATAGCCTGCCTCGAAATAGCCGCCCCTACTTCAGGATTTGAGTGGCCTAATGAACAAACGGCGATACCCGACAAGGCATCAAGATATCGCTCCTCATTAACGGTGTATAAATAAGCGCCCTCGCCTCGGCTAAACTGTATTTCGGCCCTACCGTAGTTAGCCATTAACGTTGTAACTTCATTTTTCATTTTAAAAATATCCCATAGACGCGAACTTGAGTCTGTATCTAGCACTAACGATACCGCTTCTAATATTTAACTCTATATTCTATAGCAATAACGAGCAAACTGTGCATTTAAAGTCCTATTGATATTGTGTATCGTTAAACCAGACAGGTTAACTAGGGCAAATAATGAATCCAGTACAATTAAGTCTTTTCGTGAGCGAATCTACAGCTATCTGCAGGGAAATGGGAATAACGCTAAAACGAGTTGCACTCTCACCCAATATCGCCGACCGACTCGATTTCTCATGTGCGCTCTTCAGTTTCGAAGGTGAATTGCTAGCACAAGCTGCTCATATACCCGTGCATCTGGGAAGTATGGCCTATGCCATGAAAGACTTAGTCCCTATGTTTGATTGGGCGCCCGGTGATTCTGTGATAGTTAACGATCCGTATCTCGGAGGTACGCATTTACCTGATATAACTATCATCACGCCCGTATTTTTCGGTGACACGCTAGCCGCGTTTTGTGCAAGTCGCGCCCATCATGCGGACATAGGTGGTGACACGCCGGGCTCAATGCCTTTAGCATCACGCTTAAGCGACGAAGGACTTATAATTGCTCCCCAATATATTAGTCGAGATGGAAAACTAGAACCCGAGACCGTTGGACTACTAAATGAAAACCTGCGGACGCCGGATCGAACTTTAGGTGATATTTTTTCCCAAATAAGTGCGAACAAAACTGGCGTAAAGCGAACACATAGGTTGATATATAAGTATGGGATAGATGGCTTCTTTAATGCTACAAACGAGATGAGTGAATATTCAGAGCTCTTAGCACGAAAAACTATCAAGTCAATTCCCAATGGTGTTTATTCAGCCACGGATGTTATGGATGGCGACGGGTTAGGCCATAACGACATAACGATTTCAGTCTCTATCACTATTGATGGTGAGTGCGCAGAAGTGAACTTCGGAGGAACAGCCCAGTCTGTTTCAGGTAACATTAATTGTCCCGTTTCCGTTACCGCGGCCGCGGTTTATTATGTTTTTTACACGTTGATGCCTCGTGATACGCCTGCAAGCTATGGGTCTCTCAAACCAATAGCCATCGAGGCACCAAAAGGTTGCTTAGTTAACGCAATAGCACCATCGGCCTGTGCGGCTGGAAATGTCGAGACTAGCCAACGTCTAGTCGATGTATTACTGCTTGCTCTGAGCGAAGCTATACCCGATAGAATTCCGGCTTCCAGTCAAGGCACCATGAATAACCTTGCCATGGGCAACCAGTATTGGAATTATTATGAAACGATAGGTGGTGGGACCGGAGGGCATTCGGTGGGCGATGGACTAAGTGGTGTGCAAAGTCATATGACGAATACGTTAAATACACCGGTAGAAATTTTTGAGAAAAATTTTCCGGTTATGGTGCAAAGCTACGCAATCAGGCGTAATTCCCATGGTCGAGGGCTAACTAATGGTGGGAATGGGTTAGTTAGAGAATACCGCTTCGAGGAGCCTGCGCAGGTTACTATTTTGAGCGAGCGAAGAAAAAACTGTCCTCCCGGTCACCACGGAGGTGGGGACGGTACTCTCGGACAAAATAGTCTGAACGGAAAAGTAATTCCGGGTAAAGCAACTTTCCAAGTTGAAAAGTTCGATGTTTTGAAGCTCGAAACACCTGGTGGTGCAGGTTGGGGGAAGTTTAAAAACAAATGACTAATTTCTTTTCTCCAGCCAAACATATAGAATAATGATTCCGTTTTGCAACCTATAATGGAAAAACAATCATGGAAACTATGGAAAAAATTAAAAATATTGTGGAGACCAACCCAGTTGTCTTATTTATGAAAGGTAGTCCGCAATTTCCTCAATGTGGCTTTTCTGCAAGGACTGTAGATGCATTAAAAGCCTGTGATACCGAGTTTCATTCAGTTGATGTCTATGCTGAACCAGACATCAGACAGGTTCTACCACAATATTCAGAATGGCCCACATTCCCCCAACTTTTCATTAACGGTGAGCTTATCGGTGGCTGCGATATTGTAATGAGTATGTTTCAAAACGGCGATCTAAAGCAGTCACTCGCGGATGCAGTCGGGACCTAGGCTTTTTCGCACAACTCAGTAAAATTATTGGCAGTCGATAACTGCCTTGCTAAACGTTGTCTTCGCAGCTTAATCCGACTGGGGATTATTCCATATCGGCGCAGTCACCATGTTCGATAGTGTTTTCGCATGGTCTTTAAGTTCGTCATCTGACACAGCAACAACAGTCAAATTGGCTTCGTTTATCGCTTTTTGCGTAACTAACGAGACTACATTTTGCTGCGTCTGCTCGCTGCTCTCAAGGTCTAACGATTCCTGGCCCCCGGTCATAGCCAGATAGACTTCCGCCAAAAGTTCTGCGTCTAATAAAGCGCCGTGTAACTCCCTATGACTATTTGCGACGTCATATCGTTTGCACAAAGCATCCAAGCTATTTCTTTGCCCTGGATGGAGCTTTCTCGCATGATTCAAGGTGTCTAATACACTGCAATAATTCTCAATAGCGCCCCATTTTGAATCAATTCTCTCAAGTTCCATATTAATAAACCCTAAGTCAAACGGCGCATTGTGGATTATGAGTTCAGCTCCGTT
Organism: uncultured Pseudomonadota bacterium; assembly: GCA_913047675.1. Taxonomy (GTDB): domain Bacteria; phylum Pseudomonadota; class Gammaproteobacteria; genus UBA4457. The sequence goes on along the minus strand of CAJWTO010000059.1, from coordinate 5,196 downwards.
CACGAACTCCATAAACTCATCGACGACCCCCACAAACTCTGGTCTTCCCGCAAGATCTTTAGACGTCAACCCGTGTACTTCAGAAGCTCCTTCGTCCACCTCTCTTTTCGGATCAAGAAATTGCTGGTAGTGACGCCCGGTTAGGCGTCTGTGCGAAATTTCTACACAGCCGATCTCAATTATACGGTGGCCACCTTGCGGCTCTAGCCCTGTAGTTTCCGTATCTAATACCACTTGTCTCATAAAAAAGATCCCAAAAAGTTATACTTTATCTAAGGCTTCGTCTATTGCTTCATTGGCCAGCTGATCCGCTAATTCATTACCTATGTCTCCTGAGTGTCCGCGAACCCACTTCCACTCGACTTCATGTCTGGCAGATATCTCGTCTAGGTCCTTCCACAGATCGACATTTTTTACCGCCTTCTTGGTCGCCGTCTGCCAATTTTTTGCCTTCCAGCCCGAAATCCATTCTGTGATCCCGTTTTTCACATAGGTGGAATCTGTGAATAGCTCTACATTCGCCGACGTTTTAATGGCCGCTAGCGCCATGATCGCAGCAGTAAGCTCCATCCGATTGTTCGTTGTGTTGGGCTCGAATCCTTTCAGTGTCTTTTCATGAGTACTATCAGTAAGTACTACCCCCCAACCGCCGGGGCCGGGATTACCGCGACACGCTCCGTCCGTATAAATGATGATTTTATTTTTGTTGACCATGAAAAAAGTATAGCTCTAGCCAACACGACTTGCCAGCCAAAAACATACTTAGAACTCAATCGATAGTTGGCACCTTTAACGCTACCCCAATCATGATGAAATAGCCTACAATCAGGAGGAAGAAGGAATTGTAAATAACGTGCCTATCGCTCTGCGTATCGGTGCATATGAAGCGAGATAGAATGCTAAAAATAGTTATTAATTTTTTCTGGTTCTTTACTATATACGGGACAACAGTATACGCGCAGGCGCCTGGTGGAATCGGTGCGTTAGAGCAAAGGTCAGAAAGCTCTGCAACTGAAGTCATTGAAATAGAAGAGCTAGTGCCGAATCTGTGGCGAGATATAGCTCGAGAATTTACCCTTTCGACACGATATGCTGGCAAGCCAATCAAGCCTCTTGAACATTTTATCGGCCCCCTAAAACACATCACTCTCGCTAGTGAGAGAGCTGCTCCGTATCTTGCTTACATAAATAAAGAAATACAAAAACGTGGCCTCCCCGCAGAAATAGCTCTCATTCCGATTATTGAAAGTGGTTATAAGCCACATGCGACATCGTCTTCTGGTGCTGCGGGATTGTGGCAACTAATGCCTGCAACAGCTAATCGCTTTGGCCTACATCAGTCGAAATGGTACGACGGTAGACGAGATATAATTGCTAGCACCAGAGCCGCTTTGGACTATTTTGAAGAATTGAGAGATCGTTTTCGCGGCGACTGGAAGCTAATTTTTGCTGCATACCATTCAGGCGAGCGCACGGTAGAAAGAGCGATCGAGTTAAATTTGCAACAAGGTTTAGGTACAGACTTCTATTCTCTTAGACTTCCAAAACTCACCGAGGCCTATGTACCGAAACTATTAGCTGTGACCGAGATTATCGCGAACCCACAAGCTTTCGGTTTACAACTTGCCAAAATAAGCGACAGCGAGCCATTCGAGGAAATAAATGTAGGTGTAGGCCTTGACTTGAACAGAATTTTAATCTGGACCGACTTAGACGAAAAGACATTCGATATTCTTAATCCTGCCCATCTAAAAAAACTCACTATTGAAGGACCTCCACCTACAGTGCTGGTTCCGATCGCTTTTGCTGATATTATAAGAAATGAGCTTGCCCTGGTTGATCCCTCTAGTCGTTACCGACCAAGAATCATAACCGTCGAACCAAACGACACTCTTTCCGAGATATCATTTCTGACCGGCCTATCAGTTGAGAAAATAAAAAAATTCAATTCCTTAAGGAGTAACAGACTACGTATCGGGCAACGATTACTCATTCCTATGCCGCGTATAGCGCCCCCGATAGACCCTACAATTTTTTCTAAACGATTGATTACAACAGAGCATATTGTGGCAGCCAATGATACTTTATGGGCAATTGCGGCCTACTACAAGACAACTGTTGGTAACTTAGTCGAAGAAAATAATATCCTTTCCGACACTGTGCTTAAGGTAGGTCAAAAACTTATCCTTCCAAACAGGTTACCTAATGGAAAGGACTCAAACTATCATACAGTCGAACAAGGCGAATCTCTGTGGACCATAGCAACCAAGCTTGGTACGACAGTGAAAGATCTTGCAAACCTGAATCGACTCCAAGATGAATCGATTCTCAAGATAGGACAAGTCATTAGGATCCAATGAGATCGACCAGGAATAAAAGTGCATTATATCGAGCGTTCGAGGAGCTTTTCCGTTCAGGGCTCCGCATGCTTCTAAAGATACTATTTCGAGTACGAGTAGAGGGGGAAGAGCATTTCCAACTGTCTCAGGACCCCACCTTAATAGTCTGTAACCATACTTCACTATTAGACGGAGTGATGCTTTACGCATTCCTACCAGAAGCTCCAGTTTTCCTAGTAAATAAAACGACAGCAGAAGTTTGGTATTTCAAAATTTTCCTCTTCCCTATATCGAAGCTACTTATAGACGATCTGCATCCTATGACCTTGAAAAAAGCGGTGAAGCAGCTCGTAGCAGGAGATCCAATCGTGGTTTTCCCAGAAGGACGAATTACTACTACTGGGGTTTTGATGAAGATATATGATGGTCCGGCAATGTTGGCGGCAAAGAGCGGCGCCAAAATCATGCCAATTGGTATTGAAGGCTTGCAGCATTCGCGCTTCTCATATCTAAAATCAACTTCGCATCTAAAAACCTTACCCCCGGTAAAGATCACGGTTTCAGCCCCAGAGATATTCGAGCCACATGACAATCTTCCTGTGAAAACCCGGAGAGTAAGAAGATCCCGGACAATGTTCGAGATAATGCAGAAAATCAGTCTTAAAAATACATACGAAAATGAAAACTTATTTGAGTCATTAATACGTTCTGCAAATAAACATGGTGAATCAACTCCCATCATATCTGATCCAAATAATCCTAAAGTGACCTATCGGAGTCTAATTGCTCGCGCATTCATACTTAGTGAGTTTCTCGAACCTGATTTACTAGCAGTCAGTCGAGTAGGTATATTGTTACCCAGCACAGTAGCGGCGGCTACTGCGTTTTTCGCATTACAACATCAAGGCAAAGAAGTAGTCTTACTTAATTTTAGTGGCGGAATTACTCCTCTGATGAAAGCGGTCTCTATTTCTAAAATTGAACTTGTAATTACTTCAAGTACATTCATGGATGTTGCTGGGATTCATGAAGAAATTTCCACAATAGGAAAGTCCACTAAAGTCGTTTTTCTAGAAGATGTAAAAGAGCGTATTACCCCCAAGGCTAAGCTAAAGGGTTTAGCCTTATCTCTGCTAGCGAAATATTCTGATCAAACTCACAGAAATAACCCTGAGCCTGACCAATGCGCGGTGATCTTATTTACTTCCGGTTCAGAGGGCAGCCCCAAAGGTGTTGCACTCTCACACGCTAACATCCTAAAAAATTATGCTCAGGCTCAAATACTCATCAGTATAAACAAGCGTGACCAGGTACTGAACGTACTCCCTATTTTTCACGCCTTCGGATTAGTCGTTGGCTTAATCACGCCTCTACTCAAAGGCACTCCTTCTTATCAGTATCCTAGCCCTCTCCATTACCGAAAAATCCCCGAAATATGTTACCAACAAAATATTTCCTGTCTTCTCGGGACAAATACTTTTCTCGCTAACTATGCAAAATACGCCTCCGAGTACGACTTCTATAACGTCAAATGGGTACTAAGTGGCGCGGAAAAGCTAATGCAGTCGACGAAAGATTTGTGGCAATCTAGGTTTGGAGTCCGTATCTTCGAGGGTTACGGTGTAACTGAGGCAAGCCCAGTGCTTGCAGTCAACCACCCTTTGTATCACCGGGAAAATACAGTAGGTAAGCTTTTGCCGAACATAGAACACAGAGTAATGGATGTAGATGGACTGACCGAAGGTGGTGAACTTGCAGTTAAAGGTCCAAATATTATGCTTGGATATTTGAACGCTAACGGAGAGGTCTCACCAACTTCTGGGAAACTCGGTTTGGGCTGGTATGACACGGGAGATATTGTTGAAGTAGATGATGACGGATTCATCGCCATAATTGGTCGACAGAAAAGATTCGCGAAAATTGGAGGTGAAATGGTATCTCTAGCGACAATCGAGAATTTCGTTCAAGACACATGGCCCGAGTTTGAGCACGTTGCAGTGGCACTTGAAGACCTTCAACGCGGCGAGCAAATCGTACTGCTCACGACGAAAGTCGACTTACAAAGATCTGAATTGATTGAAGCCGGAAGAAAACGCGGGCTCGCGCCAATCTACTTCGCTAAAAAAGTCTTTTATATTGATGAAGTACCCTACCTGCCGACAGGGAAAATTAATCACAGCAGCCTGAAACAGCTAGCAGTAGAACTTACATCGGACGTCCATTAATACTATATTCGTAGTCTAAATAGTCTACCTTAAAGCGCCCGTCTATAAGATCATCAGCCACATCTTCATTCCCATGATACTGCCCTATCCATCTTAAAAGATCAGTATCGCCTTGCCCAAACATACTTTTATTCCTCTCGAAAATTTTTGAGAGTTTAGCAATCCTCAGATTTGGTAAAAATCGATTTTTTCGATTATCGTTCACAAAGGCAAACACCGCATCATCTAATTCACGACTTATGGTTAACGCTCGGTATATTTCATTTTTCAGAACAGGCGCCGCATAGGAAGCGTCTACTATTGCAAATAGTACTCGTGGATCTTCAAACTCTTCAAGAATGCTCTTAATCGAATTTAAATCGTATTTTCTGTTACCTACCTTATGCTCAATCGTCCTGTAAAACTTCATCCGACCAACTGCATTGACTGGAGTGGTGCCATTTATAACCATCTTTAATGCAAGCGAGTTATATGTATTTATCCAAAATGCAGCCTGATGATCTTTAGTCTCCAAGCCAGACGGATCAAATGATTCTAATAGAGTAAGGTATTTCTGAAATCGAGAGTTCTTTTTTATCTGGGGATAATCAACATAACCATCTTTAACGTGGGCATTCAAAACCGTATCTAGA